>CAZMSZ010000108.1:8206-10763 GCA_964569055.1 uncultured Planctomycetota bacterium | reverse complement strand
ACGAGCACGAGCACGAGCCACGCGCACGGGAACGGGCAGGGGCACGGGCACGGGCACGAAGGCTGGCGCTGACGACAGCCTCCCAGGCCGCCCCGAGTCCCAGCCGTTCACCCCGCGCCCGCGTGCTACCCTGCGCCGCATGAGCGAGACCGTCTTCTCGAAGATCCTGCGCGGGGAGATCCCCTGCCACAAGGTGTACGAGGACGCGCACGTCCTCGCGTTCCTCGACGTGAACCCGCTGAGCCGCGGGCACACCCTCGTGATCCCCAAGGAGCCGGCGGCCACCCTCGACCAGCTGTCGGACGAGGCGGCGGCGGCGATCGGGCGCGTGCTGCCGCGCCTGTCGCGCGCGGTGCTGGGCGCGACGGGGGCCACGGCGTTCAACGTGCTCCAGAACAACGGCCCCTCCGCGCATCAGGCCGTGTTCCACGTGCACTTCCACATCATTCCCAAGCACGCCGACGGGAGCGGGCTCGGCGTCGGCTGGCAGCCGCGCCGGCTGGAGGACGGGCCCGCCCTGGCCGCGGCGATCGCCGAGCGCGTGTGAGCGGGCCGGGGGCGAGCGAGGCGGCGCGGGGGGCGCTGCAGGCGCTCGTGCGCGCGCGGATCGCGGGGACGCCGGCGGAGGCGTGGCTCGCGGAGGCCGCGCGCGAGCGCGACCTCGAGGCCACGCGCGCCAGCCTGCCCGAAGCGCTGCGTCGGCTGGGCCGGCGCGGCCTGATCGCCGCGTTCGCCGAGCGCGAGGGGGCGCGCGTCCCCGGGGTGTGGGGCGAGGTCCCGGTCGGGAGCTGGAGCGTGGGCGAGGCCGGGCAGGCGCTGCTGCTGGCGCAGGCGGCCGACGCGGCCGAGCAGCCGTACGCGGCGCTGTTCCGCGCCTACGACCTCGGCGACACCGAGACCCGCGTGGCCGCGCTGCGCGCGCTCAACTTCGTGCGGCCCGGCGACGTGGCGCAGGGGCTGACCCTGGTGCTCGACGCCGGGCGCACCAACCAGACCGCGCTCATGCGGGCGGCCTGGTGCGACAACCCGTTCAGCGCCCGGCACCTCGACCCGCACGACTGGCGCAAGGCCGTGCTCAAGGCGTTCTTCTGCGACGTCCCGGTCGAGCGGTTCGGGCGGCTCGAGGAGCGCGCCGACCCCGAGCTGGCGCACAGCCTGTGCGACTACATCGACGAGCGCCTGGCCGCGGGGCGCCCGGTCCCGCGCACGATCTGGGCCCTGGCTGCGCAGCACCCGCGACCCGGGCTGGTCGCCCGGCTGATCGGCAACCTCGAGCACCCCGACGCGCAAGAGCGCCTCGCCGCGGCGCGCGCGCTCGGCCGGGCCCGCGACCCGCGCGCCCTCTCGTTCGTGAGCGAGCGCCTCGAGCGGGAGCAGGACCCGCTCGTGTCCGAGGCGCTGGCCACGGCCCGCGCCGCGCTGAAGGTCCGCGAGGGCTGAGCGCCGGCGGGCGCGCGAACCGAGCGCGTGCGCTAGCCTAGCCGCGGCGCAGGCGCGCCGAGGAGGACAGCGGTGCGGATCTTCGAGCCCCACATCCACATGTTCAGCCGCACGACCGACGACTACGAGCGGCTGGCGCTGGCCGGGGTGCGGGTCGTGCTCGAGCCCGCGTTCTGGCTGGGGCAGCCCCGGACCAGCGCCGGGAGCTTCAAGGACTACTTCGACACCCTGATCGGCTGGGAGCGCTTCCGCGCCAGCCAGTTCGGGATCCGGCACGTGTGCACCATGGCGCTCAACCCCAAGGAGGCGAACGACGAGCGCCTCAACGCGGAGGTGCTCGCGCTGGTGCGCGAGTACGTGCGCAAGGACGGGGTGGTCGGGGTCGGTGAGGTCGGCTTCGACGACATGACCGAGCGCGAGGAGCGCGTGTTCGCCGAGCAGGTCGAGATCGCGCGCCACAGCGGGCTGCCGGTGCTGGTCCACACCCCGCACCGCGACAAGAAGCGCGGCACCGCGCGCTCGCTGGACGTGATCCGCGCCAGCGGGCTGGGCGAGGAGCGGGCCCTGATCGACCACAACAACGAGGAGACGATCCCGCTGGTCAAGGAGACCGGCTGCTGGGCGGGCTTCTCGATCTACCCCAACACCAAGATGACCCCCGAGCGGATGGTCGAGATCTTCCGCCGGTTCGGGACCGACCGCATGCTGATCAACAGCGCCGCCGACTGGGGCGTGTCGGACCCGCTCCTGGTCCCCAAGACGGTGCTCGCCATGCGGCGCGCCGGCATGGACGAGGAGGAGATCGAGAAGGTGGTGTGGCACAACCCGCTCACCTTCTTCGCGCAGTCGGGCCGCCTCGACCTCGGCGAGCTCGACGCGGCGGCGCCCGTCGACCGCACCCGCCTGCACGAGGGGAACTCGGTGCTCCGCGGGCAGCGCCCGACCGCCGTCTGAGCGGTGCGGCGCGCGGCCCTGGCGCTGGTGGCCACGCTCGCGCTGGCCGGGTCCGCGCCGGCGCAGGAGGCCCCGAGCGCGCCGGCGCCCGAGGCGCCGTCGGCGGAGGCGGAGCTGCGCGAGCGCGTGCGCGCCCTCGAGGAGCGGCTGCGCCGGCTCGAGG
>CAZMSZ010000108.1:3777-8106 GCA_964569055.1 uncultured Planctomycetota bacterium | reverse complement strand
TTCTTCGAGGGCGTGGAGCTGTACGCCTCGGTGGTGGGGACCTACGCCTACCACCTCGCCGACCCGCCTGGGCACGCCGACGTGATCCCGCTGCGGCAGGACCTGTTCGACCACGACACGTTCGCGCCGACCTGGGCGCGGATCGGGATCGCGCGCCCGGTGGGGCGCCGGCAGGAGCTCGACGCGGGGTTCCGGCTGGAGCTGGTCGCGGGGCGCGCGGTGGAGCGGGTCCTCTCGCAGGACCCCGAGTTCCTCGGCGGAGAGCCGATCAACCTCGGCGAGGCTTACGCCACCCTGCAGGTCCCGGGCCTGTACGAGCCGATGCTCGTGCACCTCGGGCGGGTGGAGAGCTGGTTCGGCGTGGAGGCGCTCGACCCCGCCCAGGCGCCGCTGCTCACCACCTCCTTCCTGGGCCTGGTCACGCCCAACACGCTCACGGGCCTGTTCGTCGAGACCGAGCTCCCGGCGGGGTTCGAGGTCCTGCTCCACGTCGGCAACGGGGCGGACCTCGTGATCGACGACAACGACGCCAAGTCGGTGGGCGGCCGCGTGCGCTGGCTCGGGCCCGGCGACCTCTCGCTCTCGCTCGGCGCGCTCCTCGGCCCCGAGGGCGCGGGCAACGTCTCGGATCAGCGCTGGCTGCTCGACCTGGGGCTGGAGTGGGCGGTGACCTCGTCCACCCGGCTCTACGCCGAGGCGCTCTACGGACAGGAGGAGGGCGCCGCGCTCGGCGGCGGGGTGGCCAAGCTCGGCGGCGCGCTGCTCATCGTGCGGCAGGTGCTGTGGCGCGCCGAGCGCGGCGCCCCCGAGCTGGCGCTCACCCTGCGCGGCGCCGTGCTGCGCGACCTCGGCGGGAGCGAGACCGGCCTGCGCCAGACCCTCTCGGAGGGCACGCTCCAGCTCGAGCTGATCCCCGTGGAGCACGCCTGGCTGCGCGTGGAGTACCGCCTCGACGGCTCGAACCGGGAGTTCTTCCCCGGGCATCGCGGGCTCCCCTCGCGGCGCACGCAGCAGACCGTGGCGGTCGGGATCGCGGTCGCGTTCTGACCCCAACCTTGCCGAGCCTGCACGGGCGGCGAAGATCGTGGCCATGGTCGACTCCGAGCAGGCGAGCGAGCAGGACGCGTCCCCTACCCCCGACGAGCCGCAGGTCCCCATTTGGGCCTTCGTGCTGATCTTCGTCGGTCCGGCCGTCGTGCTGACCGTGGCCGCGGCGGTGGCGCAGTGGTGGGAGCAGCTCACCTCGAGCCCGCTGACGATCGCGCTCCTGGTCGGGCACCTCGTCTCGGCCGGGGGGCTCGTGCTCGCCTACGTGTTCCTCTATCGCCGCCGCTCCTGAGCGGCGGCCGCGAGCGAGGCGTACAGCGCGCGGCAGAGCACCAGGCTCCGCTCGGGCCGGACCCGCACGTCCATGCGGTTGAGCACGTAGCCGAACGAGAGGCGCAGGGCCGGGTCGGCGAAGCCGTACGAGCCGCCCATGCCCGGGTGCCCGAACGCCTCGAGGTTGGGCGAGAACAACGTCAGCTCGTCCTTGAGGAAGCCCTGGCTGAAGCCCATGGGCTTGAGCATGACCGCGTCGGTGTCGGACCACGACTGGCGCGGGTGGATCGCCGCGATCGACTCGGGGCGGCAGAGCACGCGGTCGCCGAGGCGCCCGCCGCAGGCGAAGGGGGCGTACAGCCGCGCCAGCCCGTGGGCGCTCGCCAGCGCGTTGGCCCAGGGGAGCTCGAGCGCGAGCAGGGCGGGGTCGTTCATGAGCCCGAGGTCGAGCCCGGGGAAGGTGGGCTGCGAGCGGAAGGCCCGCGCCGTCAACGAGCGCGGCTGGAGCAGCAGCCGGCGGTAGAGGCGCGCCTCGAGCGAGCGCGCGCCGAACAGCTCGGTGGCCACGATCCGGGCGACCGGGCCCAGCCCCGCGGGGTAGAGCGTGGCCACCCGGCCGCGCGCGCCCTCGGGTAGGCCGAGGTGCACGTCCGCGCGCAGCGGCCCCGCCACCTCGCGCGCCAGGAACCGCCCCACGCTCTCGCCGGTCAGCTTCCGGAACAGCGCCGCCGCGAACACGCCCCAGGAGATCGGCCCGTAGCCCTGCTGCGAGCCGGGCGCCCACAGCGGCGCCTGCCGCTCGCAGGCCCGCGCGATCCGCTCGGGGTCGGCGAAGTCGGCGAAGCCCAGCGGGTCGTCGATCACCGACAGGCCGGCGCGGTGGTTGAGGAGGGCGCGGGCGGTGATCGCGCCCTTCCCCTCGGCCGCGAACTCCGGCCAGTAGGACGCGATCGGGCGGTCGAGCTCGAGCCCGCCCCGGTCGGCGAGCAGCAGCAAGCAGGTCGCGACCACGCCCTTGGTCGCCGACCACACCGCGGCCAGCGTCCCGGGCTCCCAGGGCCGTCCGCTCGCCACGTCGGCCACCCCGCCCCACAGGTCGACCACGACCTCGCCGTCCTGGAGCGCGCAGAACGAGGCGCCCACCTCGCCGCGGCGCTCGAAGTTGGCGGCGAACGCCTCGCGCACCGCCTCGAACCCGGGCGCGACGACGCCGTGGATCGTGGCTCCTGCCATGGGGGTCCTCCCGGGGGGGGCGCATCGTGACCGCTCGCGCTCCGGCGGACAACCGTCGCGCGCCGCGCTCGCGACGCGGCGCCCCGGCGCCGGCTGGTAAGCTCCGCTCCTCCTCCGGAGGCCTCATGCGCACCCGCCTCGCCTCGGCGCTCGCCCTGCTCCTCCTCACCACCGCGCCGGCGCGCGCGGACTACAGGCTGGCCGCCACCTCGCCCGAGCAGGATGCGACGCTCGCGGCCGTGACCTCGCGCGCCGGCGCGGGCAAGGTGGTGATCCTCGACCTCGACTCCACGGTCCTCGACAACCGCCCGCGGCAGGTCGCGATCCTGCGCGCGTGGGCCGCGCGCGAGGGGCTGACCGCGCTGGAGGGGCTCGCTCCCGAGCACTTCCAGGACTGGAGCCTGGAGCGCACGCTGCGCCGCGCGGGGATCGGCCCGGCCGGGCGCAAGGAGCTGGTCAAGCGGGCCAGCGCCGCCTGGCGCGCCGAGTTCTGGGACCCCGCGGCGCTGATCCACGACGTGGCGATCCCGGGCGCGGCGCGCTTCGCCCGCGCGCTCCACGCCCGCGGCGCCACGCTGGCCTACGTCGGGCGGCGGACCGCGCAGGCCGAGGGGACCCGCGCCACGCTGCGGCGGTTCGGGTTCCCGCTGGGGGAGCGGGCGTCGCTGCTGCTCGCCGACGTCGAGGGGCGCGACGAGAAGAACGCGGCCTGGCGCGCGACGCTGGAGCAGGCGGCGGGCCTGGGCGAGGTGGTCGCCGCGTTCGAGAACGAGGGGCCCAAGGTCGACGCGCTGCGCGAGCGCTTCCCCCAGGCGATCGTGGCGCACGTCCGCACGGACGGGCCGCGCTTCCTGCGCTCCAACACGGGCCCGCACCTCCAGGGCTTCCTCCGCAGCGACGACCGCCTGCCCGCGCTGCTCCCGCCGCCGCTCGACGTCCCGGCGGCGGGCGCGCCGCTCACCGTGGCCAAGGTGTCCGACGGCGACACGCTCACGGTGCGCGACGCCGTGGGCGAGGAGTCGGTGGTCCGGCTGATCGGGGTCGACACCCCCGAGAAGGACGGGCTGTACCGCATGGAGTCGATGGCGGACAAGCGGCGCCGCCACCTCGAGGCCTACGGCCCGAAGGTGGTCGACACGCCCGGGAGCTGGAAGGTGGCCCAGGAGGCGCTGCGCGCCCTGGTGGAGGGGCGCGAGGTGTTCCTGCGCTACGATGACGGGAACGCGGAGGCGGGCCACCGCGACTCGACCACGTCGGGGCGGGTGCTGGCCTACGTGTTCGCGCGCGGCGAGGGCGAGGCGCTGGTGGACGTCAACGCCGAGATGTGCAGGCGGGGCATGACGCTCGACTATGGCTACCGCTACCCGCACTCGCGCGCGGTCGAGTTCCGGGCCTTGATCGGCGAGGCGCGGGCGGCGGGGCGGGGCTACTTCGCGCCCGAGTTCCAGGCCGGCGCGGCCGCGGGTCACTGAACCGAAGCGAGGACCGTGGCGAAGCGCGCGCGCAAGCAAGGCAAGGTGACCCAGGGCCGCGGCTGGAGCTTCGTGCCCGCGATCCACGGCGCTGCGGCGGCCGGCGGGCGCGCCCGCAGCGCGCCCGCCGAGCTGCAGAAGATCGACGTGCGCGAGGAGCGGCGCAACGACAAGCAGGTCACGGTGGCGCGCGGCTTCAGCCTGACCGACGCCGACCTCGAGGCGCTGGCCAAGCGGCTCAAGGTGGCGTGCGGCGCGGGCGGGACGGCCAAGGACGACGCGATCGAGGTCCAGGGCCGCCACC
>CAZMSZ010000108.1:0-3677 GCA_964569055.1 uncultured Planctomycetota bacterium | reverse complement strand
CTCGCGGCGCGGGCTGGCGCGCGATCGGCGCGGACGGTGAGCGCGCGATCGGCGTGGTCCGCCGCGCGGCCTGACCCCAGGAGCTCTCACGGTGCTCGGTCATGACCTCGCCCCAGGCCCGGCCCGCATGCGTGTCGCGCGGCCTGGCCTGGTCCCGCTCGGCGCAAGCGGGGTTCCCACCCCAACCCTCGTGTTCACCAGGCGCCGGCCCGCCCGGGTGCGCACGCCGTTCCCGGTGGGAAACGGGAAACGAGCTGGAATCGCGGCCTGATCGCGGGCGAGCGGCCCCTATAATCGGGCCCCCATGACCGGTCCTCAGCGCCTCGCCTACTTCGAGACCTACGGCTGCCAGATGAACAAGCTGGACAGCGAGCTGGCCGAGCAGGCCCTGGCGCGCGCGGGCTTCGGGACGACCGAGGACGTGCGGCGCGCCGACCTGATCGTGCTCAACACCTGCAGCGTGCGCGAGCACGCCGAGCACCGCGTGGTGTCGCGCCTGGGCCTGTTGCGCCCCGGCGGCGCGCTCCGCAAGCAGGGGGCGGTGCTGGCGCTGATGGGCTGCATGGGCCAGCGCCAGGGCGAGGAGCTGTTCAAGGTCGCGCCGCAGCTCGACATCGTGACCGGGACCAAGGAGTTCGTGCGCCTGCCCGAGCTGTACGAGCAGGTGCTCGCCCGC
Organism: uncultured Planctomycetota bacterium; assembly: GCA_964569055.1. Classification (GTDB taxonomy): domain Bacteria; phylum Planctomycetota; class J058; order J058; family J058; genus JAWLGW01. The sequence goes on along the minus strand of CAZMSZ010000108.1, from coordinate 3,001 downwards.
CGCGAGCGGGTGGTGGCGACCGACCTGTCCGAGGAGTTCGACTACGTGCGCGAGCCCGGACATCGCGCCGAGCGGCACCGCGCCTACGTCTCGATCATGCGCGGCTGCGACCTGCACTGCACCTACTGCATCGTGCCGACCACGCGCGGGCCCGAGGAGAGCCTGCCCATGCAGTCGATCGTCGACGAGGTGCGGCGGCTGGTCGACGACGGGGTGGTCGAGGTGACCCTGCTCGGCCAGACGGTCAACTCGTGGGGCAAGCAGCTCCCGGGCTCGCCCGACCTCGCCGACCTGCTCGGCGAGCTCGACAGGGTCCCCGGCCTGCTGCGCACGCGGTTCATCACCGCGCACCCCAACTTCTTCCAGCGCAGGTTCTGGGAGCGCGTGCGCGACCTCCGCACGTTCTGCCCCTACATTCACGTCCCCATGCAGCACGGGGCCGACCGCGTGCTCAAGCGCATGTGCCGGCTCTACACGGCGGACCGCTACCGCGACATGGTCGCCGAGGCCCGCGCCGCCGTGCCCGGGATCGTGTTCGCCAGCGACTGGATCGTGGGCTTCCCCGGCGAGACCGAGCAGGACCACGAGCAGAGCAAGGCCGCCCTGGCGGAGCTGCGCTTCTACCAGAGCTTCGTGTTCAAGTACTCGCCGCGCCCGAGCACGCCCTCCGAGCAGCGGTTCGAGGACGACGTCCCCGCGGAGGTCAAGGATCGCCGCTGCAACGAGCTGCTGCGCATCCAGACCGACCTCTCGCAGGCCTACAACGACGAGCTCGTGGGTCAGACCTTGGAGGTGCTGGTGGACGGCCCCTCCAAGAAGGACGAGCGCCGCCTGGCCGGTCGCACGACCCTGAACCGCCTGGTCCACTTCGAGGGCCCCACCAGCCTGGTCGGCCGTCTGGTGCAGGTGCGGATCGACCGCGCCACCGCGCACTCGCTCCGCGGCGCGCTGGTCGATCAGCCGGCGTCGCCGCGGCGGCTGCCGGTCGCGCTCTAGACTCCGCCCTCGTCCGCCTGGCGGCTGTACTCGAGGAGCAGCGCGGTCACGCTGGAGCGCATCTCGCGCTCGCCGGGCTCGGGCGAGGGCGAGACGATGAACCGCCCCTCCTTCAGGCGCAGCATGGCGAGCACCGCCTCCTCGCCGGCGAGGTCGCCGAGGCGCGCGAACCAGGGCGCCCCGTCGTGCAGCACGAGGTGCCCACGCAGGCGCCCCGACAGGATGCTGAGCGTGCCCGTCTTGCGCCCGAACTCGAGCGTCTGGAGCGTCTCGATCATGGGCGTCTCCTCGATCAGGCCCGAGTAGAACGAGGAGAAGTCGAGCTCGCTGGTGCCGTCGAGCTCGGGCGCCGGCTGCGTGGCGGGGCGCCCTTGCAGCTCGAGGTCGTACGGGCCGATCGTGAGCACGTCGCCGAGCTGCAGGCGCGCCTTCTGGACCCGCTTGCCGTTGAGGAAGCTGCCGTTGCTCGAGCGGTCCTCGAACTGCACCTGCCCGTTGTGGACCCAGAACACCCCGTGACAGCGGCTGATCGAGTGGTGCGGCAACACGATGTCGCACTCGGCCGAGCGCCCGACGGTCAGGTGCAGGCTCCGCTCCGACAGCGGGATCGGCGGGAACGGCGCGCAGTTGATCCAGGCCGTCACGCTGGGGTCGTCGGGCGCGGCGCTGGCGCGCGGGCTGCCGGCGGCGCTGGGCGGGACGTGCTTGAACGGGCGGGCCCGCTCGGCCGGCCCGAGGCGCACCGTCACGTCGCCCGCCGCGGGCGAGCTCGCGCCGGCGAGGGGGGCCTCGCACAGCCGGCACTTCGCCGCGCCCGACCCGTTCGGGAACCTGCAGCGCGGACAGAGGAGGGCGTCATCGGCCAAGGCCATGCTCCGAGCCGGCCCATTATAGGGAGCCGCGCCCGCGCGCGCGCCTGCGCCGGCCCCTACTCGGCGAACCGCGCTGGATCGAAGGCCGCCGCCACCTCGGCCGGGATCCGCGCGGGACGGCGGCTGGCGATGTCGACCCACACCCACAGGTTGTGCCCGCGCGCGATCACCGCGCCGTCGGCCGGACGGCGGAGCTCGTGGCGCCGCTCGGCGGTCGAGCGCCGCAGGGCGCAGGGCCAGGTGTAGGCCTCGAGCCGCTCGCCCGCGTAGGCGCTGGCGAGGTAGTCGATCTCGTGCCGGCGGACCACGAAGATCCCGCCCACCTCGCGGTAGCGAGCCACGTCGTAGCCGAGCGCCTCCGAGTGGGCGATCGCGGCCTGGTTCATGTAGCCCAGGATCCGCACGTTCGAGGCGTGCCCCTGCTCGTCGACGTCCTCGGGGGCGACCGTCAGCGGCAGCACGAAGGCGCGGGCAGGGACCGCGGGCGCGTCGCTCACGCGGAGGGCTCGAACCGCTCGCCGTCACTCCTGAAGGAGTCCCGCCAGAACGAGCGGACGCCGGCGACGAGCTGCTGCATGGGACACGCCCTCGGGAGACCCAAGGTGTACCCGGGCGAGCCGCGCGCATCCAGCCGCCGCGCTCGCGGCTGCGGGCTCGACGGGCCGTCGCATGGAGCGCTCCTCCTCCGCTCGAGCAAGAAGAAGGGAACGCAGAGGCGCAGAGACGCAGAGCCGCAGAGAGCGGGACGGTCGGCGGCGGCTCCTCGCGCTCTCGGCTCGGGCTCGGATTCGGACTCGGAGTCGCGTACGACTCCAACCCCCGGACGAGGACGAACGAGCGAGCCGGCAGGGGTGCTGAGGGCCACTCTCTGGGGCGCGCCATCGGCTCCGCTTGCCCGCTCTCTTTGGCACGGCGGCGGGGGGAGCTCAGCCCGAAAACCAGAAGAGAGGTCAGGAAAGCAGGAAAACAGGAAAGCAGGAAGGGTGGTTGGACGCATGGGAAGCGTGAGAAAGGCAGAAGCGCGCAGCTCGGCGTGAGCAGGCGGGACGGGTGCACCCGGAGGAGGGGGGGGGGGGGGGGGGGCGGCCACGCCAGCGCGGAGCAGGCGGTTTGCGCAAGCCCCCGGGGAGAGG
>CAZMSZ010000107.1:9136-19950 GCA_964569055.1 uncultured Planctomycetota bacterium | reverse complement strand
CTCGGCAGCGACAGCTCTTCCTTGGCGGCCTTGGCGCTCTTGGCGGTCATCCTTTTGCGCGGTGGAGCTGACCTCGGCAGCGACAGCTCTTCCTTGGCGGTCTTGGCGCTCTTGGCGGTGGTTATTCTTTTGCGCGGTGGAGCTGACCTCGGCAGCGACAGCTCTTCGTGGTAATTTTCGTTTGCGCAGGGGAGCTGACCTCGGCAGCGACAGCTCTTCCTTGGCGGTCTCGCGCTCTTGGCGGTTAGGCCAGCTCCGGCAGCGCCGGCCGCCGGGGGAGCGGGACCAAGCTCCGGCCCAGGCGCAGCGCCAGGGGGCAGGCCTCGGGCGAGCGGACCAGGATCGTGAACGCCACGCGCTCTTGGCCCCGGGCGACCACTCCCTGGACCACGCTGGTGCCTGGCGCGCTGCGCAGCGGGTGGAGCACGGCGTAGCCCTGGGCGGCGCCGTTGTCGATCAGCTCCAGGAGGGCTTGCCGGCGCGCCTCGGGGGCGAGGAGCGCGAGGTGGCGCTCGGCGGCGGCCCGCGGGACGAACCGGCGCGGCGCGCGGGCGATCGCCGTGACGTGCACCGTCATGCGCTCGTCCCAGAACACGTCGTGGCCGTCGGCGTCGTCGCAGCGCGCCTGCAGCCAGCCGGGCAGCAGCAGGTTCCAGCGCCCGGCCAGCGGGCAGCGGATCCAGCCCTCGCGGTAGCCGCCCTCGAAGGGAGGCGCCGGGCGCCGCACGCGGGCGGCCACGCGCAGCGCCTCGTCGGGCCGGTCGAGCAGCTCGTACAGGCGCCGCAGCTCCGGCGTCGGGACCGGGGCCTCGGGGTCGAGCAGCAGCGCGCGCTCGAAGCAGTCGGCGGCGCGCTGGCGCACCTCCCGCTGCAGCGGGTCTCCGCGCGCCTCGGGCCGCCAGATCACGTCCGAGACGCAGATCGCGCGCCCGAGCTGCACCCAGTCGAACGCGTCGGGGAGGGCGTGCCACCACAGGAACGCCTCGCGGGCCGCGGGCGGGGGGGCGCGTCCGCGCTGCGGCGCGCGGAGCGCGGCCTCCAGGCCGACGCGCACGCGTTCGACCCAGGCGGCGTCCTTGAAGCCGGTCGGCGTGGCGACCCGCCCTGGCGGGACGTCCGCCGGACCCGCGCCCACGGCCAGCCCGACCCGCGCGCCGCGCAGCAGGGCGCACTCGCCGGTCGCGGCCCACAGCGAGCGCGCCCAGCTCAGGAACGCGCGCTCGAGCTCGTCGGGGTCGCGGCGACGGTAGAACCCGGTGGGGTCCACCACGCGCTGCCAGCGCCCGAGGGCCGCCTCGAGGGCGTCGAGCACCTCGATCACGCGGCGGTGGTAGCCCGGGCCGAACGTGCTGGTGCGCGCGTGGACCGTGAGCAGCCCCTCGCCGAAGGAGATCGTGAGCGGGTCGGCCGGCCCGAGGTCGAGCGCGGCCTCGTGGCGGGTCGCGTCCGGGTAGGCGAACGGCTCGATCCAGCGCGTGTCGACCGCGGCGAGCGCTCGCGCGCAGCGCGAGGGTAGCTCGTCCCACCGGATCGAGAGCTCGGCTTGGGCCAGGACGCTCAGCGGCACGGCGCGCTCCTCCCCGGACAGTAGCGGGGGCGAACGGCCCAGGCCAGTCGGGGGCCGGATGAGGCGCGCCTCGAGCGATCCGTTGAGGATCGACGGGTGGTCGCTCGTGGCCGAGTGGACGGGCTATGCTCGAGCGTGAGGCTCCTCGAGGGTGTTCATGAGCGCTGCGAGCGAGACGATCCAGCCGAGCGACTTCGGGCGCGTCGACGTCCGCGTGGGCACCATCGTGCGGGCCGAGCCGTTCCCGGCCGCGCGCAAGCCGGCCTACAAGCTCCAGATCGACCTCGGGCCCGAGCTCGGCGTGCGGCGGAGCACGGCCCAGATCACCGCCCGCTACGCGCCGGCGGACTTGCCAGGGCGGCAGGTGGCGGTCGTGGTCAACCTGCCGGCCAAACAGGTCGCGAACACGATCTCGGAGGTGCTCGTGCTCGGATTCCCCGACGCGGCCGGCGAGGTGGTCCTGGTGGGACCGGAGCGGCCCGTGCCGAACGGGGGTCGCCTGTACTGAGCTGGCACGGGGTTCGCGCGCCTTTCGCCCATGGACCACCTTCCGTGCGACAGCGTGATCCCGCCGCAGGTCGCGGCTGACCCGGGTGGCCCGCCGGCGCTGCCGGAGGCCGAGGCGAACCGGATCCTGCGCACGGCGCGCCGGATCGTGGTGGCCGCGCTCGGCTTCACCGTGCTCGCCCTCGGCGTGGCCCTGGTGGTGCTCCCAGGGCCGGCCCTGGTCGTCATTCCGGCCGGGCTCGCGATCCTGGCGCTCGAGTTCCGCTGGGCGCGCCGCTGGCTGCGGCGTGTGCGCGACTACGCCCGCCAGGCGGCGCGCCTGGGTCGGCGCGACCGTTGGTTCGGCCCAGCGCCGGGCTCGTCGCCAGGAGCGCCGCCGCCTGCGCCGCCTGCGCCGTAGCGGCGCGCCACCTCAGGCGATACCGGCCATCACGATCGCGTTGGGCACCTCCTGGTACTGCGGGAAGCGGCCCGTCTGCTTCTTCGAGAACACGAGGTGCCCGTCCACCTCGACTTCGAACACGCCGGCGTCGCCCTTCTGGAGCGCGACGTCGACCGTCTCCTCCCCGAACTTCGCCTTGAGCTCGGCGGCCAGACCGACCGCCTGGGGCTCGAAGTTTCAACGCACGCAATACGTGACGCGGACCTGCATCGGGTCTCCTTCCTCCTCGTGATGATTCGTCACCATCGTAGCGCGCCGTCGCGGGGCGCGGCTCACTCAGCCGAAGCGCGCCTGGTACTCGGCGTAGCGGCGGAGGATGTAGTCGATGATGATGTTCTTCTCGAACGGCGGGATGTGCACGAACTGGCAGCCCATGCCGCGCTCGGCCTCGGCCTTCTTGTGCCAGAGGACCTTGGCGATGACGTTGATCTCCTTGGGGTAGGAGTCGATCCGGAAGTCGAGCGCGATCTGGCTCTGCACCGCGAGCAGGTCGCCGTCGCAGCGGAGGAAGGCGCCCTCCGGCCCGAGGTTGACGACCCGCACCGCGATGGGGTCGCTGCCGGGCTCGGACAGGCTCTTGACCCGGGCCTCGAGATCCGTGTCGAGTCGCCGGTATCGACGCTTCTCCGCGCCCACGCGCCCGTCCTTGCCGAGGTTCGACCGGGGAATGATGCCAGAAGCGCTCGGGGGATACAACCAGAGCCGTCGTGCTTACTTGCGGTCGAGCTCGAGGTAGAGCAGCGATCCGCCGACCGCCGCGGCGGGGATGATGACCATGTTGACCACCGGGATGACCGCCAGGAAGCAGAACGAGAGGCCGAAGCCCAAGAACCGCCAGTGGTGGTGGGCCCACAGCCGGACCTTCTCGCGGGTGGGGTAGCCGCGGCGGATCAGGTCGATGTCGGTGTAGTCCATGCCCGCGAACAGCGCGGGGGGGAGCCCGACCCACACCAGGTTGCCGAGGATGGGCACCAGGTTGATCGGGAGCAGGAGCAGCCACAGGAGGCCCTGCAGGAGCGTGAGGAGCACCGCGTCCAGGATCGCGATCACCACGTTGGCGTAGAACCGCGACAGCTCGAAGCGCGAGGCGTCCTCGATCCCGAGCGCCTCCTGCTCGGCCCCCTCGGCCAGGAGCTCCATGAAGGGCATGAACAGGATCTTGTAGATCAGCGCGAACGGCGGGAAGGCCACGATCAGCCACAGCGAGAGCGGGATCGCCAGGAAGCCGAGCACGCTGACCAGGCGCCCCAGCGCCCACGCGGGCCAGCTCAGGGTCCCCCAGAACCAGCCGGTCCAGTCCGAGAGCGCCTCGGCGCTGGTCTCGGTGAGGAGCCAGTCGGCGAGCAGCAGCGCGAGCGCGAACGCGACCAGGATCGCGATCGCGTTGAGCAGCGCGGGGATCGTCGCCCACTTCCACAGGCGCGGGTGGCGGACCAGGTGGAGCAACCCGCGCGGGAAGTAGCTCGCGCCGCGCAGGAGCTCGCCCACCCACGAGCCGTGCGGGACGAGCCCGGCGCCAGCGAGCGGCGCGAGGGGCGAGGTGGCGCAGCGCGGGCAGGGCGGCGGCTCGTCGGCCGCGGCGGCCTCCGGCCCGAACCGCTCGCCGCAGCGCGGGCAGCGCGCGCGCGTGGGCAAAAACCGGCTCTCCCAGGCCGCGCGGGCGCGCTCGGCCGCCAGCCGGCCGGCCTCCGAGTCGGCCGGCGGGCCGAGCGGCGCGTGCTCGTGCTCGTGCTCGCTCATCGCGTCCGCAGCTCGCCCCACAGCTCGCGCTCGCCGCGGCGCAAGCGGACCAGCAGCACCTCGCCGGGCTCGATCGCGGCCAGGAAGCGCGCCAGCGCGGCCGGCTCGGAGAGCGCGCTCGCGGTCCGAGCGCCCCGGCGGGCGACGCGCAGCAGCAGGTCGCCGGGCCGCAGCCCGAGCCGGTCCGCCGGCCCGCCCGCGTCGACCGCGCCCACCACCACCCCGCCGGTGTCCGGGCTCAGGCCCAGCTCCCAGGCCCGGGCGGGGGTGAGCGCCCGCGGGGTGAGCCCCAGCCGGGCGCGGACCGCCGCGACGTAGCCCGGCGCGGCGCCCGCCAGCGCGGCGCCGCGGCGCGCGCCGCCTTGGTCCACGATCGCCAGCCGCACCGCGCGCCCGGGCGCCACCCCGAAGAACGCCTCGTGGAAGCCGAAGCCCGAGCGGACCCGCTCGGGCCCGGCGGCCACGATCACGTCGCCGGGGCGCAGCCCCGCGGCCGCGGCCGGGCCGCTCGGCTCGACGCTCACCACCACGGCGCCCGCGTCGTTCGGGGCGTCGCGCACGCTCAGCCCGAGGTAGAGCTCGCCGAGCACCAGCGGGTCGCTCAGCGCGAGCAGCGCGCTGCGGATCCGGCCGACCGGGATCGCGAACCCGATCCCCTGCGCCCCGCTCTGGACCGCGGTGTTGATCCCGATCAGCTCGCCGTCGAGGTTGACCAGCGGGCCGCCCGAGTTGCCGGGGTTGATCGCGGCGTCGGTCTGGAGGAACTCGCCGCGCAGCCGCCGCCCGTCCTTGCTGAGGTGGCGTCCGCGCGCCGAGACGACCCCGCGCGTGACGGTGTTCTCGAGCCCGAACGGGTTGCCGAGCGCGATGCACGTCTCGCCGATGTAGAGGTCGCCCGGCTGCGCGAGGCGCACGAACGGGAGCGGCTCGTCGGCGTCGAGCGCGAGCAGCGCGAGGTCGTCGGCCGGGAGCAGCGCGATCAGGCGCGCCGCGAGGGGCTCGGGCCGGCCCGGCAGCGTGACGCTGATCTCCGAGGCGCGGGCCACCACGTGGGCGTTGGTGAGCATGTAGCCGTCCGCGTCGATCAGCACGCCCGAGCCGAGGCTGCTCGCCACGCGCTCGCGCCGCGGCAGCCCGAGCCACTCCTCGAGCAGGTCGAACCCGTCCACCACGCCGCGCCCCGAGACCACCTCGCGGGTGGCGATGTTGCCGACCGCGGGGCTGACCTCCTCGACCACGCGGACGGTGGCGTCGCGCCGGCGGCTCGCCTCGCGGGCGTCGCGGGCCTGCGCCCGGCGGGTGGTGCCCTCCGCGCCGCGGGCGGTCCCCTCCGGCGTCGGCGCGCGCGCCCCGGCCTGGCCGAGGGCGGGCGCGGCGCAGCCGAGCGCGGCGGCGACGAGCGGGGCGAGGGTCGCGGCCGCGAGGGGCGGAGCGGCGACCCGGAGCGGCGGGCGCGGGCTGCGCATGCGAGTCCTCCGGCGGCCGGGGGGAGGCCGGCGATGATACGGATCCGCTCGGGCGCTGTCAGGCGAGGGCCTGTAGAATGCGCCGCGATGACCGAGGAGCTGGAACCCAAGCGCCGCGCGGTGCTCGACGAGCTGCGCGCCGCCGTCGGCGAGGCGGGCCGCCTGGTGGTCGCGTTCTCGGGCGGCGTCGACTCCAGCCTGCTGCTGGCGCTGGCGTGCGAGGCGCTCGGGGCCGCCCGGGTGGTGGCCGTCACGGCCCAGAGCGAGAGCCTGGCGGCCGACGAGCTGGCGCTCTGCCGCCGGGTCGCGGCCGGGCTGGGGGTGTCGCTGCGGCTGCTGCGGACGCGCGAGCTCGCGCGCGCGGGCTACCGCCAGAACGGCCCCGACCGCTGCTACCACTGCAAGAGCGAGCTGTTCGAGGCGATCGAGGCCGAGGTGCTGGTCGAGGAGCGCGCGGTGGCGGTGGCCTACGGCGCCACCGCCGACGACCTCGGCGATCACCGCCCGGGCATGCAGGCGGCCCGCGAGCACCGCGTGCTGGCCCCGCTCGCGACCGCCGGCCTGACCAAGGACGAGATCCGCGCGCTCAGCCGCGCCGCCGGGCTCGAGACCTGGGACAAGCCGGCGCACCCCTGCCTCGCCTCGCGGATCCCGTACTGGCAGGCCGTCACCGCGGAGAAGCTGGGGCAGGTGGAGGCGGGCGAGCGCCTGCTGCGCCAGCTCGGCCTGCGCGAGCTCCGGCTGCGCCACCACGAGCAGCCGGGCGGGATGCTCGCCCGGCTGGAGGTCCCGCCGGCCGCGTTCGACCGGCTGCTCGAGCCCGAGGTCCGCGCCGGCCTGGTCGCCGGCCTGCGGGCGCTCGGCTTCGCCTACGTCACCCTCGACCTCGAGGGGTTCCGCTCCGGGCGGCTCAACGAGGCGCTCGCCGCCCGCAAGCTGCCCACCCTGTGAAGGAGGCCGCCATGGCCCGCGCGCTGCTCACGTTCGCCGCCCTCGCCGCGCTGCTCGCGCCGCTCGCGGGGTGCATCACCGAGGAGCGGATCCCGGGGAGACCCGAGCACCGCGTCTACAGCGAATACGAGGAGGAGGGGTACCAGGACAAGACCGAGGAGGCGCTGCTCGAGGTCGTCGAGGAGCACCCCGACAGCTCGCGCGCCTGGTGGGCGCTCGGCGACTACTACGAGCGCAAGAAGCGCTACGTCGAGGCGCTGCGGGCCTACGAGGAGATGCAGCTGCGGATCGCGCAGGACGAGCAGAAGACCGGCAAGCGCTACACCGGGGGGCTGTACCTGATCGGGAAGATGCACTACCTCCTGCGCGACTTCCCCGCCTCGGTGCGCTACATGGAGGCCGTGCTGCAGCTGCAGCCGGACGACATCGCGCAAGCCGCCCTCCGCAAGGACTTCAAGGAGGCGCACCTGCTGCTCGGGCAGATCTACTACATCCACGGCCAGTTCGAGATCGCCGAGCGCCACCTGCTCACGTTCAAGGAGCTCGACCCGGCCAGCCACCGCGCCGACACCATGCTGATCGGGATCGAGGACGCGCTCCGGCGCGGCGGCTCGATGCCCATCCGCAGCTCGTACGGGCGAGAGCAAGGCGAGCCCGCCCAAGGCGGGCCCACCCAAGGCGAGCCCGCCGCGCCCAAGAGCGACGAGGCCGCGCCCGCCGAGGAGAGCGCGCCCGGGCCCCGCTGAGCGCGCGAGACGTTCCCAAATTCGCCGGGTGAGGTGTGTCCAAGCACACCCACCGGCGCTGTTCGGCGACAGCTGGCGCGCGCTGCAACATAAGGGGTTATGTCGAGCCTTGCGTTCCAGGTGGCGAGGCGCGCACGTTGCTGATTGAAATGGGTTGGAGGCGAAACGCATGCGTCGAACGGGCTTGGGGCGCCGGGGGGAGGGTCACGTCGAGTACGTGATCATCGCCGGGCTCATCGCGATCTGCGCGGTGGTCTCCCTGTTCTCGTTCTTCGACGCCGCCAAGCAGGTCGCCCTCGACCGGCGCCTCTGCATCGACTGCCTCGCCGACCAGCAGGAGGTCGACTCGCTCGACCCCGATGGCGACGGCCTCGACGACGAAGGCAACCCCGTCACGCGCCCGCGCACGCCCGGCGAGGAGATCGCCGCCATGCGCACGCAGTACGAGAACGACTACCCGATGATCTTCGCGGTGGCCGAGGTCCTCTCGCCGATCCTCGGCTCCTCGCACGTGGTCGCCTGGCTGCGGAGCATCTTCTACCCCGAGCTCGACGCCATGGGCGACGTCCGCTACGCGTAGCGGGCTGTCAGGAGGCGCCGCGCGCGCGGCGTAGGCGGCGGGTTTTCGGATTCATTCCTAATTTCTCATTTCTAATTCCCTGTTGATATTTCGTATTTCCGTGCGCTGGAAACAAGAAATATCAAACAGGGAACGTAGAAATGAGAAATTAGAAACGGCCATCGCTGGGCTGCGCCCCCCTCGACTCCCCTCAGACCTTCTGCGCCTCCAGGCTCGCGCTGCTGCGTGAGCCGGCCAGGAGGCGCGGGTCGAGGGCCAGGTCGAGGCCCTGCAGCGTCTCGAGCACGCTCCCGAGCGGCGCGCCGAGGTCGACGAGGTCGAGCACGCGCTCGTCGGCGCCGGCCACGGCCGCGCGCACGTCCTCGCTGAGGTTCTCCAGCCGCGCGGCGACGTCGCGGTACTGCGGGTCCTGCGAGTAGATCTCCAGGTACACGCGCCGCGCCGCGGCGCGCTCGCCGGCCCGCTCGTACATCGCGCCGATCCGCGCCAGCAGGTCCTTGTGGGCGTCGGCCCCGGGCGCGTAGCCGAGGCGGCGCCCGACCGCGCGCAGGGCGGCCTCGGCGCGGGCGCCCTTGCCGCGGCGCGCGAACCACTCGGCGGAGAAGCGCAGGGTGGCGAGCTCGGGGTCGCTCCCCTCGAGCCGCCCCAGCGCGCGCAGGAGCGCCGTGGCCTGCTCGGCGTTGCCCTCCTCGATCAAGAGACCCGCCAGCTCCAGGCGATCCTCGGGGCGCTGCGAGCCCTCGAGCGCCGCGAGGCGGGCCCGCCGCGCGCGCGCCTCGGTCGCCTCGAGCGCGTTCTTCAGCGCGAGGTCCTCGGGGTGGCGCTCCACCGCGCGGCGCAGATGGGCGACCGCGTCGTCGATGCTCCCGGCGCCGAGCGCCAGGCTGGCGAGCCGCTCCAGCTCGGCGGTCGAGCCGGCGCCGCCTTCGACGAGCACCTTGAGCACGTCGTACGCCTCGCCGCGCCGCCCGGCGGCCTCGAGCAGGCGCGCCAGCTCGACCCGGGCCTCGGTGTCGTCGGGCGCCGCCTCCACGTAGCGGCGCAGGTGGCCGACCGCCGCCTCGGTGTCGCCCAGCCGGCGGCGGGAGCGCGCCACGCTCAGGACCAGCGCGGCGTGGCCCTGGTGCTCGGCCAGGATCCGCTCGGCGATCCCGACCGCGCGCTCGAGCGCGAACGGGTTGGCGTCCTCGAGGTAGGCGCGCAGCCCGACGGCCGCGTCCTGCACCCGCTGGCCGCGCGCGTAGTGGTCGAGCAGCGCCAGGCGCCCCTCGGGGTCCTCGGGCTCGGCGGCGAGGTACTCCTCCAGCACCTCGATCGCCCGCTCGTGCCCGCCGGCCTCGGCGTGCAGCCGCGCCAGCAGCAGCGTCAGCGCGCGGTCGGCCGCGGCCTCGCCCTCCTCGCGCACCTGCTCCGCCGCGGCGATCACCTTGGCGGCCGCCCCGGGGTCGCGCCCCTGCACCCACTCGAGCTGCTCGATCGCGGCGGGCAGGTCGCCGCGCTGCCCGTGCGCCCGCGCCAGCTCGAGGCGGGCCTCCACGTCCTGCTCGTCGGCGAGGAGGCGCGTCTCGAGCTCCTTGACCCGCTTGGCGAACGCGCGCTCGGTGATCCGGACCAGCTCGTCCTCGAGCGCCTGGTCGTCGCTCCCCGCGCGCTCGTGGGCCGCGGTCAGCTCGCGGATCGCGCCCTCGAGGTCGTCCGCCGCCGCGAGCGCCCGGGCCAGCTCGCGCCGGGTGGGCGCGTCGTCGGGCGCGGCGTCGCGCGCGCGCATCAGCGCCCGCACGCCCTTGTCGGTGTCGCCGCGCTCGAGGTAGATCACGCCCAGCGCGCGCAGCTCCTCCGCCCCGCCTGCCCCCTGCTGGACCACCGCCAGCAGGTGCTCCTCCGCCTGCGCGCCCGCGCCGAGCGCCGCGTAGGCCAGCCCGAGCCGACGGCGCGCCTCGAGCAGCAGGGGGGCCGGCGCGCCGCCGCTCAGCACCGGCCCGAGCAGGCGCACCGCCTGGAACGGGCGCCCGATGGCCACGAACACCTTGGCGCAGGCGAGCCGGGCCAGCACCGACGCGCCGGCCCGCCCCACGATCGACTCGGCCAGCGCGCTGGCCAGCGGATAGGGGGCGCGCTCCTTGCCGAGGAGCTGGTCGAGGAGGCGCGCCGCCCCGTCGAGGTCGCCGCGGGCCGCCTTGGCCTCGGCCTCCTGACGCACCGGCTCGAGGCTCTGGGGGTCGCGCTTGACGACCTCCTCGATCACCCGCTGCGCCCCCTGCACGTTGCCCACCTTGCGCAGCGCCGCGGCCAGCGACACCGCGTCGCGCAGCTCGCCCTTGCCGGGGCCGACGATCCGCTGGTAGGCGCCGATCGCCTCCTGGAACCGGCCGAGGCGCATCAAGAGCTGCGCGTAGCCGCGGATCACCGCCGGGTCGGCCGGGTCGGCGCGCACCGCGCTCGCGTAGGTCTGCAGCGCGGCCTGCTCGTCGCCGAGGCCTGCCTGCGCCTCGGCGAGCGCGGCCAGGCCGCGCGCCGCGCCGGGGTCGCGCGCCAGCGTGCTCTCGGCGAGGTCCTTGGCGGCCGCGAACCGCCCGGCCAGGCAGAGGAGCGAGGCCTGCGCGGCGCGGCCCGCCACGGCCACGCGGTTGAAGAACCCGCGCTCCTCGGGGTCGGGGTCATCGTCGCTGGCGCTGCGGGCCGGCGCCGGCTGGGCGGGTGCCGGCTGCGGGGCCGCGGGCGCCGGCGCGGGCTCCGCCGCCGAGGCGGGGTACGGCGTCGGCGCCGCCCCGTAGGGCGGCGGCGCCGCGTAGGGCGCGGGCGCCGGGTAGGGCGT
>CAZMSZ010000107.1:0-9036 GCA_964569055.1 uncultured Planctomycetota bacterium | reverse complement strand
GGCGTAGCCCGGGCCCGCGGGCGCGGGGGCGCGCCCCACGTCGATCCCGACCCAGCCCTTCTTCTTGGCGATCCCCAGCAGGTGATCGTAGATCTGCTTGGCGTGGGTCTCGTTCTCGCCCACCAGCTCGAAGCACAGCTGCTGCGCGGTGCGCGCGTCCGCCATCCGGATCGCGCCGAACACCTGCGCCTTGAACTCCTCGGTGAGGATGACCTTGCGCTTCTCGGGCGGCGGGGTCGGGGCCGCGCGGGCCGCCTTCTTCTTGCGCCCGCCGGGGCGGGCGGGGCGACCGCCCCGCCGGCGTGGGCCGCCGCGCGCGGGGCCGCTCGGCTCCTCGTCTCCCTCCTCCTCCTCCTGCGTCTCGTGGCAGCGCGGGCACACCCCGCCCGTGAACGCCTCCTCGTACGCCTCGTGGCCGCAGCGGTTGCAGGCGACCATCTCCTTGAGGTCGAGCGAGAGCTCGCCCATGCCGCTCGAGGAGCTCATGGGCTGGCCGCAGCGCTGGCAGGCGCGCGGCGCGACCTGCCCCCGGTGCGGCTGACCGCAGTGGGCGCAGCTAAACGTGTCCACGGGCCGCCTCCTCGTCCTCGTAGATCGCGAGGATGCGCTCCACGCCGGCCAGGCTCAAGGTGTGTCGCACGCACTCGGCCGGGGCGGCGATCCGCAGCCCGAGGGAGGCCGAGAGCTTGGCGAGCATGGCCACCCCGGTCGAGGACAGGTACTCCACGGCCCCGAGGTGGACCACGCGCACGCCCTGGTGGCCTTTGAGCACGGCCTCCACCGCGGCCCCGGCCTCGCGGTCGAACTTGCCGCGGACGCGGACCACCACCCCGCCGGGGACCGGCTCGTGCGAGAGCTCGAACGTGCTCACGGCCTCCTCCTCACTCGTACTCGACCCCCGCGAACCCCTCGCGGAACAGCGCGTAGATCGCCTCCCACGCCCCCCGCGCCGGGGCGGGTTGGGCGGCGATCGCCTGGCGCAGCCCCTCGCCGCAGGCCGCGTACATCATGTAGACCTCGGCCAGGAACTCGTTGAACACGAACCGCTGGTAGAGCTTGCGGGTCTCGCCGTCGACCAGGAACTCCACTCCGAAGAACGCGTCCTCCGCCAAGAGCACCTGGTAGCGCGCGTGGAGCGCGTCCTTGAGCGCCTCGCTCATGGCGACCTCGTGGGCGTGGCCGACTTCGTGCAGGAACAGCCCCAGGAAGGTGCGGCGCGCGCCGCGGCAGGCGAACTCGTACATCAGCACCGCGCCGTCCTGGTAGGCGCTGGCCTTGGCCGCGTCGGGTCCCCAGCCGCCGAGCTGGATCCGGCGGAGCGTGGGGCGGGCGAGGTGCTCCTCGGGCAGCGCGCTGAGGATCTGGTGCATGTCGCCGTACAGCGGGCCGAAGCCGCGCCACGGCTCGGGGTCGTCCTGCTGGCGGCGGTGCGTGGCGCCGCTGCGGCGCGTGGCGAGCGCCACGTCGTGGCGCGCGAGCAGCTCGCTGAGGCGCGCGAGCGCCTCGTCGTCGCGCGCCTCCTGCGTCCCCTCCAGCCTCTGCCAGCGCTTGAACGCGTGGTACTGCGCGCGCGTGACGGGGTACCACATGGAGGACGAGCCGCCCTTGAGCGTGCCGCCCATCATGTAGCCGCGGTCGGTCTTGGTGACGCGCTGGCCGAACCGGAACTCGAGCTCGAGCTCCTCGTCGAGCCCGCGGACCTGCGCGCGCCGGCTGGCCCACGGCTCGCGCAGGCGCCGCACCGCCTCGGGCATGCGGCGCATCACCACTCCGCGCGCGCCTGCCGCCGGCGCGGACGCGCCCGGCCGTCGGGGGGGAGCCCGGCGCGCACGCGCGCGGCGAGCTCCTCGGTGAGGAGCTCCGCCCGGCGGCGCGTGGGGAGGTCGGGGCGGAAGCGCGCGGCGTCGAGCGGCGGGTGGTAGCGCACCACGACCTTGCCCGGGCGCGGCACCCCGTCGCGCGGCCACGCGCGCCGCTTGCCCGCGATGCTGAACGGGACCACCGGCACGCCCGCCTTGAGCGCGATCAACGCGGCGCCCGGGCGCGGCTCGCCGAGCTGCCACTCCCCCGCCGGGGTGCGGCCGCCCTCGAAGAAGATCCCGAGCAGGCGCCCCTCGTCGAGCACCGCCTGCGCCGTCTTGAGCGCGGAGGGCTGCGGGCGGTCGAGGTTGACCGGGAACGCGCCCAGCCCGCTCACGAGCTTGCCCACCACCGGCCAGGCGAACGCCTCGTCCCAGGCCATCCACGTGATCCAGCGCTCGAGCCCGTAGCCGACCGAGTGCGGGTCGAAGTAGCTGGGATGGTTGCCGACCAGCACCGCGGGGCCGTCCGCCGGGACGTGCTCGCGCCCGTGGTGCTCCAGGCGGAAGTAGAGCGTGGCGAAGAACCGGTAGGCCGCGCGGACCCACGTGCGCGTGCGCCGGGGCGGGATGGGAGGGACGGCCACCCGCGCGCGCCGACGCGCGATCGCGCGCTCGGCCGCGACCGCCGCGGCGAACGGCGGGCCGACGGGAGCGGCGGCTTCGGTGGAGCGGGCGGAGGTCACGCCACGAGTCTATCGGGTGCCGATGAGGTGAGTCCACTTGGCGATGTGCAGCAGCTGGCGGCGGGTGCGGGCGCATCTCTGAGCAGCCTCGTGCCCGCGCCCGTGCCCGTCCCCTTGGCCCGTGGCTGACGATCCCACACATCGCTGGGCCAAGCGAATCGTGCCGGTGCCTGTGCCCGTGCCCGTTTCCGTGCGCGTGGCCCGTTCCCACTTCGCTGCGCCGAGGAGCGCTGCAAGCGAGAGCGCTCTGGGTCGCTCCTTCGGGCAAACCGGCACGCGCACGGGTCGCGAGCACGGGCACGGGCACGGGCACGGGCACGAAATGTGTGGGATCGTCAGACGTGACCGGGCCACGGACCGTGTGGACTGGCGCGGGCACGGGCGCGATTCGCTTGGCGCAAGGATGGGTCTACTTCAACTCCAGCTTGTCGAGCTTGCGGTAGAGGCTCCGCAGCGAGACCCCCAGCCGGCGGGCGGCCTCCGTCTTGTTCCCGCCGCAGGCCTCGAGCACCCGCTGGATGTGGCGGCGCTCCATGGCCTCGAGCGTCTCGTCGCCCGGCTCGAGCGGCGCCTCGGGCGCGGGCGCCGGCGGCGCGGCGTCGTTCACCGCGCGCGCGGGCGGCGCCGCGGCCTCGTCGTCGGCCTCGGTCAGCGCGCTCGCCATTTCGTGGGGGCAGTCGCTCAGGCGCAGCACGTTGCTCGGCGCCAGCACCATGGCCCGCTCGAGCACGTTGCGCAGCTCGCGCACGTTCCCCGGCCAGGGGTAGCGCGCGAAGGCGGCCAGCACCTCGTCCGAGGCGGTGAACCGCCGCCCGTGGTGGTGGCGCGCCTGCTCGAGCAGCTCCTCGACCAGGAGCGGGAGGTCCTCGAGGTGCTCGCGCAGCGGCGGGGTGCGGATCGCGAGCACGTTGAGCCGGTAATAGAGGTCCTCGCGGAAGGTCCCCTCGGCGACCTGCTGCTTGAGCACGCGGTTGGTCGCGGCCACGACCCGCACGTCGACGGTGCGCACGACCGACTCGCCCAGCCGGCGGAACTCGCCGTTCTCGAGCACGCGCAGGAACTTCTTCTGGATCTCGAGGGACATCTCGGCGACCTCGTCGATGAACAAGGTCCCGCCGTCGGCCACCTCGAACAGGCCGCGCTGCTCCTTGGTCGCGCCGGTGAACGCGCCCGCCACGTGGCCGAACAGCTCGTTCTCGAGCAGGTTCTCCGAGAGCGCGCCGCAGTTGATCGCCACGTAGGGCGCGTCCTTGCGCGGCGAGGCGGCGTGGATCGCGCGCGCCACGAGGTCCTTGCCGGTCCCGGTCTCGCCCTCGATCAGCACCGGCGCCGCGTTCTGCGCCACCCGCGCGATCATCTCGCGCACCAGCCGCACGGCCGGCGCGCTCCCCACGAAGGCGGGCGCGCGCGAGGTCCGCGCCAGCCGCCCCTTGAGGTCGGCGTTCTCGCGGGCCAGGCGCCGCTTCTCGCAGGCGCCCTCCACGTACAGCTCGAGCTCGGAGAGCTTGACCGGCTTCTCGAAGTAGTGATACGCGCCGAGCTTCATGGCCTCGATCGCGACCTCGATGCTCCCCTGCCCGGTGAGGACGATCGTCTCGATCCCCTCGGGCGCCTCCTTCAGCCGGCGGATCAGCTCGAGCCCCGTCATGCCCGGCAGGGACACGTCGCAGATCGCGAGGTCGGGGAGCGGCGCCGCGAGCGCCTCCTCGGCGCTCCCCACCGCGGTGACCGCGTAGCCCCGCTTGGCGAGCTGGCGCGCCAGGAGCTCGCGGTAGGGCGCCTCGTCCTCCACGATCAGGATCGCCGCGCGGCCGCTCACGAGCGCGCCTCCCACACCTCGAGCAGCCCGCCCTCGCCGACCCGGCGGACCACGAGCAGCGCGCGCCCGTCGGGCGACCAGCCGAGCGGCCGAGCGTCGGGCGGGAAGCGGAGCAGGCGCGCGAAGCGGCGGCCGTCCCAGGCCAGCAGCTCGGCGGGGCCGCTCTCGGGGACGAGCAGCACCGCGTCCGCTCGTGGGTGCCAACATGCTCGACCCTCGTGTTCTGGCCCCTCGGGCGCACCACGTGAGGTTCCGATTTCGAGCCGCTGAGGTCCGGCCGGTGCAAGCCCGAGCACGGCCGTACGGTCGCGGGCGAGGGCGAACGGCCAGCTCGCGCGCTGCGTGCCGCGACCGACGGGCGTGACGCTCCGCGCGTCGAGGTCGATCAAGCGGAGCTGGCGGCGCGAGCGTGCGACCAGGAGCCCGGCGCCGAGGGGCGTGATCAGGTCATGCTCGAGGCCGGGGACCTCCAGGGATCGCGCTTCCTCGAGCGGCTCGCCCGAGTAGAGCCACCGCAGCTCGGACCCCGCCTGGTACACGAGCCGGCTCCGCGCGGGCCCGAACGCAACGAGTGGCCCGCGTACGGTGAGCCGAGGGACACCGGCCCAGTCCGTCCACAGCACGTCTCCGGGATCGCCGCAGCTCGGTAGCTGGCGAGTCCACACCAGCGAGCGCGCCCCGGGCTCGGCACCGGCCACCCGTGCGGCCGTGATCGGGCCGAGCGGCTCGCGCCGCGGCTCTCCCGGCGCGGGGCCCAGTAGCACCGGAGCCGCGAGCTCGCCGTTCCCGGGCGTGACCTCGCCCACGATGATGCCGCCGTCCGTGACCGGTCCGAACCAGCGCACGAGTCGCGGCGCCTCTTCGAGCGCGGCGGACGCGCGATCGAGGAACGCTACGGTCCAGCCTTCGCGAGGGGTCGGCGCACGTCGCAGGCCCAAGCAGGCGCGCTGATCGTCGACCCACCCCCATAGGCCCGCGTAGGGCCGCACCCCCGGGATCCGCTGCACGGGCGCGAGTCGCCGCAGCGCCCCGCGCCAGCCCTCGGCCTCGAGCGCCAGCAGGTCGGGCCCGAGCGCCCGCTGGGCGCCGAGCAGCGCCAGCGCCGTCCCGCGCTCGCCCCGGCGCAGGTGGGCCGCGACCAGCAGCGGCAGGGCGGCGGCGTCGCCGCCCAAGAAGGCCCGCTCGAGGTCACGCACCGCCCGATCGCTCATGTGCACCACAGGTTAGTGGAGGGCTGCGGTACGGCAACGACCGGCCGGTGAACCCTGCCTGCGCCACCTTCGTCCCCCCGGTGAACGCCGGGGCGCCGTTGACCGCCTCCGAGCCGCGAAGTAGGGTCGTTTCCATGCTGGCACTGTTCGAGAAGCTCGCGTTCGCGCTCGCTGGCCTGACGGTGGTCGGCGTGGCGGCGGGCGTGACCGTCATCTCCCTCATGCCGGGCGGCCTGCGCTCGGGCGTCCTGGACGAGGCCGTCAGCTCCGCGGACGCCACCATGACCTGGCTGGAGCGCGAGCGGCAGCGCAGCGGCGTCGTCTCGGCCGTCGCCGAGAAGGACTACGTCGCGCCGCCGGCGCCGCGGACGTCCCGGGCCGCGCCCGGAACGCCGGCCGCCGCGGAGGAGGCGCAGCGCCTGAAGGAGATCGCCAAGGAGATCCCCAAGAAGTACTTCGGCACCGACGACGTGCCCCCCGACGAGCAGGTGTTCGAGGGGGTCTCCTGGCTGCGCAAGGTCCCGGGCGTGCGCTACAAGCCGCCCAAGACGATCCCCGAGATCACGTACCGCAAGTATCAGTCGTTCCAGGACACCTGGGAGGAGGTCCAGGGGGGCGGGGG
Source organism: uncultured Planctomycetota bacterium (assembly GCA_964569055.1). Classification (GTDB taxonomy): domain Bacteria; phylum Planctomycetota; class J058; order J058; family J058; genus JAWLGW01. The sequence continues at coordinate 2,839 of CAZMSZ010000107.1, read as the reverse complement.
CGAGTTCGTCGACACCGACGCGGGCACCGCCTACAAGATCAACTGGCTGAACGAGGCGAGCATGCTCTACACCAAGCTCGGCCTGCGGAAGGACGACAAGGTGATCGCCGTGAACGGGCAGCCGATCGGCCAGAGCGTGGAGGCCGGCAAGGCCATGTTCGAGCAGTTCAAGAACGAGCGCCGGTTCGCGGTGCTGATCGAGCGCAAGGGGCAGAAGGTGGTCCTCTCGTTCACGGTGCGCTGAACCCGGCGCGCGCAGGCCGCGTCCTCCCCGCGAGAGGAGGGCGCGCACGCCGTGGGGATCGACCTGCTGGAGCGGATCACCGCGCTGTTCGCCGCCGTGGCGGTGCTGGCCGCGGCCACCCTGGTGCTGGGCGGGGTGTGGGAGCGCTCGGGGATCCTCGACGACGCGATCCGCTCCGCGCGCGCCACCCGGGAGTGGCTGGCGCGCGAGCGCGCCGCCGCGGGTGAGCTCCCGGCCACCGACGAGGGCGGGCCCCAGACGAGCGAGGTCGCCCCCGCGACGAGCGGGGCTGGCACCGCGCAGGTGGCGCCGATCTGCTCGGCGCGCGAGGAGGACCCGCTCCGCGCCACCGCCCCGTCCGCGCACGAGCTCCCGCCGGGCGAGCGGGCGTTCGTCCACGTGCCCTGGCTGCGGCAGGTGCCCGGGCTGCGCTACGCGCGGGTGCGCGAGGTGCCCGCGCTCCTGCTCGCGAAGTACCGCACGTTCGGCGACACCTGGGAGCTGGCCCGGACCGGCAGCGGGCGGTTCGTCGAGACGGGCGGGGTGACCGCCTACCGGATCACCCGGCTCGAGCCCTACAGCGCGCTCGCGACCGAGCTCGGGCTGCGCGAAGGGGACGAGCTCCTCGCGGTGAACGGGCTCCCGATCGCTCCGAGCGTGTCGGCCGTGCGGGCGCTGTTCGCGCAGCTCCGGGGCGAACGCCGCTTCACCGCGTTGGTGCGGCGCCGCGGGGTCGAGACGGTGCTCGCGTTCGAGGTGAAGTGAGGGCCGCCCAGCTTCTGCGGCACCCTGTAGCCTACCGGCGACACGCGCCGGATCGTTTCACCCCGCAAGCGCGACGCACCGCCCGGGCTTTGTCGCCCAAGTCTTTGTCCTTTTCATATCACCGCCCGGGCACGGGCGGTGCAAGGCGCGGCCTCCTGGAAGGAAGGGAGGTCGCGCTTGAGCCGGTTCGGGGTCCTGGCGCTGGTCGCCTTGACCGCGCTCGCGTCGCCGGCCGCCGGGCAGGCGCTCGAGCGCGAGGCCCGGCCGGCGAGCGTGCGCGAGCGGGTGTTCGCCGAGCACCTCGGGCGCTCGCTCGGCGGACGCAATCGGGCGCAGTCGGTCCGCTGGCGCGACGGCGAGCGGGTGGTCGCGCAGGGCGTGCGCGTCCGCCTGAGCGGGCTCGAGGTGGAGCGGCTGCGGTTCCGCGACTCGGCCGCGGCCGAGGCCTTCGCCAGGCGGGCCGCGGCGGCCGGGCAGGTGGCGGAGGTGCGGGGCGCGCAGGCGCTCGTGCTCTCCGGGCCGCGGCTGGGCGAGCGCGAGCTGGCTCGCCAGGCGCGCGCGGCCGGCTGGGACGTCCTCCCGGCCCCGCCGGGCGAGGTGCGCGTGTTCGGCGCGGACTCGCCAGCCCGCCAGACCGACCGCGCGAAGCAGCCACGCACCCAGCGCCAGGAGGCTCCGCAGCAGCGCGCGCCCGAGCAGGGCGGCCACGGCGCGGCCGAGCTCCTGGGCCACTACCTCAACGGCGAGGCGCTCGGCGAGCCCGTCGCCCGACCGGCGCGGGACGCGCTCGCCGCCGACGTCGCGGGCGCGCTCGCGAGCGAGGCGAGCCGTGAGGCCATGGGCGAGCACCAGCGGCAGCGCGTGCAGCCCGCGTTCGAGGCCCTGTCCCCCGCCGAGCAGGCCGCGTTCGAGGAGCTCCTGGCGCAGGCCGGGAGCCCGGCCGAGCAGGCGCAGCTCCTCAAGGCGCTCGCCGCGGGCAACGACCTCCCCGTGCTGGGCGAGTTCGCGGCGCGGATCCGCGGCCAGGACGAGGGCTGGCTGGAGCGGAACCTGCGCCTCACGGGCAGCGACCGCGACGAGCGCGGGATCCGCCAGCAGTTCCACGACACCTGCGGCGTGACGACGGTCCAGGCCATGCGCGGGGCGTACGACCCCGTCTACGCGCTGCGCGTCCGCGACGAGAACGGCGACGTCACCCGCGCCAACGACGCCGACGCCTACGACCCCTCGTTCAACCCCGACCTCGCGGCCGAGCAGCAGGCCCTGACCGAGGCGCCCTACGAGGGGACGACCTTCGAGCCCCACGAGGGGGTCGCCGTGCCGCGCAGCGCCCTGGGGGGCGGAGGGCGCTGGGTGGACGACCAGCTCAACGAGCTCGAGCCCAGCACGGGCCTGCGCTACACCACCCTCCTCGACCCCACGCCCGGCGAGGCCAGCGAGGTCCTGCGCGAGCAGCTCGAGGCGGGTCGGCTGGTGCCCGTCGTGGTCGGGGGCGACGTGGGCGAGTACGCGCACTACGTGCTCGCGATCAACGTCCGCGCGGACCCCGCCGGCGGCCGCTCGTTCCAGCTCCACGACCCGTGGGACGGGCGCACGAGCTGGGTGAGCGAGCGCTCGATCCTGGACGGGACCCTGTGGATCAACGAGGAGATCGCGGCCTACGATACGATCACCGCTCTCGAGGTCCCGGCCCCCGGGGACGGTGGATGAGGAGCCGCCCGTGCGTAGCACCGCGTCGCGTCGCGCGCTCGCCGCGCTGCTGACGGCCCTGGCGCTCCTGGGCGCGGGCTGCCCGCGTGAGGAGCCGAGCGCGTTGCCGGCTCCTGCCCG
>CAZMSZ010000106.1:17362-20009 GCA_964569055.1 uncultured Planctomycetota bacterium | reverse complement strand
CCCGGGACGATCGCCAGCTCGACCGCCACGCCGGCCGCGGCCAGCTCGTCGCGGCCCGCCTCGAGCTCCTCGGGGGTCACGAACCGGTCGTCGTCGAACCCGATCAGGACGACCCGCGCGCGCACGCGCTGCAGCGCCGCCTCGCGGGTGGCGTACGGCCCGGCGAGGTCGTAGCCCTCGTGGATCGCGAGCGTGTAGAGGTAGTGGTTGGCGTCGAACCGCCGGGCGTCCTCGAGGTAGCTCGGGAGCAGCCACGGGAGCAGGTAGCCGCGCCCCTGCGCGATCGCCGTCAGGCCGCGCATGGCCATCGCGACCCCCAACAGCGGCTCGGTCCCGTAGCGGGCGTAGTCGCCGAAGGCCCAGCTCGGGTCGGACCGGATCGCCAGGGCGGCGCTCTGGAAGCCGGCCCGCTCCTGGGCGCTGAACTCGAACGGCGCCGCGACGGGCACCGCGCGCTCGACGAAGCCGGGGTACTCCACCGCCCAGCTCAGGGCCAGCATGCCGCCCAGCGAGGGGCCGGTCACGCAAGCCAGGCGGCGCACCCCGAGCGCGTCCAGGACCGCCCGCTGCGCGCGCACGAGGTCGCGCAGCGTGGTGGTCGGGAAGCGCATGCCGTAGGGCTCGCCGGTGCGCGGGTCGAGCGACGCGGGCCCGGTCGTGACCACCCACGGGTCCTTGACCATCATTCCGCAGGGCAGGTCGGTCGAGACCACGTAGAACCGGTCGGTGTCGAGCGGCTTACCCGGGCCGATCAGGGCGTCCCACCAGCCGCGCCCCGAATCCTGGGCGTCCTTGCGGCCGGCGGCGTGGCTGTCGCCCGCGAAGAAGTGGCACACCAGCACGGCGTTCTCGCCGGTCGGGTCGAGCTGCCCGTAGGTCTCGACCCCCAGGCGCAGCTCGGGGAGGGTCTCGCCCGAGAGGAGCGGGAAGTCGCGGGCCACCACCACCCGCTTCTGCACCACCTCGTCGAGCGCCGCCGCGGGCCCCGGCAGGAGGAGCAGCAGCGCCCCGAGCAGGAGCGCGCGCAGCGAGCTCACGCGCCCACCTCCACCAGCGCGCCGAGGGCAGCGCGGACCACCTTGCCGGTGGCGTTGCGCGGCAGCGCGTCGAGGGCGATCACCCGCTTGGGCAGCTTGTAGCGGGCGAGCCGCCCCTCGAGGAACCGCCGCAGCTCCTCGCCGTCGATCTCGGCGGGCGCCACGTAGGCCCAGCCCACCTCACCCCAGCGGGTGTCGGGCACGCCGACCACGGCGGCCTCCTTCACGCGCGGGTGCTGCAGGATCGCCTGCTCGACCTCGGCCGGGTACACGTTCTCGCCGCCCGAAATGAACATCTCCTTCTTGCGCCCCACCACGCGGTAGTAGCCCTCGTCGTCGACCGAGAACAGGTCGCCCGTCGCCCACCAGCCGTCCCGCCGCGCGGCCGCCGTCGCCTCGGGGTCCTCCCAGTAGCCGCCGCACACGTGGGGCCCGCGCAGCCACAGCTCGCCGACCTCGCCCGGCGCCACGTCGCGGCCCTCCGCGTCCACGATCCGCGCCTCGCAGTGCATGACCGGGAACCCGACGGTACCCGCCTTGCGCACGGCGTCCTCGGGCGGGAGCGAGAAGCAGTTGGGCCCCACCTCGGTCAGCCCGTAGCCCTGGCGGAACACCACCCCGCGGCGCGCGTAGTCGTCGATCAGGCCGAGCGGGCAGGGCGCGCCGCCGCACAGGGCGAACCGCACGCTCGAGAGGTCGGAGCCGGCGAAGGCCGCCTCATCGCGGAGCATCTCGTAGGTCGTCGGCACGCCGAACAGGATCGAGACCCGCTCGCGCTCGACCGCGCACAGCACGGCGGCGGGGTCGAAGCGCGAGAACAGGACCACCTTCCCGCCGCGGTGCAGCAGCGGGAGCGAGAGCACGTTCAGCGCGCCGGTGTGGAACAGGGGCGTGAACGTGACCGTCGAGTCGTCGGCGCGCAGGTCGCAGGCGACCGTGGTGTTGAGGCTGTTCCAGCTCACCGAGCCGTGGGTCAGCGTGGCGCCCTTGGGTCGCCCGGTGGTGCCCGAGGTGTAGAGGATCAGGAGCGGGGTGGCGTCGTTTGCCGCGAACGCGGGCACCACGGGGAGGGGGCCGACGTCGGCGAGCGCGAAGGAGCCCGCGAACCGCTCCTCGTCGATCACGTGCCGCGGCGCGCAGTGCGACAGCACGTAGGCCACCTCCGGCGGGGCGAGGCGCCAGTTGACGGGCACCAGGATCGCGCCCAGCCGCGCGCAGGCGAACAGCGTCTCGAACAGCTCGAGGCGGTTGCCGGCCAGCCAGGCGACGCGGTCGCCCGGCCGCACGCCGTGGGCGTCGCGCAGCCAGGCCGCGCGGCGCAGGACGCGGCGGTGCAGCTCGCGGTACGTCCAGCGGACGCCGGTCTCACCGTCGACCAGGGCGACCCGGTCGGGGCCGAACACGTTCCACTTTTCGGGCCACAGGCTCAGCATGGGGGGCTCCTGGCGGGAGGGGCAGGAAAGCAGGAAGAGAGGCAGAAGAGAGAGGCAGGAAAGCAGGAAGGAAGGAAAGCAGGAAGAAAGGCAGAAGAGAGAGGCAGGAAAGCAGGAAAGACAGGAAAGCAGGAAGAAAGGCAGAAGAGAGAGGCAGGAAAGCAGGAAAGACAGGAA
>CAZMSZ010000106.1:9517-17262 GCA_964569055.1 uncultured Planctomycetota bacterium | reverse complement strand
GCAGGAAGAAAGGCAGAAGAGAGAGGCAGGAAGGCAGGAAGAGAGGCAGAAGAGAGAGGCAGGACAGCAGGGACGGCAGGAAAGCAGGGAGAGAGGCAGAAGAGGGCTATCGCGCTTGGTCGGCGGCTAGGGCTAGCTCGCGAGTTGCTGGGGTGGCCTCGGTTGCGCGCCACTCGGGGCGCGCGCCTGCGAGGAGGGTCAGGGGGAAGGCCACGGTCAGGCCGGCGCAGGCGGTCAGGCCGGTGTTGAGCTCGCCCAGGGCATACCAGGCGAGGTGGACCAGCAGGCCGGCCAGGGAGCCGGCGACCACGCCTCTCGCGGTCGGGGGGTGTCGCATCAGGACGCCGCACAGGATCGCGGGGAGGCTCGCGACCAGGAGGCCGTAGGTCCCGACCGTGCCGAAGATCCCGACCAGGGCCGGCGGGTCGTAGGCGAGGGCGCCTGCGATCAGGCCGAGCGCGATCACGGTCACCCGGCCGCCGCGCAGGGCCAGGCGGGAGCGAGCCTCGGGGTCGTGCGCGCCGAGGCGGCCCGCCACGGCGGGGTGGGCCACGAGGTCGGCGCCCACGATCGCGGAGATCGCGACGAGCAGGCCGTCGAGGGTCGACATGGCGGCGGCCAGGATCGCGACGCTCACGAACGCGCCCACGAAGGGCGGGAGCGTCTTGGCCAGCCAGGCGCTCATGGCCACGTCCTGGCTCAGCTCGCCGCCCAGGGTCAGCCGGCCGGCCAGCCCGCCCAGGAGCACGAGCGAGAACACCACGAAGCACAGGAAGCCGGTCACGCTCAGCTTCACGATGTCGCTCGTCCGCTGCACGTAGAGCGCCTTGACCAGGAGGTGCGGCTGCGCGACGAGCGCGAACCCGATCACGAACGGGCACACCAGCACCTCGACCCAGTCGCGGTAGAAGGGGCTGCTCGGGTCGGTCAGCGCGACCAGGCTCGGCTGCTGCGCCTCGAGCAGCGCCAGCCCGCCGCTGAGCGAGCCGCCGGCCGTCGCCATGTCACGGAGCGCGTAGCCGCACAGGAGCAGCGACACGGCCAGCATGACCGCGCCCTGCGCCGCGTTGGTGTAGGCGTGGGCGTAGGTCCCGCCGACCAGCACGTAGCTGAACACCACGCCCACGATCACCAGCAGCGAGGCGCCGTAGGAGAGGCCCATGGTGGCGTGCATCACGTAGGCCGCGCCGACCACGATCAGCACCACGTAGAACACGTGGAGCAGCGAGAGGAGCGCGAACCACAAGCGCAGCCCCTCGCTCCCGTAGCGCTCGCCCAGCCACACCGGGAGCGTGGTGGCGCGCCCGCCGTGGCGGCGGAAGCCGGGGCCGAGCAGGAGCAGGCCGGCCAGGATCCCGGCGAACAGCGGGATCGTGAGCGCGACCAGGGCCGGCAGGCCGTAGGCGTAGACGAAGCCCGGGTTGATCACGAACGTGGCCGTGCTGGCGAGGCAGGCGCCCAGGGTCACGCCCGCCAGCCACGGGTTCATGGCGCGCCCGCCGACGGCGAAGTCGTCGAAGGTGCGGGTGCGCTTCATGCCCAGCCACGCCAGCCAGAACGTCACGGCCAACACGGCCCCGAACAGGATCCACGAGAGCGTCAGCGGGCTCACGCCGCCTCCTCCTGCCGCGAGGTCAGCCACTCGGCCGCCGCGGCCCACATGCCCTGGGGCGCGCGCGAACCGACGCACACCCCGATGTGTCCGCCCCGAAAGGAGCGCGTGACGACCGGCCCGCCCCAGCGGCGCTCGAGGGCGCGCGAGGCGGCGGGCGGCACGATCGTGTCGCCCTCGGCCACGAGGTTCAGGACGGGGGCGCGCCCGTCCGCCAGCGAGACCGCGCGCCCCTCGAGCACCAGCGTGCCGCGGGCGAGGGCGTTCTCGCGGTAGAGGCCGCCGACCACGCCGCGCAGCGCGCGGGCGGTCATGGGGACGGGGTCGGCCAGCCAGCGCTCCTGCGCCAAGAAGCGCGCGCGCTGCTCGCGGTCGCGCAGGCGGCCGAGCAGGCCGCGCCACTTGCGGCCGATCCCCACCGGGTCGAGGGCCTGGAACGCCAGCCACAGCGCGGGGGCGGGCACCACCGGCCAGGCCGCGGCCAGCCGCTCGAGGTCGACCAGGCGCGCGTCGGTCAGGACGCCGAGCGCGCCCGGCTCCGCCAGGTCGACCGGGGTGGTGAGCGCGCACACCGAGGCCACGTTCGAGAGGCGGGTGGCCGCGATCAGCGCGAACGTGCCGCCCAGGCAGTAGCCGAACAGGTGGGCCCGGGTCGCGCCGCTCGTCTCCTCGATCCGGCGCAGCGCGCGGCGCACCAGGCCGAGCGCGTAGTCGGCCAGGTCGAGGTGCGCGTCGGCCGCGCTCGGCGCGCCCCAGTCGAGCAGGTACACGTCGAGCCCGCGCTCGAGCAGGTGGCGCGCCAGGCTCTGAGTGGGGCGCAGGTCGAAGATCCGCGCGCGGTTGATGATCGATGGCACGAGCAGCACCGGGACCCGGAGGCGCGGGGCCGCCCCGGCCGGGGCGAGCAGGCGCTCCAGCCGCACGCAGCCCCACGTGCCGACCGTCTCGCGCGGGGTGCTCGCGCCGCGCTCGCGCCACAGGGCGATCACGCGAGCAACCAGTCCGCGAGCGGGTGGTGGAGGTGCTGCGCGGCGCGCTTGCCGACCACCGGCGCCACGTGCCCGCCCTCGAGGCGCAGCTCGGCGCGCTCGGCGGCGGGGGTCCCGACGAGGTCGAGCAGGGCGCGCGCCGCGGCGGGCGGGCAGGTGGTGTCCTTGCTCGCGGTCACGACCAGGAGCGGGCAGGAGATCCGGGCGAGGTCCACCCGCCGGCCGCGCAGCTCGAGCGTGCCGCGCGCCAGGCGGTTCTCGCGGTACAGCGCCTGGATCAGGGTGCGGTAGGCGGCGCCCGGCACGTCGACCGAGTCGTCGTTCCAGGCCTCGAGCCGCGCGAACCCGCGCGCGAAGGCGCGGTCCTCCATGCGCCCCCAGGCGCGGGGGAGCTTGAGCGCGCTCGCCAGCGGCTTCTGCCACGAGAAGCCCTGCAGGATCAGCGCGCCCGGCATGTTGCCGTGCGCCGCCGTGAGCGCCTCGACCGGGAAGTGCTCGCGCTCGACCCACAGCTTGAGCAGGTCCATGTGCGCGTCGTCGCAGGAGAAGTCGACCGGCGCGTTGATCGTGACCAGCCGCCGCACGCGCGCGGGCCAGCAGGCGGCGCCCAGGACCGCGATCGTCCCGCCCAGGCAGTAGCCGGCGAGGTCGACCCCCTCGGATGCGCCGATCGCGTCGAGGGCGCGGGGGAGCAGCCGCAGCGCGCAGTCGGCGAGGTCGATCCCGGCGTCGATCCGGCGTGGGTCGCCCCAGTCGACCACGTAGACCGGGAGGCCGCGATCGAGCAGCGTCGCCACCAGCGAGCCGGCGTCGAGGTCGACCACGCGGAACCGGTTGATCAGGGGCGTGACCAGCACCAGCGGGGTCGCGCCCGGGGCCACCGTCGCCGGCCGGTAGGCCCGCAGGCGCACCGGCCCCGAGCGCCACACCACCTCGTGCGGGGTCGCGCCCTCGAGCGCGCCCGCCGCCTCGAGCGCGGCGCTCGCCGCGTTCCACAGCCGTCGGATCGTCGTCACCATGGCCCCGCTCCTCGGCGCTTCAGGCCCGGCGCTCGGCCAGGCGCTCCTCGAGCCGCACGAGCTGCTGCTCGAGCTCGCCGAGCCGCTCGTGGACCCGCTCCACGTCGAGGGCGGACGGGAGCCGCCAGCCGCTCCACACCTGCTCCAGCCCGCGGTCCCAGCGCGCCTTGAGCTCGCTCGTGCCGCGCAGCCAGCCGCCCATGGCCTCCAGCGTGGTGGGGGCGCGCAGCGCCTCGTCCCACCAGCGCGCGGCGGCGTCCTCCCAGGCGCTCGCCAGCTTGCCCGCCTTCTCCTTGATCTTGCCGAACATGAGCTGCTCCTCGGGGTCCTTCAGGAGTGGGTCCGCGCGATCGCGCGGCGCACGCGCGCCGCGACCGCGCCGGGGTGTTCGAGCCAGGCGAGGTGCCCCACGCCGGGCAGGAGGGTGAGCGCGGCCGCCGGGAAGCGCGCCGCGGCCGCCTCCGCCAGGGAGGCGGGCACCAGCGCGTCGCGCTCGCCGTGGATCAGCTCCACGGGGGCCGCCACCCGCCCGAGCGCCGCGCCGGCGCCGTCCACGAGCGCGCCCGCGGCCGAGCGGGCCACCGCGCGGTAGTCGCTCCCGCCCGGCACGTCGGGCCGCCCGTGCCGCGCCAGGCGCCGGCTGACGAACGCCTCGGCCAGGGCGGTGGGCCCGGCGATCAGGGCCCGGGTGGCGCGCTCGACCTCGCCCGCGGTGCGCGCGCGCATGCGCCGCTCGTCGAACAGCGCGGCCAGCGCGGGGTCGGGCGCCGGGTCGAGCCCACCCGAGGCCACCAGCGCCAGCGCCGCCACGCGACCCGGTGCGTCGAGGGCGGCCCGCAGCGCCACGTGGCCGCCGTAGGAGGCGCCGAGCCACACCGCGCGGCGCCAGCCGAGCCGATCGAGGAGCGCCAGGGCGACCGCCGCGGCGCGCGCCACCGGGTAGGCGCGGTCGGGGCGGTCCGAGCCGCCGAACCCCGGGAGGTCGAGCAGGACGCACGGCGCCTCGAGCTCGCTCGCCACCGCGAGCAGGTCCGCCCCCTCCGAGCCGAGGCCGTGCAGGCCGAGCAGACCCGGGCCCTCACCGGCGGCCGGCCCCACCCGCCACAGCGCGACGCGCTCGCCCAGGAGCACCAGCCGCTCGCGGCGGGGCGCCCGGGCGGCGAAAGAAAGAGCGAACGTTCGTTCATTGGTGGCGCGCGAGAACGTGCCCTCGCGGGCGGTCAGCGGCAGGGCGGCCGGGCTCATTGGGCGAGGACCTCCTCGACCCAATCGTTGGCGCGCGGGTCGTAGACGAGCTGCAGGTGATTGAGGTGACGCAGGTCCGCCCGCAGGAGCTTGGCGCCGCGCTGCACCAGGGGCGCGGTGTGGAGCGCGCTCGCGACGAGCAGCAGCCCGTCGTTGGGGCCGCGCCGCTCGCCGATCAGGTTCATGGTCCAGGGGCTGGTGCCCGCCAACACGGCCAGCTCCACGCTGGGGTGGACCCCCTTCTGCTCGAGCCGCTCGATCGTGCGCCCGCCGTCGGCGATCGCGCGCTCGATCCCGAAGCCCACGCTGACCGTGCCGCGCCCGCCGTCGTAGGTGGCCGCCACGTCGAGCTGCCCCGCCGCCCGCGTCCGCCCGTAGCGCTGATCGAAGCGGGCGACCATCTGCAGCTGGCCGAGGTAGCAGCTGTTCGGGCCGTAGATCGCGCGCTCCTCCAGCTCGACCCAGCGCCCGTAGTAGAGCGCCTTGGTCCAGCTCAGCGGGGCGGAGCTGTGGTTCTCGAGGATCCAGTAGTTCAGGTTGGGGTAGGCGAAGCTGACGTCGATCCCGCCGTTGGGCGTGCCGAGCATCACGTAGCGGCGCACGTCCTTGCGGAACTTCGTGCTCCAGGCGGGCCCCGCGTCGGACAGGTAGATCCGCGCCGCCATGCCGCCCTTGCTGTGGGCCACGAGGTCGACCTGCTCGGCGCCGGTCACGTGGCGCACCCGCGCGATCGCGTCCGCCAGCGCCTCGGCCTGGCGGAAGTTGTCGCCGTGGGAGTGGGCGAAGGTCACCGCGAACACCGCGCGGCCGGCCCGGGCGAGGCGCGCGGCCAGCCCCTCGTACGGCTGCTCGATCGGGGCGTCGGCCCAGGAGTGGTTCGCCGTCAGCCCCGCGCCGTGGACGAGCACCACCGGGAGGCCGACCGTCGCGGCATCCCAACCGGCCGCGTAGTGGAGCAGCACCTGCGAGGGCGGCGGGGTCGCGCTGCCGAACGCCGCGACCACCTCGGGCTCGGTGTGCCGGGTCCACTGGTTGTGCCGCTCGGGGCGGGCCATTTCGGGGTGCGGGTCCTCGAGCCGCTCGAGGCGTGCCCAGCGCGTGGTCTCGCAGGCGGCGGCCACCGCGGGGTCGAAGGCCTCGGTCGCGGCGGCGGGCGAGGCGGCCGCGAGCAGCAGCCCGAGCAGCAGGACGACGCGGCGGCTCATCGCCCGCTCTCCTGGGCGTCGCTCTGCGCGCGCTCGGCGCCGCTCACCCGCACCGCGCCGACCGTCCCGTCGAAGCGCCCCACCAGCACCACCCCCGGCTCGGCGCCGAACGCGACCGCGGCCGGGACCTGCGCCTGCGGCAGCACCCGCGGCGCCGCCTCGGGGCGGGCGAGGTCCACGATCACCAGCGCGCCCTCGGCCGGCGCGGCCGCGACCGCCAGCGCGCCGTCGGGCGAGACCGCCAGCGCGCGGATCCACTCGCCGTGGGGGCGCTGCGGCGCGGTCACGCCGCGGAGCGCGCGCTTCTCCTGCTTCCAGACCTGCACGTCGCCGGCGAAGCAGGCGCTCACCACGCGCTCGGGTCCCGCCTCGTCCGCGGGCACGACCGCGAGCGCGGTCCCCTCGCGCGCGCTGGCGCGCGCCTCGCCGCGCTGCTTGGCGCGGACGCGCGCCCCCTTGCGGCGCAGCTGCCAGCGGCGCAAGGTGCCGTCCCACCCGAGCGACCACAGCGTGTCCTCCGCGCCGAACCGGACCGCGGCGACGGGCCCCTCGTGGCCGGTGAGCGCGGCGCGCTCCTCGCCCGCGGGCGACCACAGCCGGATCACCCCGTCGCAGCCCGCCGTCGCGAGCAGCGCGCCGTCGGCGGAGCGCGCCAGGTCGAGCGCGCCCCCGGCGTGCTGGGCGCGCGGCGTGACCGCGGCGTCGGGGCCGAGCGTGACCGCGGCGAGCCGGCCCGCGTCGTCGAGGGCGAACGCCACCCCGTCGGCGCCGGGCGCGACGAGCGCCAGGATCGCGCCCGCGAGCCGCCCGAGCTGTTGCACCTCGCCGCTGGCCGCGACCCGCCGCACCCGCCCGTCCTGGCTCCCAGCCAGCGTCGCGCCCTCGCCGAGCGCCGCGACCGCGAGCACCGGCGCGGGCGGCGGCGCCACGGGCCGGCGCTCGGCGCGCCCGCCGCCCGGCACGCCCACGCCGTTGGGGGCGGCCGCCGCGACGCCGGCCAGCAGCGCGACGAGCAGCAGGGGGCGCGCGACCTGGGCGCTCATCGCGGCCGCATCCCGTCGCGCAGGAGCTGCGCGATCGTGCCGATCGCCGCGCGGTCCGAGGTCCCGTACAGCCGCTTGACCCCGAACACGCGCTCCATGTTGAACAGGTAGAAGAACGAGATCGTGGCGGTCATGAGCCCGGCGATCGGGTCGACCTCGCCCAGCTCGCCCGCGGCGCGCAGCGCCTCGAGCCGCGGCCCGAGCGTCTCCTCGTAGCGGCGGCGCATGCCGCTGAACAGCCGCTGGATGTGCTCGCCGTCGAGCTCGACCACGTCCACGTAGATCAGCCGAATGTAGTGCGCGAACCGGGTGACCATCTGCCGGCTCGCCTCCCCGAGCCGCTCGAGGTCGTCGAGCGAGGAGAACTCGGCGAGCGCCCGCGCCAGCGGCGTGTCGGGCGCGGTGTACTGCGCCTCGTACTGCTCGAGCAGCGCCGCGAACAGCTCGTGCTTGGTCGGGTGGTGGTTGTAGAGGTTCCCGAGCGAGACCCCCGCCTCGCGCGCGATCTCCCGCATGCCCGTGCCGTGGAACCCCCGCGACCCGAACAGCCGGGTGGCGGCCTCGTGGATCGCGTCGCGGGTGCGCTGGACGGCTTGGGGATTGGCGGGCACGGGCGACTCCCAGGAGGTGAC
>CAZMSZ010000106.1:0-9417 GCA_964569055.1 uncultured Planctomycetota bacterium | reverse complement strand
CTCAGACCAGCTCGACCCGCGGGTCCTCCGCCGCGAGCTCGCGCAGGGCGCGGACGAACACGGTCTCGTCCGTCACGCTGAACAGGCAGTAGCGCACGCGCTCGATCGGGGTCTCGCCGAGCAGGTGGTCGCGGATCGTGGTCAGCGCGATCCGCGCGGCGCGCGCGATCGGGAACCCGTAGACCCCGCACGAGATCGCCGGGAAGGCGATCGAGGTGCAGCCCTCGGCCGCGGCCACCTCCAGGCTGCGCCGGTGGGCGCTCGCGAGCAGCTCGTCCTCGCGCCCGCCGTGGGTGCCGTGGATCGGCCCCACCGCGTGGATCACGCGCTTCACCGCCAGCTCGCCCGGCTCGGTCGCGACCGCCTCGCCCGTGGGGCAGCCGCCCACCCGCCGGCAGGCCGCGAGCAGGGCCGGCCCGGCCGCGCGGTGCACCGCCCCGTCCACCCCGCCGCCGCCCGCGAGCTGCGCGTTGGCGGCGGTCACGATCGCGTCGACCCGCTCCTTGGTGATGTCGCCGCGCAGGAGCTGCAGCGCGCGGCCGGCGATTCGGGCTTCGAGCATGGGGGCCTCCGAGGAGGCACTGTACCGCCGCGCGTCGGGCAGGTGGAGGCGCGCCCTCGCCCGGTTCGAGCTACCCTGAAGCGCATGACCGAGCTGCGCGCGCTGGCCGACGGGCTGTGGGAGTCGGAGTCGACGATCTCGCTGGTGGGCGCGCCCTTCCCGCGACGCATGACCGTGGCTCGCCTGGCCGACGGGGGGCTGTGGGTCCACTCGCCCAACCGGCTCGACCCCGCCACCCGCGCGGCGGTCGACGCGCTCGGGCCGGTCCGCTCCCTGGTCTCGCCCAATCAGTTCCATCACTTCTTCGTGGACGAGTGGGCGGCGGCCTACCCCGAGGCGCGCCGCTACGCCGCGCCCGGGCTGCCCGAGAAGCGCCGCGAGCTCGAGTTCCACGCGGTGCTCGGCGACGCGCCGCCGCCCGAGTGGGCCGGGCTGATCGACCAGCGGCCGCTGGCCGGGATCCCGCGCTGGAGCGAGGTGGTGTTCCTCCACCGACCCTCGCGCACGCTGATCCTGACCGACCTCGCCTTCCAGATCGGCCGCGAGGCGCCGTTCGCGACGCGCCTCCTGACCCGCGCGACCGGCGTCTACGGCCGGTTCGCGTTCTCGCGCCTGCTGCGGCTGCTCGTCGTCGACCGCGCGGCGCTGCGCGCCTCGATCGAGGCGCTGCTCGAGTGGGAGTTCGACCGCGTGCTGATGGCCCACGGCCGCGCGCTCGAGACGGGCGGGCGCGTCGCGCTCGAGGGGCTGTTGCGCGGCCTGTGAGCGTCCTTCCCCGAGGGGGGGCTGGACCCGCTCGATCGGCTACCATGCGCCGCGCACCGGGGCCTCGGAGGTCCCATGAGGAGCCGAATCGCTGCACACTTGCTGGCGCTGAGCGCGCTCGCCCCGCTGGGTGGCTGCGCCGCGACGCGCACGAGCGCGGGCCCGCCCCCGCCTGCTCCGGTCGTCCTCGGCGAGCTCGCCGCCGGTGGCCATCGGTTCCGCTGGACCGCGAAGCTCGAGGTCGCCCCCACGGGCGCAGAGGGCCTCGTGCACAGCTCCCACGGCGGCTGGCAGCGCGCCCCGGGCGGAGGTGAACACGTTCGCGGCATCACCGCGGACTTCCGGTCGTTCGTCTGGCACCGCTCCGACGACGGGGAGCTGCGCGCCCTGGTGCAACAGGGGAGCCGTTTGGAGCGGGCACCCCGCGTGCCGGGCGCCTGCGACGAGCTGTTCCTCACCCCGCGTCCCCTCGAGATCCTGCGGAGCCTGCTGGCGGCCGCGCCCGCCGCGGCGCAGCTCCCGCTCGATCGCCCCACCAAGATCGAAGGCCCCTTGCCCGCGCCGTTCGTGCTCGGGTGGACCCAGTTCTGGGAAGGATGGCTCGGGCGGCGTCACGGCAGCCTCGAAGCGCCGCGGATCGCCGAGGGCCTCGGGGGCTGGTGGCGCGCGGAGGTCGACGCGAGTGGCGTGCGGCTGAGCGTGGCTGTGGACGCTTCGATGCGGCCCGACCAGGCCGCCGACGAACCCGTGCATGCCACGCTGACCTGCAGCCTGCGCCTCGACGACTTCTCCGGACGGCACGCCGACCTTCTGCTCGAAGCCGAGCTCGAGCTCCTCGCCGAGCAACCGGGCTGGTTCGAGCTCTACCGGCCGGTGCCGCCGATCGCCTCGCTGGACTGAGCTCGCCTCGACCGCCGCCCGGGACCGTGCTCGGCGAAGGCGAGGTGCGCCAGCGCGTCGCCCAGCCGGCTCGCGCGCCGGGGCGGGCGGAGCGCGGCCAGGCGCTCGGCGAGGGCGGGCGGGACCGGGTCGCGCCGCCAAGGGGCGCTCGGGCGGGCCGAGGCGGCGACCTTGGGGCCCATGCGGGCGACCTCGTAGTCGACCGCCTCCACCGCCTCCTCCAGCCGGGCGAAGGTCGCGACTTCTTTGCCGGCCAGCCGCACCTGGTAGCGGCTCGCGCCGCGTCCGCGCGCCAGGACCAGGACCTCGAGGGGGCGGCGGCCGCGCTGGACGTGGAGCGCCAGGCCGGCGCTCCCGAGCGAGCACCAGGCGTTGGCCGAGATCGCGCTCACCTCGGGGTCGACCCGCAGCGTGAGCGGGTCGAACGCGGCGGCACGCTCCTGGATCTCGGCCAGCGTGATCTCGCCCGGCTCGACCTCGAGGCCGGGCGCGTCGAGCAGGAGCTGCTGGTAGCGCCCCGCGGCGGCCGCGGCGTCTTCGCCCTGGAGGTCGAGGCCCTCGGGCAGCCCGAACAGCGTGGGCAGGGTCACCAGCGCCAGGCCCGAGAGGTCGACGAAGTCGAGCACCAGGCAGTCGCGCTTGCCCTCCAGCAGCCGGGTGCCGCGCCCCACGCACTGGGCGTACAGGCCGGCGCTGCGGGTGGGGCGCGCCATGGCCACGCACGACACGCCCGGGTCGTCGAACCCCTCGGTGAGCACGCCCACGTTGGTCACGACCTGCAGCGCGCCCGCGCGGAAGGCGGCCAGGACCCGCGCGCGCTCGTCGGCCGCCAGCTCGCCGTGGACCACGCCCGCCGCGACCCCCACCGCGCGCAGGGCGCGGGCGAGGTGCGTGGCGTGGGCTACCGTCACGCAGAACGCGATCGTGCGCCGGTCGCGGGCCAGCTCCTGGATCGAGCGCGCCACGAGCGCGTTGCGCGCCTCGACGTCCACCGCCTCGCCCAGCTCGTCGGCCGCGAAGTCCCGCGCGCCGGGGCGGAGCGCGCGCAGGTCCGCCTCGGTCGCGATCCGGAAGCCGCGCAGCGGGACGAGGTAGCCGTCGGCGATCATGTCGCGCAGCGAGCGGCTGTAGACGATCTCCTCGAACACCCGCCCCAGCCCGACCCCGTCGCCGCGGACGGTGGTCGCGGTGAAGCCGAGCAGCGTCCCGTCCCAGCCCGCCTCGAACGCGCCCAGGCTGCGCAGCACGCGCTCGTTGTCCTCGGCCGTGGCGTGGTGGCACTCGTCGTAGACCACCAGCCCCGGCGGGCGCGCGGCCACCAGCCGTCGCAGCCGCTGTTCGCGCAGGGAGCGGATCGAGCACACGACCACCTTGGCGGCCGGGTCGGCGCGCCGCTCCCCTTGCTCGATCGAGACGCTGGCCCGGCCGGCCAGCGCGCGCTCGAGCTTGTCGCGCGCCTGCTCGACCAGCTCGGCGCGGTGGGCCAGCACCAGCACGGGGCGGCGCGCGATGGCCGCCAGCCGCGCGAAGATCACGGTCTTGCCCGCGCCGGTCGGCAGGCACACCACCATGCGCCGCACGCCCCGCTTGCGCGCGGCGAGCACCGCGGCGATCGCGGCCTCCTGGTAGGGGCGGAGCGTGGGCGGGGAGGCGGTCACTCGCGGGGCGCGGTCCGTTCGGGGTGTGATCGGGCCAGTCTAGCGACCGGTCCCGACACCCCCGCCCGCGTCGGTGCGGCGCAGGAGCGGCGCCTGCCACAGCGGCCGGCCGGCCGCGACCTCGGCGGCCCGCGGCGCGGCCGGGCGGCTCGCCTCGCGCGGCGCGGCGCGCGGCGCGGGCCGCTCCAGCGCCGCGAGCCGGGCCAGCGCGCGGTGGAGCGGGCAGGTCGCGGGGTCGACCTCCTCGCCGCGCCGCAGCCGGTCGAGCAGCGCGTGCGAGCGCCTGGCCAGGCGCCGGCGGACCTCGCGCCGCTCGCCCTTGACCCGCGCCACCTCCATGCGGTCGTACTCGGTCGTGTGGTGGCGCATCCACGCGATCACGGCGGCCGCCGCCCGCTCCTCGACCGCGATCCGCCGCGTCCGCCCCACCGTCCCCGCGCCGACCTCGGTGGTGTGCGCGGTCACGCGCGCGGCGAGGTCGGCGGCGAGCGCCGCGTAGCGGGGCGGGAAGGCGAGGAACGCGCGCACCGCCGCCTCGAACTCGCCCACGTACTCGTCCTGCTTGCGCGCGCTCCGCTCGCGCGAGGCCCGCAGCCGCCGCGCGTAGTGCGGGCTGGCCCGCTCGGCCTCGACCTCGCGCAGCACCCGCTCGATCCGCTCGGCCGGCGCGAGCACGCCCCGGGCGAACCGCTTCCTGCCGCGCCACTCCTGCGCGACCCAGTGCACCCCGCCCTGCTTGACCCGCCGCGTGGCGAGCGCGTCCCCCGGCGGGAGCACCGCCCAGCCCGCGGGCGGCGTGACCCGCTCGCCCGTCTCGACGCAGATCCAGGTGGGGAGCCCGTCCAGCTTCGGTCCGGGTCGCACCGTCCGCACGCTCGGGTCGCTCGAGCTCATGAGGCGCGGACTCTACCCGGACCTCCCGACAGCCCGCGCGGTAGAGTGCCCGGCCTCGCCCCGGAGCAGCCGGATGCGCGCGCTCTTCACCAAGCTCGACGGCCAGCGCCATCGCCTCGACGTGATCCGACCCGACGGGAGGCGCGAGGGGCGCGAGCTCGAGACCCGCAGCTACCTGGTGCACGACCTCGCCCACTACGCCGTGGAGGCCGCGGCCGGGATCGACGACGGGCTGTGGGGGACGCTGGCGAGCGGGGTGACGCTCGACGAGCTCGCCGCGCGCTCGCGCAGCCCCTCGCCCGGGCTCGTCCGCGCCGAGCAGCTCGCGGGACCGTTCCAGTCGCTGTGGAACGGCCGCTTCGACCGGGCGCTGTACTTCGAAATGACCGGCGCGGACGAGGCGTTCACGGCGCGGGCGCTCGAGCGCATGCGGCGCCTGATGGGCCACTGGAAGGCGACGCCCTGGCGCGGGGTGATGGAGCTGCCCTGGCCGGCCGCGTGAGGCGCTCGGCGCGGCGCTAGAATCGACGGTCGCACGATCGGGGGCCGAGTGAGCGCGTCGTCGTCCGACGTGTGGTACTTCGCCTACGGCGCCAACATGTCCGCGCGCGTGCTCGCGCGCCGGCGCCTGCGGCCGCTCGCCAGCGAGCCGGCGCGCCTGGAGGGGTATCGCCTCGCGTTCAGCCACGCGGGCCTGCTCCCGATCGAGCCCGCCTTCGCCAACCTGGAGCGCGATCCGGCGGGCGTGGTCCCGACGCGGCTGCTGCTGCCCGCGTTCCGCCCCTACCTCCGAGCGAGCGCCCGCCGGATCGCGCGCCACACGGGTGGGAGCGCGGCCTCCTCGCCCTCGAGCGAGGGCTCGTCCGCCGGGAGCACGGGGGGCTGCGCCATGAACCGGGGCACGCGGCCGCGGTGCGGCTGCGCCGCGTGGACCAAGAACGGGTGGCACACGTAGACGGTGCCCGCGGGGCCGGTGGCGGTGGCCTCGGGGAGCTCGGCCGTGGCCTCGAGGCGCCCCGCCAGCTCCATGAACGACAGCCCCTCCTCGCCGTGGGGCGCGAGGAGACGCGCCACGGCCTGGTGCGAGCCCAGGCGCAGGCGGGTGGGCGCGTCGTCCTCGCCCACGTCGGACAGCAGCACCAAGAGCAGCAGGGCCCGCCCGCGCGAGCGGACGTTCACGCGGGCGGCGAAGAGGTCGTCGGGGTCGGCGCCCGGGAAGCTGGCGTCCACGTGCCAGCCCGTGTCGCCCGGGTCCTCGGCGCTGGGGAACCGGATCGGGAACGTGCCCAGCCCGCCGAGCGGGCGCCAGCGCCCGCGGCCGACCAGGAGGTCGAACGCCGCCTCGAGCGCGGGCGCGGCGGCGGCGCGGCGGAACGGCTCGTCCCAGCGGCCGCCGAGCCGGACCACCGGGCGGGTCCAGGTGGCCGGGTCGGCCGGGTCGCAGCCGGTCTGCGGCCACAGCAGCGCGCGGCAGGCCTCGGCGACGTCGGGCGGGATCGCGCCCTCGAGGCGGACGTACCCCTCCTCGACGAAGCGCTCGAGCGCGGGCGCGTCGATCGCCGGGCGGTCGCTCATGAGGTCGGTTCCCCGCGGCTCAGTTCAGCCGCTTGACGTACTCGGCCCAGGCCAGCTCGAGCCGGGCGAGGTCGAGGTCGCCGAACGTCTCCGCGTGGGCCTCGGCCGCAGGGCGCCCGGCGTTGAGCACCTTGAAGTAGTCGCGCACCAGCTTGCGCCCCTTCTTCCCCATGCCGTCCAGGAGGAAGTGCACGAAGCCCCAGGCGTGCGAGTAGTTGAGGCTCTCGCGCGACTTGTCGTGGAAGTCGTCGTAGCTGAGCGTGAGGAGCTCACGCAGGCTGAGCAGGCCCGGGCGCGCGCGCCCGTCGAGCGCGCGCCGGAGCTGGTCGACCCGGTTGGGGTGCAGCCCGCCGATCGCCAGCTTGCGCGGGCCCGCCTGGCGCGCGGTCTCGAAGTACATCGCCAGCCCCTCGTTGAACCAGTCGGGGATGTTCCGGGCGTGCATGCGAATGAACTGGTGGAACGCCTCGTGGAACAGCGTGCGGATCCCCTGGCCGGTGAACCCGCCGCGCGCCCCGGGCTCGGAGGCGCGGGTCCGCACCAGGAGCGCGCCCTCCTCGGAGTAGAAGTAGCCGGCCATGCCGTTGCCGCCGTCGCGCCCCATGGCCCGGCACATGGCGTCGAAGCGCTCGTAGCTCGAGAACAGGTAGACCCGGTGCTTGCGCTTGGGGTCGACCTCGAACGGGAACACCTTGGAGTAACCCTCGTAGATCAGCTCGAGCAGCTTGCTCCCGAGCACGTCGCCGCCGGCGCGGGTCACGTCGGGGTCGCTGTACACGACGTAGTGCTCGGTGTCGCGCCGGGCGTACCCCTCGGGCGCGAGGAGCGCGCTCAGGCTGACCTTGACCCAGTGGTCGTCCTCGACCTGCGCGAGGTGCTCGCGGCAAGCCTCGTCCTCGCCGTAGTAGGCGGCGATCCGCGCCAGGAAGCCGTGCGCCCACGGGCCCCAGATCTCGGGCGACAGCTCGGCCGAGCGAGCCAGCGCCTCGCGCGCCGGCCCGAACCGGTCGAACTCGAACAGCGCCCGCCCGTACAGCCCCTGGGCTTGCGCCGAGTCGGGCTCGCGCTTCACGAACGCCTCGGCCGCCGCGAGCGCCTCGTGCAGCCGATCCTGATCGAGCAGGTCCTCGATCCGGTCGCCCTCGTCGGCGCGCGCGGGCGGCGCGAACGTCAGCGCGACGAGCGCGAAGGCGAGCACGGCGGCGCGGCGCCGACCAGCGTAAAGGTCCGTCGGGTTCATGCGTGCCTCGTCTGGCGAGCGACGCCCCGGTGCTGGGCGAGGGGACCCGCGGGTCCGCGCGTGGGGGGAGCTTACCGGATCCGGCGCGGCGGAGGGGAGCTCGCCTCGGGCCGCGCGTCGGAGCGCGGCCTGGTGCTACCCTGCCGGGCCGCCCGGGGAGGACCGTCATGCGGACGCTGCTGCTCTACGTCACCACCCTGCTGCTCGCGACGGCGCCGAGCGCGCTGGCGCAGGACTTCGGCGAGACGGAGGCCTTCTACCGGCGCGAGGGGCACAGCGAGGCGCTCGCGCTGCGGGCGCGCGCCTTCTTCCGGCTGGCGACCGCGGCGGACGGGCAGGGGATCCCGCTGCTCGTGGAGCGCTGGCGCTCGCCGCAGGGGCCGCACGAGGAGGAGGAGCGGTTCCTGATGGCGAGCGGGCTGCGCTACGCGGGGCGCGACGAGGCCACGCAGCGGGCGATCGGTGAGTGGCTGGCCGCCGCCAAGGGGAAGGACGCCTGGCTGGAGTACAACGCCATGCTCTGCCAGGGCGAGGCCCCGCTGCTGCTGGTGGCGAACGACGCCAAGGCGCCGGCCTGGCGGCGGGCGGCGGCGATCACCGCGCTCGGGCGCGGCGACGGCGCGCTCGAGCCGACGATCGCCGGGCTGGCCGCGCTGGTGGAGGCGGGCGCGCTGCCGACCAAGGGCGACGACCTCGAGCTGATCTCGGGCGCGCTCGGCGCGGCGCTGGTCGCGCTGCAGCGCCGGGTGGAGCTCGACCCCACCGAGGAGCCGGGCGCCGACGCCTGCGCGCCGCTGGTGCAGGCGCTGATGGGCCTGCTGCAGCGGCCCAAGCTCCCCGAGGGCGCCAAGCGCCTGCTCGAGCGGCGGCTGAGCCGGTTCGGTCAGGGCGCGCCCGAGCCGGCGGACGCCGGCGACGAGGACACCACCCGCGTGCGCGGCGGCGCGAAGCTCGCGGACAGCGACTTCATGGGGATCACGGTCAAGGGCGTGGAGCGCCTGGTCTACGTGATCGACATGTCGGACTCCATGCTGGCGCCGCTCACCGAGCGCGAGCTGGGCGAGCTGAAGGAGCGGGCGGGGCGGCAGCAGCCGAGCGGCTCGCGGGCGCGCAAGGCGCGCGAGAGGCTGGACTGGGAGCGGATCCGCACCCGGTTCGACGCGGCGCGCGAGTTCCTCAAGCTGTCGCTGGGCGAGCTGACCGACGACACCGCGTTCGCGGTGGTCCGCTTCGGTGACGCGGCCGAGCTGCTGCGCTCGACCCCCAAGCTGCTCGCCGCCAAGCCCAAGACCGTGGCCAGGGCCTGCGCCGAGCTCGACCGGATCGAGCCGCAGCCCCAGGAGGGCAGCGGCCGGCTGGGCCTGTTCGGGAACACCAACCTCCACGCGGCGATCCGCCTGGCGTTCGCCGTCAGCCGCAAGGGCGTGCTCGACCCCGAGGCCTGCGCCCGCCCGAGCTGCCCGCGCGACGCCCTGGCCGAGGCGATCTTCGTGCTCTCCGACGGCGCGCCCACCCGCGACGACTTCACCGGGAAGGGGCCCGAGGAGGACGTCGACGCGGCGGGCAGCTGGGACGAGGTCGACCCCGAGACCGGCAAGGTGACCCGCCACGGCCCGCGCGAGGCGGGCAAGGGGCGCCAGACCCACCTCGGGCCGTATCAGGACCTCGAGTACTTCCGCCCCGACCTCGAGCGGCTCGAGCTGTTCCGCTGGACCGCGGTCCACGTGGTCGGGATCGGCGAGTGCGACCGCTACTGGGGGCAGGCCTTGACGGAGCTCGGCGAGGGCGAGCTGCAGATCATCGGGTCCGACGCGGATTGAGGG
>CAZMSZ010000105.1:17903-20019 GCA_964569055.1 uncultured Planctomycetota bacterium | reverse complement strand
CCAAGGAAGAGCTGTCGCTCGGGCGGGGGCTCCTCCTGAGTCCGAATCCGAGTCCGAGTCCGAATCCGAGTCCGAATCCGAGTCCGAATCCGAATCCGAGTCCGAGTCCGAGTCCGCGGGTGTTCCGAGGTGCGCTACACCACCGGGCCCTTGGGGAGCAGCGGTCCCGCCGCGTCGTAGCGCCCCGCGAGGGGGCGGCCGATCGCGGCGCCGAGCGCCAGGGCCGCGGCGCGCACCTGCTCGAGGTCGACCCCGGTCTCGATCCCGAGGCCGTGGAGCATGTAGAGGAGGTCGCCGGTGGCGAGGTTGCCCGCGGCGCCGGGCGCGTAGGGGCAGCCTCCCAGGCCGCCGGCGCTGGCGTCGAAGATCGTGATCCCGAGCTGCAGCCCGGCGAGCACGTTGGCGAGCGCGGTCCCGCGCGTGTCGTGGAAGTGGAGCGCGAGGCGCTCGAGGGCCACGGCCTGCGCGACCTCGCTCACGACGCGCTCCACCTCGCCCGGAGTCGCGACGCCGATGGTGTCGCCGAGGCTGACCTCGTCCACCCCCATGGCCACCAGCTCGGCCGTGAGCCGGCGCGAGGCCGCGGGCGCGATCGGGCCCTCGTACGGGCAGCCCCACACCACCGACAGGTAGGCGCGCACCCACAGCCCGCCCGCGCGGGCCCGCTCGATCACCGGGCGAGCGCGCTCGAGGCTCTCGGCGATCGAGGCGTTGGTGTTCTTGCGCGAGAACGACTCGCTCGCGGCCAGGAACACCGCCACGGCGTCGGCGCCGGCCGCGAGCGCGCGCTCGAGCCCCTGCGCGTTGGGGACGAGCACGGGGTAGCGCGTGCCCGGCCGGCGCTCGAGCGCCGCCAAGAGCTCGCCGGCGTCGGCGAGCTGCGGGACCCACTTGGGGTGCACGAAGCTGGTCGCCTCGACCCAGCGCAGCCCCGCGGCGGCGAGCGCCTCCACGAACGCCTTCTTGACCGGCAGCGGGACGACCTCGCGCTCGTTCTGCAGCCCGTCGCGCGGGCCGACCTCGTACACCGTCACGCGCGCCGGCAGCGCGCCGCGATCGAACAGCGTCACGCGCCCCCCGCGCTCCAGCTCGGGCGCCGCTTCTGGAAGAACGCGAGCATGCCCTCCTGGCCCTCGGGCGAGACGCGCAGCCGCGCGATCGTCCCCGCCGTGTAGCGGTCGACCTCCCCCGCCGGGAGCGTGGTGACCTGGCGCACCAGCTCCTTGGCCGCGTCGACCGCGCCCGGGGCGGCCGCGAGCACCTCGGCCACCACCCCGTCGACCGCGGCGTCGAGCGCCTCCTCGTCGGACACGACGTCGTGCACCAGCCCGATCCGCTGGGCGAACGCGGCGGCGAACCGCTCGCCGGTGACGAACAGCCGGCGCGCGTGGCCGGCGCCGATCTTGGCGATCACGAACGGGCTGATCACGGCCGGCACCAGCCCGAGCTTGACCTCCGAGAAGCCGAACGTGGCCCGCTCGGCCGCGATCACCACGTCGCAGGCGGCGATCAGCCCGAGCCCGCCCCCGAGCGCCGCGCCCTGGACCCGCGCGATCGTGGCCTTGGGCGACCGCTCGAGCTGGCGGAGCATCTCGGCCAGACGCAGCGCGCCCTCGGTGTTCTCCTGCTCGGTGAGCGCGGCGGCGGACTGCATCCAGCTCAGGTCCGCGCCGGCCGAGAAGCTCCGCCCCCGCCCGCCGAGCACGATCACCCGCACGTCGTCGCGCGCGGCGGCCTCGGCGAAGGCCGCGGTCAACTGCACGATCACGTCCGCGTCGAACGCGTTGTGCACCTCGGGCCGCTCGATCCACACCCGGGCCACGCCGCCCGCGTACTCGAGCGACACCTTCTCGTCCCCGCTCACCCAGCCCTCCTCGCGCGCCGGCGCGCGGCGATCCTAGCAGCACGCGGCGGTGTGGCGATCGGGGTCGGAGGAGCCGAGCCCGAACAGGAAAGCAGGAAGGCGGTACGACCCTTGGGTCGGTGTCGCTGTCGCTGGTCGGAGCCTCCTTTCGGGGGGGAAGAGAGAGGCAGGAAAGCAGGAAAGACAGGAAAGCAGGAAGGCGGTACGACCCTTGGGTCGGTGTCGCTGTCGCTGGTCGGAGCCTCCTTTCGG
>CAZMSZ010000105.1:9141-17803 GCA_964569055.1 uncultured Planctomycetota bacterium | reverse complement strand
GCTGTCGCTGGTCGGAGCCTCCTTTCGGCGGGGAAGAGAGAGGCAGGAAGGCAGGGGAGGCCCGGTCGCGTACGCGACGGCCTGCCGACTTCGAACCGCGTATCCTCTCGCTCATGTACGAGGAGCGCGAGGTCCGGTTCGACCCCGCCGCGCGGGCGGCGCACGAGGCGGCGGCCGTGCAGGCGTTCGGGGCGCTCCCCAACACGCGGCGGTATCGGCTGGGGCGGGCGCGGTTCCCTTGGATGAGCGATCAGCTCGCCGCGCTCGCTGCTGTCGACGGGCGGGCGCTGCGGGTGCTCGACGCGGGGGTCGGGCAGGCCAAGCTGGCGCGGGTCCACCTGGCGCGGCACGCCGAGCAGGGTGTGCGGTGGCACGGGCTCGATCGGCTGCGGTTTCGGCTCCAGCTCCGGCCCGAGCTGGCGTTGGCGCGGGTGCAGGCCGATCTCGAGGGCGGGCTGCCTTATCCCGACGGCGCGTTCGACGCGGCGGTGTGCTCGTGGGTGCTGCAGCACCTGGCGCGGCCCGAGGCCGCGGTGGCGGAGCTGGCGCGGGTGGTGCGTCCGGGCGGGCTGGTGCTGCTCGCCGTGCCCAACAGCCCGCCGTCGCTCAAGGCGCTGCAGGAGCGGCTGCACCCGCTGTGGAACGCGCTCCGCGCCCGGCTGGGGAAGCGGCGCAGCTACCGGGCGCAGGTGCAGTTCTACGACCTGGCCCGCCTGCGCGCGCTCGCCCAGGGCGCGGGGCTGGCGCCCGAGCGGCTCCAGGGCTTCGGGTTCCCGATCAGCGGCGGCCTGCTCGGGTTCCTCGAGGACCACGCGTGGTACTACCGGCTCAACCTGCGCTTCGGCGCGCGCTGGCCCGGGCTCACGCAGCAGCTCGTGTGCGCCGCGCGCCGTTGAGCGGCGCGCGCGCGGACGGTTTCACGTGGTCCGCGGGGTTGAGCGTCGCGCGCGCACCGCGCATGCTGGAGGGCGCGAGAGGAGAGCCGTGAGCGCGACTGCCCCCACCCCTACGGCGAGACCGGCGCGTCGGCTGGCGCTGGCCGCGCTCGCCGGGGCGGTGGTCCTGGGGGGCGGCGGGCGCCTGGCCCGCGACGAGCTCGCGCTCCTCACCGGGCAGGCCGAGCTGACGGGGCTGCGGGCGCGGGTCAGCCGGCTCGACGTCGTGGGCGGGCGCGCGGCGGCGCTCGAGCTCGACCTGCGCCGCGCGCGCGCCACCGCCGACGAGCTCGCCGGGCGGCTGGAGGGCGCGGTGGCCGAGGTCGCCTCGCGCGGGGCGGCGCTCGAGGCCGCCCGCACGTCGCTCGCCCGGGCCGAGGCCGCGGCCGCGCAGGCAGAGGAGGCGGTGCGCGAGCAGCAGGAGGTGATCCGCGCGCTCGACGAGCGCCGCGAGGCGCTCGACCACGAGGTCGACGCCGCCCGCGCGGCGCTCGCCTCGCTGCGCGAGGCCGCCGAGGAGCTGCGGCAGCGGGAGGCCGAGGCGCGGCTCGCCTTGACCGCCGCGGCGGCGCGCGCGACCGCGAGCGAGCGGGCGCTCGAGGCGGAGCGCGCGCGCGCCGCCGCGCTGGTGGCGCAGGTCGGGGCGACCGAGCGCGAGGCGGAGCGCCTGACCGAGCGGGCCGACGGCCTGGCCGCCGAGCTGACCGCCGCGCGCGCGCGGGCCGGCGCGGCCGAGGACGCGCTGGCGCGGCTCGAGGCGGCGGGCGTGAACGTGGAGCGGCTGAGCGGCGCTCGCCCCCTGCCCGCCTTCAACGCGCTCGTGGTGGACGTCGACGCGGAGGCGCTGCCTCCGGTGGCCCTGGTCGACGCCGGCTCCAACGTGGGCCTCGAGCCCGGGGACCGGCTGTACGTGCTCCGGAACGGGCGCGAGGTCGCCCGGCTCGAGGTCGACGAGGTCCGCCCCCGGCTGGCGGCCGCCCGCGTCGTCCGCGCGGAGCGCGGCGTGCGGCTTCGCCCGGGAGACCGCGTCAGCTCCCGACTTCCGACGGCGGAGTGACCGGTCGAGCTTGTTTGGGCGGGAGCGACCGCCTACGCTCACCATCGGGAAGGAGGGCCCCGGGCGCATGGCGAGCTCGGAGAGCGGACGGCATGCGACGCGTCGCTCGTTGCTGAGCGGCGAGCTGACGCTGGACGAGGTGAGCCGCGCGCTCGGGCTCCTGCTCGACCGCCAGCTCGCGGGGGCGCTCACGATCACCGACGGGGCCAAGGACCTGTGCCTCGCCTTCGCCGGCGGCGGTGTGCGGGTCTACGGGGCGCCGCGCGCGCTCCCCACCATCCGCGCGCGTCTGGTCGCCAAGGGCGTGATGAAGGCGCGCGACGCCAAGGAGACGGGGCGGCAGCTGCGGGTCCGCTCGGTCGAGGAGTCGGCGCGCGACGCCGCGCGCGAGGAGCGCGAGCACCTGATCGAGGAGCTCGGGCTGCCGGCCGCGCAGGTCGACGAGGCGATCGCGGAGGTGCTCCGCGACGTCCTGCTCGCCGCCTTCTTCTGGGACCAGGCGTGCTTCGAGCTCACCTCCGAGCCCGACCCCGACCTCGGCGGGCGGCGCGACCTCCCCACGCTCGCGCTCCCGGCCGGCGCGCACGCGCTGGTCTCCGAGCTCCAGCAGGCGCTGCGCCTCACGGGCGAGGTGGCGCGGCTGCGCGAACGGTTCGGCGACCTCGACCGGCGCGCCGCGGCCACCGCCAAGGGCAAGGACGCGTTCGAGCGGCGCCAGCCCCTCGGCGAGGGGCCCGGCCGCGCGCTTCGCGAGCGGCTCCTGGTCCAGGCGGTCAAGCAGCCGGTCGACCTGCGCCTCGCGCCCGAGCACCTGCGCGTGGGCGAGTACGAGCTCCTGACCCGGGTGGCGGAGCTGGTGGACGAGGGCTACCTCGAGCTGCAGCGGCGCGCCCCGAGCGAGGAGGAGCGGCGGCAGCGCGCGCGCGCCATGGAGGCGGGCCTCGCGCGCGCGCTCGACCCGACCCTGCGCCGCTCGCGCCTGGCGCTGGCCTGGGCCGCCGTGGGCGACGCCGAGCAGGCGGCGCGGCACCTCGCCCGCGCGGGGCACGAGCTGCAGGCGCAGGGGCGCGGGGCCGACGCGCTGGAGCGCCACGCGAAGGCGCTCTCGCTGGCGCCGGGCGACCTCGAGGTGCTGGAGGGCTTCGTGCAGAGCGCCTGGACCGTGCAGGTCGACCAGGCCCTCGCCCAGAGCCTGCCGCTCGCGCGCCGCTACCTGCAGCTCGGGCTGCACGCGCGCGCCCGGCGGACGCTCGAGCGCGCCCTCGCGCGGGCCGAGTCGACCGAGGGGCTCGAGCTCATGATGGAGGTCCACCTCGCGCAGCGGCGCACCGACGCCGCGCTGGAGGTGGGCGAGCGGCTGGCGCTGCGCCTGCGCCGCGAGGGGCGCGCGGACGAGGCCCGCGCGCTGGCGGCGCGGCTGCTCGCGCTCGGCGACCCCAAGGCGCGCGAGAAGATCATGCGCGCCGCCGGGATCGACAAGCGCAAGGTCGCGGCGCTGCTGGTGCTCGGCGCCCTGATCGGGTCGGCCTTCCTCCCCGTGAAGGCGCAGGCCAAGATCCGGGAGCGTTATCGGGAGCAGGTCGCGCGGGTGCGACAGGTCCTCGGCGCGCCGCGGCCGCTCCAGGAGGTCGACCCCGTGCTGGCGGGCCTGCGCGACGAGCTCGAGCAGCTGGCGAGCGAGGCGGAGAGCGACCCCCTCGTGACGTCGGCCGTGCCCGACAAGGCCCGCGAGGTCGTGGCCGAGCTGGAGCTGATCCGCACGGACTGCCAGAACGGCGCCGAGCTGCTCGAGCTGCTCCCCTGGCAGGGCTCGCCCGACGTGGAGTACGTGCACCAGCGCGTGACCGAGCTCCAGCCGCGCTCCGAGGCGTTCGAGCGGCCGCGGCGCCGGCTGCTCGAGCAGCTCAACGAGCTGCGCGCGCGGGCCGAGGCGGCGCAGGCCAAGCTCTCGCTCATGGGCCCCAGCGACGAGGCGCTGGCGCTGGCGCGCTCCATGCAGCAGGAGTTCCGCAACATGCCGCAGCTCCTCTCGCGCACGTTCGTGCGGCTGCGGGTGGAGAGCGAGCCGGCCGGCGCGCGGGTCCGCTACGACGGGATCGACTACTCCAGCCCCACGCCGCTCGAGCTGCAGCTCCCGCTGCGCGGCACCCGCGAGCTGCAGCTCACGGTCGCCAGGCACGAGCCGCTCGTGCGCACGCTGGCGCTCGAGACGGTGGAGGGGACCACGCTGCGCTACGCGCTCCAGCCGCGCTCGACCGGGAGCACGGCCGCCGGCGGCGGTGGGGTGGTGCGCGTCGAGCCGACCGGTGAGCCGGCCGAGCGCCCCGACCCGGGGACTCCCGATCGCCGCCCGCGCGAGGCGAGGCCGAAGAGCCCGACCGAGGCCCCGCGCGCCGTGACCAGCGGCGTCGAGCTCATCGACGGGCGGGTGGTCGGCGAGCGGCCCGACGACCTCGCGTTCGAGGGCGGGAGCGGCCTGGTGGACGGGATCAAGCTCGACCCGCGCTTCCGCGCCCGCGTGATCGTGCGCAACGTGCTCGAGGGGAGCAAGGTCTACATCGCGGGCGTGCAGGTGGTGCTCTACTCACGGACGCGCAGCGGCTGGAAGGCGGAGCGCCCGACCACGCTCGAGCTCGACGACCGCCGCGAGCGCCCGGTGGTGCTCCAGCCGGGCGGCAAGCGGCTGGTCCAGCGGCTCGAGCGCACGCTCCACCTCGACGAGCCGGCCCTGCGCGAGCGGATCAAGGTCGAGCTGGGGAAGGCCATGCGACGGGTGCTCGATCGGCAGCGAGGCAGGCGGTAGTGAGCGACCCGAGCGACGAGCCGACCTTCGTGGACGTGCGCCCGACGGGCAGCTACGGGCCTGCGGAAAACGAGGCGCAGGGCGAGCCGGAGGCGGGCGAGGAGCTCGCCTTCTCCGACGACGCCGCCGAGGGGCCGGCGCCCGAGGAGGACGCGCTCGGAGGCGACGAGGACGTCGCCTTCTCCGACGAGCGGGAGCCCGCGACGGGCGCCCCCGAGGAGGACGCGGCGGAGCCCGAGGGCGAGGACCTCGCCTTCTCGGACGCGGCCGCCGCGGCGCCCGCCGAGGGGGCCGACGCCGAGGAGGCCGCCGAGGCCGCGCCCGACGAGGACGACGAGGTCACCTTCGACGAGTCGCGCCAGGTCGCCGCGCCGGCGTCGCCGCCGCCGCTCCCCGACGTGGCTCAGCTCGCCGGCCTCCCCATGCCGCCCGCCAGCCGGCGCCGCCCGTCGGGGCGGCAGAGCGGGATCCGCTCCTCGGGGATCCGGTCCGGCTTCGGCCACGGCTCGAGCGCGGCCCCCCCCGAGCCGCCCGCGCCCAAGCCGCTGCGCGTCGGCGAGGCCTGGGATCGACGGCGGCGCGGCCCCGAGGAGCACGCGCAGGCCCTCGCGCACCTCGGCGAACGACCGGCGCCCGAGGGAGACCCCTTCTTGGGCCGGACCCTCGGCCCGTTCACCGTGGAGACGTTCCTCGCGGTCGAGCGCGGGGAGCGGCGCTACATCGCGCTCGAGGCCCAGAGCGGCGAGCGCGCGCTGCTGCAGGTCTTCCCGCTGCGAGGCCGGCACGCGGCCGCGGCCGAGTGGGTCGCGGGCCGGGCCGACGCCGCCCGCGTCGAGCACCCCGCCCTGGGCCTGACCCTCGGCGCCGGGCGCACCAAGGACTGCTACTACCTCGGCACCGAGCCGCCGCTCGGCGAGCCGATCGCCGCGCTGCTCGCGCGGGGCGAGCGCCTCGACCCCGACGAGGCGCTCGACCTGCTCGAGCAGGTCGGCGACGCCCTGCGCGCGCTGCATCGGCGCGACCTCCTGCACGGGGACGTCTCGCCCGAGACGGTGTGGCGCGAGCGCAAGGGGAGCTTCGTCCTGCGCGGGGCCGGCGCTCGCCGCCCCCACGCCGCGCTGGCCTTCCTCGAGGCCGGAGGCGAGGTGAGCGGGACACCCGGGTTCGTCGCGCCCGAGGCCCTCGACGGCGCCCCCAGCGCGGCGAGCGAGCTGTACGCCCTGGGGTGCGTGGCCTGGGCCGCGCTCTCCGGGCGCCCGCCCTTCCCCGAGGCCGACCCCGTCGCGGCGGCGCTGGCCGCGGCCGCGGGCCCCGTGCCGCCCCTGGCGGTGGAGGGGGTCCGCCTCTCGCCGAGCCTACCCGCGCTGATCGCCAAGCTGACCGGCCAGCAGCTCCGGGCGCGCTACCCCTCGGCCGACGCGCTCCTGACCGACCTCAAGGCGCACCGCCGCGGCGAGCCCGTCCGCCCGTTCCCGCCGGCCCTGAGCGAGCCCGAGGCGCTGGTCGGGGCCAAGCCGCCGGCGCCGCTGCGCGCCTCGACCGTGCTGCTCGTGCTGCTCGCGGCGCTCGACCTCGCGCTCCTGGTCTCGGTCGGCGCGATCTTCTGGCGTACTCAGATGCTCCCGCTCGAGGACCCGGTCGCCGACTACGAGCTCCCCCTGCCCGGGATCGGCGAGGGGGGGTACGTGCTCGAGCGCGACCCGCGCGCGCTCAAGGCGCGCGACGAGTAGCCGGCAGCCGGCTAGCGCGCTCGAAGCGGATCGCGCAGAATCCGGCGGGGAGGGGGCGCATGGCGGAGGACGGCAGGTCGACCCGGGGCTGGACGCGGTTCTTCACGCGCAAGGACCTCGTCGGCGAGGACGTGTTCGGCAAGTTCCTGGCGGCGGTCGCGCGGATCTTCGAGGGCGGCGACGAAGAGGAGACGTTCCGCCAGCTGCGGGCCGAGCTGGTCCGGGCCTTCGACTGTGACGACGTCTCGCTGTTCATTCACGACCCGACCGAGCGGGCCGGCGCCAGCGAGGGCGACTGGACGCTCAAGGTGAGCGCCGGCTTCGGCGAGGGGAACCGGGTCTCGCAAGCCGACGCGCGCGCGGCCCCCGAGCTGGTGCCCGGGGCGCCGGTCAGCCACTCCGAGCGCCTGGCGCAGGTCGCCGCCCTCAAGGCGGTCGCGCTCGCGTTCGACGAGGGCGTGTTCTACGGGGCCGACATCGAGCGCAACAAGATCGTGCTGCTCAAGAACCCCGCGCCGGAGGACGACCTCGGCTCGGGCGACCTCTCGGTGCTCGCGATCCCGCTGTTCCTCAACCGCAAGGCGAGCCGCGTGACCGAGCGGGTGCGGGTCGGGGTGCTGGCGCTGTTCAAGACCCCCGTCCGGCGCGAGCTGCAGGAGCTCGAGGCGAGCCTGCGCACGCTCCTGGCCCAGGCGGTGGTCACACCGCGGGTGTCGCTCAAGGACCCCGTGACCGGCCTGTTCACCGAGGGGTTCTTGCGCGAGGAGCTCGCGCGTCACCTCAACATGTTCTCGCTCACGCGCGGCAAGCTGCACGGCGGGTTCGTGGTCGGGACGGTCGACACCCTGCGCCTCTACAAGCAGACCCTGGAGAGCGCCGGCAACGTCGACCCGCGCGACGTGACCGAGAAGGTGTCGGACGTGCTGCGCGGCGTGGGCGGCTGCCTGTGGCGGCGCTGCAGCGACCACGCCCTGGGGCCGAACGAGGTCTACGGCTGCGGGGTCGCCGGGCGGATCGGCAACGAGGCGTTCGGGGCGATCCTGCCGCTCCTCCACCCGAACGAGCTCAAGCTGTGGGCGCTGCGGCTGCAGAAGGAGGTGATCCTGCACCCCTTCGCGGCCGAGGAGCTGCTCGAGGCCGGCGACGTGACGGTCAGCCTGCGGGTGATCCCCTTCGCGCGCGGCGGGGTGGACGAGCTGTGGGGCCTCGCCGCGCGCGCGCTCGAGGCGATCTACGAGCAGCAGCTCGCCGCCCGGCGCGACCCGCAGGCGCTGCGCGAGTCGATCAACACCCTGCTCGTGTTCCAGAGGGGCAAGTGGCTGACGAGCGGCGAGCTCGATCAGGCGCTGCGCATCTGAGCCCGGCCAGCGCCGAGACGTGAGCCTCACCGAGCGCCCCCGCCTCAGCCTGGTCGTGCCGACGCTCGAGGAGGAGCAGGCGATCGGCGCGTTCCTCGACGCGCTGCTCGCGGTCCTGGACGGGCCGCTCGCCGCGACGCCGTGCGAGGTGCTCGTCATGGACGACGCCTCGCGCGACCGCACGGTCGAGATCGCGCGCGAGCGCCTGCGCGGGCGCGGCCGGGTGATCGTGCGCACGGCGCTGCCCGGGCTGTCGGCCTCGGTGATCGAGGGCTGGCGCGCGGCCCGCGGCGAGGTGCTCGGCGTGATGGACGCCGACCTGAGCCACCCCCCCGACCTGCTCCCGGCGCTCCTCGCCGAGCTCGACCGCGGCGCGGACGTCGTGATCGCGACCCGCTACACCGAGGGCGGCGGCGTCACCGGCTGGCCCCTCCGCCGCCGCCTCGCCTCACGGGTCGCCGGCACGTTGGCGCGCACCCTGGTCCGCCCGCGCGACCCCCTCTCGGGCTACCTCCTCCTCCGCCGCGAGGTCCTCGCCGGCGTGGAGCTCGATCCGACGGGGTGGAAGATCGGCCTGGACGTGCTGGTCCGCGGGCGCTACGGCCGCGTGGCCGAGGTCCCGTACGTGTTCCACGACCGCGCCGCCGGCAAGTCGAAGTTCGGCCCGCGGGCCGTGCGCGAGTTCCTGGTCCATGGGGCGCGGCTGCGGTGGCACCTGCTCACGCGGGGGGTGTTGCGGCGGTGAGGCCGGACCCTCGCGTGGGAGAGGACCGCCAAGG
>CAZMSZ010000105.1:0-9041 GCA_964569055.1 uncultured Planctomycetota bacterium | reverse complement strand
GGCGAGATCAGCTCCCTCGCGTAGGCAAGGATCGCCAAGGAAGAGCTGTCGCTGGGGAGCTCAGCTCCCTCGCGTGGAAAAATGACCGCCAAGAGCGCCAAGAGCGCCAAGGAAGAGCTGCCGCTGGCGAGATCAGCTCCCTCGCGTAGGCAAGGATCGCCAAGGAAGAGCTGTCGCTGGCGAGATCAGCTCCCTCGCATGGGACCCGCTTGGCGGGCACGAGCGGCACGTGGGCGCACGGCCGTTCACTCCAAGGGACTTCAGCCGCGCGGCACTAACTAACCGCCGAAGGCGGTCGTGACCTTCTTCTGCAGCTCGCCCGAACGGTAGAGCTCGTGGACGATGTCGCAGCCGCCGATGAACTCGCCGTTGATGAACAGCTGGGGGATCGTCGGCCAGTTCGAGTGCTCCGACAGGACGTAGCGGTACTCGGGGTGCTCGAGCACGTCCTTGTCGCCGAAGGGCTTCTCGAGCCGGCGCAGCACCTCGACGGTGGCGGCGGAGAACCCGCAGCGCGGCGCGGCGGCCGTGCCCTTCATGAACAGCATGATCTTGTTGTCGGCGATCCGCTGCTTGACGTCCTCGAGCATCGCCTCGCGGGTCATTTCCGTCATGGTTCCTCCTCGGCCCTCAGGCCTGCTGCGCCTCGGCGGGCGTCAGCGTCTTGAGCTGGAGCGCGTGGATCGAGTGGTCGGCCGGCAGCATGCGGTCCTTGACGGTGGCGTAGACCATCTGGTGCCGCTGGACGAGGCTCTTGCCCTCGAACGCCGGCGAGACGACCACCGCCGCCCAGTGGTTGCCGCCACCGGTGTCGCGGACGGTGGCCTTGGCGTCCTCGATCCCTCGCTCGATGCGGGTCACGATCTCTTCGGCGGTGATCACGCGCGCGCTCCTGCGAATCGGACGGTACCGGTCCAGATATACGGCACGCGCGCTGCAGCGTCCAGCCGCCCGGTCAGGGCGCGCCGGGCGTCCGCGCCTCGCGGAGCTCGTCGGCCAGGGCGCGCGCGGCGCGGCGCTCGACCTCGTTCAGCGGGGCGCCGCCGAACCGCCCGCCGTAATAGCGCTCGATCACCGCGCGGGCGCGCGGGCCGAGCGCGCCGAGCGCCGGGCTGGCGCGGGCCGCCAGCTCGCGCGGGGTCTCGCCGGCGGCGCGCACGTAGCCACGCGCCGCGAGCGCGGCCAGGAGCCGCGCCAGCAGCTCGTCGCGCGGCGGGCCGCCGGCGCCCGGCGCCCGAGCGGGGCCGCCCGCGGCGAGCGCTCGGCGCAACGCCACGCCGAGCGCGCCGGTCAGGGCCAGGGCGCCGAGCGCGAGCGCTCCCAGGGCGGCGGTGCCCCAGGCGGCGCGGGCCGCCGCCAGCGCCTGCCAGGCGGCGCGGAGCGCGTTGCGCTGGTCGTAGGCGTCGAAGGTCACCACGCGCAGCAGCCACTGCATCTCGAGCCACTCGCGCAGCTCCTGGAGGGCGGCCGGGAGCGCGCTGCCCGTCTCCGGCGCGGGGTCGGCGGGGGTCGGGTCGAACCGCTCCCAGCCGCGCTCGGTGCGCGCCTCGACCCAGGCGTGGGCGTTGCTCTGGCGCACCACGTACGAGTGCGTCCACTCGCTGAGCTCCCCGCCGCGCAGCCCGGTGATCAGCCGGGCGGGGATCCCCAGGGTCCGTAGCAGGAGCACGTGCGCCGAGGCGAACAGCTCGCAGTGGCCCGCCCGCCGCACGAACAGGAAGTCCTCGATCGGCTCGGTGCCCGGGGTGCGCTCGCTGACCGTGGTGTACTCGTAGCGCGCGGCGAGGTACGCCTCCAGCGCCCGCGCGGCGCGGCTCGGCGGGCCGCCCTCGGCGCCGGCCCGGGCCACGACCTCGCTGGCCAGCGTGCGCAGGCGCTCCCGGTCGACCTCGCGCGGGAGCTGCAGGCACAGCCGCTCGAGCCGCGCCGCGTAGCTGGGCGCGAGCTCGCGCTCGCCCGGGCCTCCGCGCCAGGCGCGGACCTCGTAGCTGCGGCTCCGGCCGCGGGTGTCCCGCGCGGAGAGGTTGCCCATGGCGTCGCAGGTCACGCGCCGCGGGTTCCCGCCGCGGAACTCGAGCGCGTCGGGGACCCCGACCGTGAACACCGTGTCGGTGTCGAGCGCCTCGACGACGAACAGCGCCGCGCCGAGCTCGCCCGCGCCCGGCCGCTGGAACGGGTTGTGGAACGCGCCGTCCGCCCACACCAACGGCTCGCGGCGCATGTCGGCGGTCAAGCGCCAGGTCCCGTTCTCGTAGTGATCCAGCGCGCGCCCGCGCCAGTAGGGGCCCTCGGCGAACAGGGGCGAGCCCTCCCCCAGCTCGACCCGCAGCGCCACGCGATGGTCCTGCTTGATCTTGCCGAAGTCGTCGAGCCCCACGTCCTCGGTGAAGCCCGACAGGCGCTGCGTCGTGTCGCGGCGCTGCGAGGCGAGCAGCCGCACGCCGAGCCGCGGGCACGCGAAGAAGAACCCGGCGGCCCCGAGCGCCGCCAGCGCCAGCAGCCCGACGATCACCGCCGCGCGGCGACCCCGCCCCGCGCCCGCGACGCACGGGGTGGCGCCCGGCGGCGGGCTCTCGCCCTGCGGAGCCCGGGCGAGCGCGAACCAGGTGAGCGCGAAGAGGTTGACCCCGAGCAGCGGCGCGAACACGAGGTCCACCGCGTCCGCCGCCGCGACGGCGGTCAGCACCAGGACCACGGCCGCCGCGGTCCCGCGGTCGCGGTCCTGGCGCGGCGCGATCGCCTTGAGCGCCAGCGCCGCGAGCAGGAACACGGCCAGGCCGAGGGGGGCGTCGCGGGTCAGGGTGGCGGTCGCGAGCGCGGCCAGGAGCGCGGCCAACGAGAGCGCCAGCTCGAGCCCCGGGGTGAGCGCGTCACGCACCCGGCGCCGGAGCGGCAGCAGGGCGAGGAGCAGCGGCGTGGGCGCCGCCAGCAGCGGGATCGCCAACCCGACCGCCAGCACCAGCGGGGTCGTGACCGCGCTCACGAGCAGCGCGACCTCCTCGCGAGCGCGCAGGTCGAGTCGATCCGGCGGGCGCGGCGCGGTCACGCGTCCGCCTCCGCTCGCCGCGGCGGGAGCCGCCCGTTAACGCCCGGCGCCAGGGCGTCCGCGCCGGAGCGCGCGAACGGCTCCGGGGAGCGCAGCCAGGTCCACACGTCGTCGGGGGCGCGGATCACGAACCGGCGCGCGCCTGCCAACGCGCCGGGCGCGGGGGGCGCCTCGCCCAGGCGGGTGCTCACCAGCAGGACCCGCGCGGCGCCCAGCGCCGAGTCGCGCGCCAACCGCGCCAGCGCGGCCAGGTCCGGGTCGGCGGCCGGGGCGAGCTGCGCGATCGCGCGGCGGGCGGCCGCGGTCCTGCCGGGCCCGTGGCCGGGCGGCAGGAGGTGCGCCTCGTCGCCCGCGAGCGCCAGCGCGACCGCGCGACCCTCCCGGACCTCCGCCGCCACCAGCGAGGCCGCGAGGAGCTGCGCCGCCTCGAGGCGGCGGCGCTCGGCCAGGTCGGGCGCCTCGACCCGCGGCGCGAGCGCGAGGTCGAGCGCGACCAGGGTGTGGCGTGGCTCGGCCCGCTCGTACTCCCGCACCACGAGCGCGCCGCGGCGCGCGGTGGAGCGCCAGTGGACCTGCCGCGGGTCGTCGCCGGGGCGGTGATCGCGCAGCAGGCGCACCGCGTCGCGCCGCTCGGGGGCGGTCGGCGCCCAGCGCAGGCCGTCGCTGTGCGTCTGCGCGCGCATCAGCCCCGCGATCGGGCGGAGCGGTCGCAGGGGGGGCAGCACCAGGAGCGACTCCTGCGCGGGGAGCTCGCGCCACGCCTCGACCAGCCCCAGCGGCGCGGCCGAGGCGAGGCGCAGCGGCGGGAGCGGGGTGCGTCCGATCCGGGCGAACCGGACGGAGAGCTCGACCTCGAGCCCCTCGGCGGGCACGCCCAGAGCG
Organism: uncultured Planctomycetota bacterium; assembly: GCA_964569055.1. Taxonomy (GTDB): domain Bacteria; phylum Planctomycetota; class J058; order J058; family J058; genus JAWLGW01. The sequence goes on along the minus strand of CAZMSZ010000105.1, from coordinate 5,113 downwards.
GCGACCCGCGCCGGCTCGCCGCGGTACAGGTCGGGGGGCGCGAGCTCGTCCACGCGCAGCGAGAGGGACGTGCCGCCCGCGCACGCCAGGGCGACCCGCACCGGGGTGGCCTCGCCTTGGGTGACCTCGAGCGGCGCCCGGCGCTCCGCGTGAGCGGCGCGGAGCGTCGCGCGCGCGCTCAGCAGGTTCACCGCCAGCGCGGACAGCAGCCCGCCGGTGAGGAAGAACACCAGGTTGGCGCCCGTGTTGAGGGCGCACAGCAGGAGCCCGAAGGCGAGCAGCGCGCCGACCCGACCCGCCCGCGTCAGCCGGAGACCGCTCCGGCGCTCGGCTCCAGCTCCGCGCATGGGCCCATTCTCACCTGACGGGCCCGGCGGCCGCAGCGCCACCGCGTCGCCTCGCCGCGGGGCACGTCGTTCGCGTCGAGGCGCGCCGCCCGCGCCCCGCGTTCGCGGGGGGCGGAGCCAGCGAGGAGGTGCGCTCGCCGCATGGCTGACGTCAGGCGGGTGGTGCACGTCGAGGACACCCCGGGAGACGCCGCCCTGGTGGCCGAGCTCCTCGCCCAGGCGGGCGGCGCCTTCGCGGTGGAGGTCGCCCCCACGCTGGCCGCCGCGCTCACGCGCCTCGAGCGGGGCGGCGTGGACGTGGTGCTGCTCGACCTCGGCCTCCCCGACAGTCAGGGGCTGGCGACGCTCTCCCGGCTCCGCCGCCGCGCGCGAGAGGTCCCGGTGGTGGTGTGCACGGGGGCGGGGGACGAGGCGCTCGCGCGTGACTCGGTGCGCCGCGGCGCGCAGGACTTCCTGGTCAAGGACGACCTCACGCCGCCGCTCCTCGCCCGCAGCCTGGCCCAGGCGATCGCGCGCAGCGAGCGCGAGCGGCGGCACCTCGAGGCGCACACCAAGCTGCGCGCCGAGGTGGCGCGCGACCCGCTCACACGGCTGCTCAATCGCCGCGGCCTGCAGGCGAGCCTCGACCGGCTCGCGCACCGCCCGGCGACCCCCGTGGCGGCGCTGTTGCTCGACCTCGACGACTTCAAGCGCGTCAACGAGGAGCGCGGACACCTCGCCGGAGACCAGGTCCTGCAGGAGGTCGCCCACCGCGTGCGCGCCGGGATCCGGCCGAGCGACCTCGCGGCGCGGATCGGGGGCGACGAGTTCTTGGTCGTGCTCCCCGGGGCCGCGCCGGAGGAGGCGCGCCACGTGGCCGAGCGGCTCCGGCTCGCGCTCGGCGAGCGCCCGGTCCAGCTCCCTTCGGGGCCGCTGCGGGTGACCGCCAGCCTCGGCCTGTCCGCGCTCCCGGCCGCGCCGGCCACGGTGGCCGACCTGATCGACCGCACCCAGCTGGCGCTGCGGCGCAGCAAGCACGAAGGGAAGTACCGCCTGGCCGTGGCCGAGGCCAGCGACGCGGAGGGCGACCCGAGCGGGCTGCTGCGGGAGCTCCGCCGCGGTCGGCAGCTCCACGTCGTCCAGCAGCCGCTGGTCCGCCTCGAGGACGGCGAGGTGGTCGGCTGGGAGTTCCTGGTGCGCGGGCCGCCCGGGCCGTACGAGCGGCCCGACGACCTGTTCCGGCTGTGCCGCGAGCGCGACGCGTTGCTCGCGGTCGACCGCGTGGCGCTCGGGCTCTGCGCCCGCGCCGCGGCCGCCCAGGCGCTCCCGCGGGCGCAGCGCGCCCACTTCAACCTCGACCCGAGCACCCTGGTCGACCTCCCCTGGTCCGAGCTCGAGGCGGCGCTCGCGCCGTGCCGCGGCGCGCCCGTGGCGCTCGAGCTGAGCGAGCGCCACCTCCTCAGCGTGCCGCTCGCGCCGCTCGCCGAGCGCGTCTCGCGGCTGCGCGAGGCCGGGGTCACGCTCACGCTCGACCACGTGGGGTTCGGCGGCACGCCGCTCGAGAGCTTGATCCTGCTGCGGCCGCAGCTCCTCAAGATCGATCGGAGCTGGACCGACGGGGTCGGCCGCCGCGACGAGCAGGCGCAGGCGGTGGCGCGCCTGGCCGCGGTCGCCGCCGCCCTCGGGACCGAGGTGGCCGCGATCGGGATCGAGCGCGAGGAGGACCGGCGCGCGCTGCTGGCGCTCGGGGTGAAGCTCGGCCAGGGCTTCCTGCTGGGCCGCCCAGCGCGCGTGGCGTAGCGCTCGTCGCGGCGCGCAGCGCGAGGACCGCGAGAATCCAAGGTCAGCCTTCGTGCCCCTGCCCGTCTCCGTGCGCGTGACCCTTGCCTTCGCGCGGACTCATGCGGCCGCGCGTCGCGCTCGAGCGGGTCACGAGCACGGGCACGGGCACGGGCACGAGGCTCGAGGCGACAGGCTCTCGGACTCGCCGGTCGCTCAGCTCGGGTGGCCGCCGGGCTCGGGGACCGAGCGCTCGGCGGCCCCCGCTCGTGGCTCGGCTCGCGCGGCCCGCCCGCCGCCGCGGGGGCGCAGGCGATCGCGCAGCTTGTTCGCCAGCGCGCCGAGCAGGCGGTCCGAGCCGAGCAGCGCCTCCGCGCCGACGGCGTCGATGGCGGCGGCGACCGCGCGCTGCGCGGCCTCGGTGACCGCCGCCGACCCGCGCAGGTGCTCCTCGAGCTGCGCCTCGTCGAGCGCGCGAGCGGCCGCGGAGCCTGGCTCGGGCTCGCCTGCGGCGGGCTCGGTCGGGTCGCCGGCGTCTCGCTCGGCCGTGGTCTGAGGGGCCGGCAGGAGGTCGGACAACCGGCGCGTCACGAGCGCGTCGACGTGCTCGCGCAGCTCGGCCGAGTGGAGCCAGCTCCGGTCGAGCCGCGTGGCGAGCGCGTCGACCCTGGCGAGCAGCTCGGGCCGCGCGAGCAGCGCCTCGGGCCGATCCGCCGCCGCGGCGGCCGCGGCGACCGCGAAGCGCTCCTCCCCGAGCAGCGCCGCCAGCCGCGCCTCGACCGCCGCCTCCACCCGCTCGCTCACCCGCTCCGAGAACCACTCGGCGAACCGCTCCAGCTCGCGCTCGATCAGCCCGCGCACGGCGGCCCGCACCTCGGGGGCCTCCTCGAGGAGCTGCGCCACATGCGGCCGGAGGGCCGCGGCGCCGCGCGGCACGGCGGGGGGCGGCCCGCAGTCGGCCATGGCCTTGGCGATGACCAGCGCCTCCTCGACCAGCGACAGGGCGGAGCGCGCCTCGCCGCGCGCCGCCAGCGCCTCGGCGCCGAGGAGCCGCCCGTCGAGCTGCGCGGTGTCGTGCCCGTCGTTGGCGAGCCGCGTGACCCGCGCCCGCGCCCGCACCAGCGCGCGGTCGAGCGCCCGCTGCAGCTCCTCCTCGGGCGCCGCCTCGGCCTCGAGGTGTCGCCGCACGTCGAGCAGCGTGGCCCCAGGATCGAGCGGCCCCGCGGGCGGGTCCCCCTCCGCCAGCGCCTGCAGCCGCTCGGTCGCCTGGAGCACGAGCGTGTCGGTGAGGTCGACCTCGGCTGCCAGGGCCGCGAGGTCGGCGGCGAGGTCGGAGTCGGAGTCGGAGTCGGACTCGGAAGCGGAGTCGGAGTCGGAGTCGGAGTCGGAGTCGGACTCGGAGTCGGACTCGGAAGCGGACTCGGAGTCGGACTCGGAGTCGGAGTCGGAGTCGGACTCGGCCTCGGCCTCGGCCTCGGCCTTGGACTCGGCCTCGGCCTCAGAGCCGGAATCGGAATCGGACTCCGGGTCGGAATCGGAGAACTCTTGGGCGCCCTCACTGGCGGCGGGCGCCCTCACCAAACCGTCCGAAGGATCCGACCGCGGCTCGAGCTCGTGCGGAGGCGGCTCCTCCAGCGGCAGCTCGAGGATGGCCTCTTCGACCTCGGGGATGTCCGCCGCCGGCTCATCGAGCGGGAGCTCGTGAGCCGGCGGCTCGAACGCCATGCCGCGATCGGGCGCTGACTCGCCCGTCGCGCTCACGTGGCGCTACGACGCGTTGCCCGAGCCGGATCCGGACACGTCCGTCGCGACGCCGATCAGGTCGTCCTTGGTGCTCTTGAGCCGGTTGACCGCGGTCACGAACTCGTCGCGCAGGCGCTCGAGGCGGGCGATGTTCTCCTCCAGGCGGTTGCGGATGCGCTCCAGCTCGGCGTTCTCCTTCTCGAGCTGCTCCTTGCGCGCCGTCAGCCGCTCGACGTCGCCGCGCGCCATGGCCTGCTCGTCGGTCTCCTTCTGGACCGCCTCCTCGAGCTGGTCGCGCTCCTCCTGCAGGCGCTTGCGCTCCTCGCGCAGGGCGTTGGCGCGGTCGGCCAGGGCCTGGTTGCGCTCCGCCGCCTTCTGGACCTTGACCTCGAGCTCCTCCTGCTGCTCCTCGAGCGCCTGACCCTGCGTCATCAGGCGGTCGGCCTCGCGGGCGAGCTGCTCGTTGCGGTCGAGCAGCGCGCGCGTGCGCTTGCCCTCGGCCTCGAGGCGCGACATGGCCTCCTCGATCCCCTGCAGGGCCGAGACCTTGAGCTCCATGAGGTTCTGGTTCTGACCGCCGAGCACCTCGTCGAGCTGCTGACGCGCCATCTGGAACGACTCGGTCAGGCTCCCCGTGTCGACGTCCGCCGGTCGCGGCGGCAGCTTGGCGGGAGAGGCGCGATGAAGCGCGCCGAGCTCGACGGGCTTGCGCTGGGTCTCGGTGCTCACGTCACGCTCCTTGGGGGTCGTCGCCGCGGGGGCCGCGTCCGGTTGCTCGTCCATGTCCTCGTCCTCCGACTCGTGGCTCGGGCGGCCCCGCCCGGCCGCGCCGACGATCGGCGACGGCTCGTCATCCATCTCGTCGGCGTCCACGTCGTCGGTGTCCATCGTCGGCTGCGTGTCCGGCATCGCTGCTCCTCCCCTTCAGTGGTCCGGCCCGCCCCCGGGCCTGCCGGATCATTGCAGCGACGCCGGGTCGCTCGCAACCTACCTCCAGCCCACTGGACCCCCCCAGGAGTTACGCCGTTGGCACGCCCCCTCGGTCACCCTCTTGGACCGATCGGCCAGACGCGAGCGGAAGGCTCCCCACTCCGATTCCGACTCCGACTCCGACTCCGATTCCGACTCCGACTCCGACGCCGACTCCGACGCCGATTCCGATTCCGACGCCGACTCCGACGCCGACGTCGACTCCGACTCCGACTCCGATTCCGACTCCGACGCCGATTCCGATTCCGACGCCGACTCCGACGCCGACGTCGACT
>CAZMSZ010000104.1:1787-20150 GCA_964569055.1 uncultured Planctomycetota bacterium | reverse complement strand
TCGTGATGCTCCGGCACCCCGAGCTCGACACGACGCTGCGCATGGCCGACGAGGTGGCGGACACGCTGCAGCTCGTGGCGGGTTGAGCGCACCCTTCGTTGCGTCGCACATCTCAAGGTACGTGCCCGCTGCCATGGGTCGTGGAGTGCACGATCGCGGCACCGCGTGGAACGAGCGCAACGGGTGTAAGATGCCCTCGTGGGCAAGAAGGCTCGACGAGCACGGGAGTCGACGGAACGGCGCATACGAGCAGCTGCCCTCACCCAAGAGGAGCAGGAGCGGCTGCAGGAAGCTGTGTACGAAGGCAGCCCGTATCACAAGCGCAACCCAGGAGACTTCGGCCTGTCGCCACCCGCGGCTCCTCGACCTGACGCGACTCTGTGCGATGAGGCTGGGATCCTCCGCAAGGAGGAGGCGGAAGAGCTCTTCAAGGCGGCGCAGGCGCGTGCCCTGGTGAGCGAGGCGAAGACGAACACGGGATACCCCCGGCAGATGTGGGTCGTCGCCAAAGATGGACGCGTCTTCGAGTGCATGTACGGTGGCAGTCGCGATGGGCGCTACCACGGGTATCCGGTCCGCCGGAGCGATCCTCTGTTCGACAAGATCACGAAGGCGTGGTCGGAGTGACTGACGCGAGGGGTGTTCGCTTCAAGGTCGAGCGTTGGGAGGGCCAGAGCGATGACGTTCGGTCTGCCACTCTCGGGGCGCTCCGGATCGACGGAATCGGCGCAAAGGGCCCGGTGCCCCTGGTCGAAGTGTTCGATCTCTCGGTGCAGAGTGTCAGGCCCTTCATCGTGGTTCCCGTCTACCCACTCGTCCGCTGGCTGATCCTCAACTGGTGGCGCTTGTGCTGGGAACCGCACCGCAGGTCGGTCGGCTGGCGCCTCTCACATTGCATGGCCGCGATCGGTGAAGGGATCGCGTGGCCGCCGCTGGAGCTCTCCAGCGATGGAGAGTTCGTCCAGATCCGCAGCGACGGAGAAGAGAAGGCGGACGTTGCGTCGATCCGCTACCTGCAGAGCGCTGCGATCGACGTTCCGCTTCAGAGCTTCATGCAAGCGATCGACGACTTGGTGACACAGGTCCGAGGCCGGCTCGCTTCCCAGAGTCTGGTCGCTCCCGATCTCGATGAACTTTGGGCCGAACTTGCCGACGAGCGCTCCGATCCGGTCCTCGCCGAGGAGTGTCGACTGCAGGCCGCGGCCGGAGTCCACCCAGGGGATGCCTCCGAAGAGTGGATCGCGCGGGCACGTGCCCTGGGCGCCACGACAGGCCCGCGCGCGATCGACGAAGTCATGGCAGCGATGCCGAGCCTCGGCAGCCTGGACGAGGCACAGCGCCAGGTCGACACGATCCGCGGTTCGGACCTCTTCGTAGACCTGAACTGGGTTGCGACTCCACCGCCGGCAGAGTACGGGGAGATCCCTTGGCAAAGGGGAAAGCGGCTCGCCGAGCTTGTACGCAACGAGCTCGGCAAGACGGCCACCGACCCGATCCCCACCGCTGAGCTCGAGGATCTGTTCCACCTGGAGCTTCCCACAGTGGCTTCGCCCAAGAGCGCCCTGACCGGAGCATTTCGCTCGAACGGACGAGCGGCCGTCAGAGTGCCCACGCACCGAATCGACAATCAGCGGTTCTACCTAGCACGTCTGCTCGGTTGCTCGATCGGCTCTCCACCCGAGGAGCGTCTCCTCCCTGTGACCAGGGAGACGACCGCTCTGCAGAAGGCGGGGCGGTCCTTCGCTCGCGAGCTTCTCTGCCCCTGGCCGGGTCTCGATGCCTTCACGGAGGCCCACGGGCTCGACGAAGACGGCATCGCCGAGGCCGCGGCGTACTTTGGGGTTTCGAGCATGGTCGTGGTCTCGGCGCTGGTGGATCACGGCAAGCTGCCCAGAGACAGGCTCGAGGCGTTCTTCTAGAGAGGCGCTGTCCGCAAACGGTCCAGATTGCTTGCCCGTGAGTTCTGGAGCGGGGTGAGCACGTGGTGTTGGCCGTCCCGCGGGCGACAGCTCCACGACGCTCCACGACAGGGCGGGCAACCAGGGGCTCGCGCTGCTCGAGGAGGGGTTCCGCGCGCTGCGCAGCGAGAGACACGGCGGTCGAGCTGTTCCGCCGCGCGTTGCTGGGCGGGAGCGCCGGCAACAGCTCGGTCCGCGTCATCCTCAGCCACGACCTCGCGTCGGGCGAGACGCGGCAGGCGACGCGCGCGGAGCGGCGAGGTACCGCTCGCTCCAGCCGAGGCGGAGCGGCTCCTGTGCGACGCCGAGCTCCGGGGCCCCTCGGTCAGCCCCAAGCGGACGATCCCGAGGCGCGTTCGAGATGCGATGCGCGCCCGCTCCCAGGATCGCTGCGAGGTCCCCGCTTGCCAGCCACCGCACGGGGCTCGCTCGCCCAACGCCTGGTGTTCGCGACCGTGCGCTGCGCGCACGTCAGGGCGCCCTGTTGCGGCGCTCACGAGCGCGGGTTACCTCTTGAGGGGGACGGGGCGCGCGCATGGTCAACACGCTCGGGCGCGGTGGAGTTCAGCTCTCGGCGCTCGCCGTGGTCGGGGCGGGGGCGCTGCTGCTGACCGACGTGCTCAGCCAGGGCGAGTCGCGCTGGCGTGCCGGGGGGGCGCGGGCCGCGGGGCCGGTCGCGGCCGCGGTGCCGACGGCCGCGGACTCGGGCGGCGAGAGGGGCTACGTCCCGCTGCGGAGCAGCGAGCCTGACGGCGCCGCGACCGCGAGCGCGGCGCCGCGTGTGGAGGGCGGCGCGGCTGGCGGCGGGGATCGGCTGGCGCTGCTGGAGCAGAAGCTCGACGCGGCGCTCGCGGCGTTCGACGCGCGGCTGGCGGCGCTCGAGCTCGGGGCGGGGATGCCGGGTGCCATCCCCGGCGGGCCTGCGTCCGCTTCGGGCGCGAGCAGCGCGCCGGTGCTGGCGGCGGGGGCGACGGGGAGCCCGTTCGCGGCGCTCGAGGCGCGGATCGCGGGGCTCGAGGCCAGGATCGGGGAGGCGGAGCAGAGCGCCGCCAAGCGGGTGCGGCGGGCGGAGCGGCGGCTGCGCAAGCTCGAGGGGCGGTTCGGGCGGGCGGAGACGGCGATCCAGATCAGCTCGCTGTCGGTCGACGAGCAGGTCCGGCTGGCGACGCACTCGCCCCTGGGGCGCGAGCTGCTCAAGAAGGTGGCGGAGCTCACCGAGAAGCTCGACGGCCTGATGAGCGAGCGCGTGGTGGAGGGGACGTCCTACCAGAACCTGATCCCCGGGCTGTGGGGCACCTACTACAAGGACAAGTACTTCACCGAGCGCGCGGGCACGCGGATCGACGCCCAGCTCGACTTCGACTGGGGCACCACGGCGCCCGAGCCGCTGGAGGGGAAGGGGGATCAGTTCTCGATCCGCTGGGAGGGCGTGCTGCGGGTGCCGGTGGCCGGCAAGTACAGCCTGACGGTGCTCAGCGACGACGGGATCCGGGTGTGGGTGGGCGAGCAGCTCGTGGTGGCCGAGTACTCCGACCACGCCCCGCGCGAGGACCTCGTCGACCTGCCGCTCGAGGTGGGCGACTACCCGCTGCGGGTCGAGTTCTACGAGAACGGCGGGCTGGCCGTGGCGCGCCTGTTCTGGCAGCTCGACGGCGGCGAGCGCGCGCCGATCCCGGCCGAGTGCCTGTACCACACCCTCGACCAGGAGCGCTACTGAGCGGCGCGCGCCGCTACATGTTGCGCTTGGACTCGCCCTGGTTCGGGCGCCCGTCGATCGAGGCCAGCGCGGCCTCGACCGCGCGCGCGGCCTCCTGGATCGGGGCCTCGGCGCCGCCGAGGAACACGCGGCCGAAGGCGCCGAACGCGATCACCTCGAGCACCTCGACCGGCGCCGCCTTCTCGGCCTCGTTGGCGGCGAACACGGCGTAACCGGCCGGGTGGACCTCGAGGATGTAGAACGAGTCGCCCTTGAGCAGGAAGTTGCCGTGGCGCATGCGGTTGACCAGCATGGTGTGGTGCGGGTCGACCCCCGTGATGATCTGGGTGGTCATGACCCTGGGGCGCAGGCGCTGCTCCATGGTGAGGCCCAGCGCGCCCAGGATCGCCTCGCCGGCGGCGCGGACCTCTCCCTGGTCGTAGGAGTGGACCTCGAGCATGCCGAACACGCGCTCGACGATCATCATGCCGGGCTGGACGCCGGTCTGCTTGAGCGCCACGTCCATGACCCGGTTGATGTCCATGCCCGGCGCGATCTCGAGCACGATCGCCGCCTGCTCCTCCACCGGGAGGTAGCCGCGGGCCACCGTCGCCAGGAAGGAGGCGAGCTGCGGCTGGAACACGTCGATGTAGGTGTAGCAGCGGAGGTCGACCTTGCTCATCCGCACCTCGGCGAGGCTCAAAGCCCTGGCAGGGCGCGGCATGGTAGCACGACCGCCGCGGCGCCCGCCCGCCGCACGGGGAGCGCGCCGATCAAGGGTCTCGGGCGCGCTCGGCTTGTTTCATCCTCTTGGCGCTGCTAATCTTGCAGCCGTCCAACCGGAGCTCCATGGGACTGCGCGGGAGCGTCAAGGCGTTCAGCCTCGAGCAATTGCTCGAGTTCCTCTCCGCGAGCGGACACTCGGGGTCGCTCGACGTCTATCACGAGGACGCGCGCAAGACGCTCTACCTCTCCCAGGGGGGGCTGTACCTCGAGCGGGCGAACTGGAGCTTTCGGCTCGGAGACGCCCTGGTCCGCAGCGGCGAGCTCGCCCCGGCGCAGCTCGAGGAGGCGCTCAAGCTCCAGGCCGAGCGCGAGGGCCAGCGCCTGGGCGAGGTGCTCAACGAGCTGGGGTACACGACCGAGGAGAAGATCCTCGCGGCGCGCCGGTTCCAGGTCGAGGAGGAGATCTACGAGGCGTTCGCCTGGGAGGACGCCTTCTTCGAGTTCAAGAAGGACTCGCTCCCGGCCGACTTCGCCGAGCGGATCCAGTCGCCCGACGAGTTCCGGTTCGGCGCCAGCTCCGTCCTGGTCGAGGCCACGCGCCGGCGCGACGAGTGGCAGAACATCCAGGACGCCCTCCCCAGCGAGAAGCGGCTGTACGTGCTGAGCAGCACGCCGGAGGCGGCCAAGCGGGCCGGGCGCGAGCTCAAGGAGGCGCACGCCCGGATCATCGACCCGGCCGAGGTGTTCGACGGCACCCGCACGCTCGCCGAGCTGCCGCACCTGCTCGGCCTGTCGCGCTTCGAGACGCAGTCGGTCGTGTCGCGCCTGCTCAACGCCGAGCACATCTTCCCGCTGGCGCGGGCCGAGCTCGAGCGCCGCTTCAAGGACGCCGTCCGGCGCGACCTGCAGTACGCGCTCAAGCTGTTCGAGAGCGCGCTCGAGACGCCCGAGCTCGACGGGCGCGGCCGGCTGCTCGACCGCGTGCTGTTCGGCAGCGAGCTCTGCCAGCGCCAGGCGGCCGAGGGCAAGCTCACCTTCAGCGCGCGGATCCGCGGGAAGCGCGCGTTCGAGCTGCTGCTGGCGCTGTTCCGCCAGGGGATCCCCTGCGAGTTCGTGGTCCGCGAGGAGGGGCGCGAGCTGCGCTTCGCGTTCACCAAGAGCTCGCTGGTGTGGCGGGTCGCCGCGGGGGAGAACCCGCCGAGCATCGTGAAGCAGCTCCTCGCGCGCAGCCCGGTCTCGGCCTCGGACCTGGTGCGCGTGCGCGAGATGCAGGAGCAGACCGGCCGCTCCCTCCAGCAGATCCTGGTGGGCGGCGGCTACGTCACCATGGACAACTGGTTCCGCGCCCAGAAGGACACGGTCCTGTCCGAGGTGTTCAAGGTCTTCTTCCTGCGCCGGCCGTTCGTCGAGGTCCGCACCGGCGAGAGCCGCGAGACCGGCAACCCCGGGCTCGACATCGACGTCCCGCTGCTCCCCTGGCTGAACGCGGAGGTGACCCGCGACATCCGCCAGTGGGAGGTGCTGATGGGCGCCATCCCCTCGGTGCACACCTACCTCATGCTCACGGCCAAGGGGCAGAAGAGCACCCAGGGCGCCGACGACCCGTTCCTGCTGTTCGACGGGCAGCACTCGCTCGAGGAGGTGATCAAGCAGCAGGAGCTGATGCCCGCGCCCGAGTTCCTCGCCATGGTGCACGAGGCGCTCGAGACCGGCCGGCTGCGCCCGCTCGACGTGGTCGAGTACAAGGAGCGGCTCGACGCGGCGCTCGCCGCCGACAAGCGGCTCGAGGCGATCAACTGCTGCCTGGCCGCGATCGACTCGCGGATCGACGTGCCCTACTTCCGCGCCAAGCTGCGCGAGCTGCGGGCGGCCGAGTCGGAGATCGCGCGGCAGGCCTCGCGCGCGACGTTCCGCGGCGACCTGGCCTCGTTCTCGCTGCCCGAGCTGCTGCAGACGTTCCACCTGCGCAAGAGCTCGGGGACCATGCGGGTCGAGGCCCACGAGGGCGACGGAAAGCACTCGCGGCAGATCTACTTCGACCAGGGCGAGGTGTACCTCCTCAGCGGCGACATGGAGGAGGAGCTGAGCGAGGAGGACCTCGAGAGCGGGCTGCTCGCGGCCGGGCTGGTGACCGAAGACCAGCTCGCCGACGCGGCGGCGGCCCAGATGAAGGACGAGGTCTACGAGATGTTCCTCTGGGAGGGGGCCGAGTTCGAGTTCGCGGCCGACTACCTCCCGCCCGAGTTCTACGCCTCCAAGAAGAACCGCAAGATCCGGCTGAACACGCTCAACTTCCTCCTGGAGGCGGTGCGGCGCATCGCGGAGTGGGAGGAGGTGCGCCGCACGCTGCCCGGCGACGACCTCGTGCTCGCCTTCGACTCCAACGAGGCGAAGATGATGGCGGTCAACGAGCTCGGGTTCGAGGACCTGCTGCTGCTCGTCGACGGGCGCCACGCGATCGCCGACCTGGTGCGCATGTCGCGCATGCGCCGGTTCAAGGCGCTCTCGCTCCTGGCCGAGCTGGTGCGCGAGGGGCGGCTCAAGGTCGTGGACCTCGAGCAGATCCAGGAGGAGGACGAGGACGCCCTGTTCGCGACCGACCTGCCCACCTCGGGCGTGATCGAGGAGGGGTTCGTCGGGCAGATCCAGTTCGTGGGCACGCTGCAGGACCTCGCCGGCGCCGGCCTGACGGGCGTGATGCGCCTGACCGACGGGCGGCGCAGCAAGGAGCTGGCCCTGATCAAGGGGCAGCTGTTCCGCACCCAGCGCTACGTGCGCCGCGCGGCTCAGGCGGCGCAGGCCGCGGCCGAGCAGGCCCTCAGCCCCGAGGCGCAGCGGCTGCGCGAGCTCGAGACCCTCGACCTCGAGGCCCTCTCCGAGGAGGAGCGCCAGCGCACGCAGATGGAGATGATGCTCCTGCGGCAGGTGGTGGCCGAGGAGGAGCCGGCGCCGGAGGCCGAGCAGGAGGCCAAGCTCAGCCCCGAGGCCGAGCGGGTGCGCGAGCTCGAGGCGCTCGACCTCGCGGCCCTGCCCGAGGACGAGCGGGGGCGGGTCGAGCTCGAGCTGCGCATGCTGCGCGCCGCGGTCGAGATGGAGGAGGAGCAGCGGCGCGAGGAGGAGCGGCGCGAGCTGGCGCGGGCCGCCGCGCTCGACACCGCCCGCGACGTGGCCGAGTGCTTCTCCTGGCGCGGCACCCGCTTCGAGCTGCTGCAGGGCACGCTGCCGCCGCGGCTCGAGGACCCCGAAGCCCGGCTCGAGCTGCGGCTCGACTCCGAGGCGTTCTTCGACGAGTTCGCGGCCGCGGGCGAGAACTGGGTCAAGGTCGGTCAGCTCCTCCCCAAGGACCTGTGCGTGGCCTACACCGGCGACGAGGCGGCCGAGGCGGGGGCGCGCAAGGACGCGGCGCTCGCGGCGCTGATCGACCGCGTGAACACGCCCGAGGACGTGGCGCGCCTCTCGGGCGACCGCTACCGCGCGATGGTGTTCTTGGCCGAGCTGTTCGAGGAGGGGCTGGCCGAAGGGGTGGAGCCCGCGCAGGAAGAGGGCGCCGCCGAAGAGGACTGGGACTTCAGCCTGTGAGGCGCGCGTGGACGGGCTGCTGAGGCGGACCGAGCGGCGCGCCCGCGTGGCGCCCGGAGACCTGGCCTGCGCGCTGGAGCAGGTCCGCGCGCTCACGCGCTGCGGCCAGCCCGAGGCCGCGCGCGCGGCCCTGCGCGAGCGGCTGCTCGACCGTCGCCTCGAGGACCCCGTCCTCGACGCGCTCGCCGAGGGCGACCCGCTGCCCCCGCGCGCGCCCCCGCCGCGGCTGGGCTGGCTGGCGGCCGACGTGGGCCGCGCCCCGTGGCGGCGCGACGTGGCCCGCGAGGTGGTGCCGACCGTGGCGTTCGCGGGGCCGGCGCAGGCCTGGCGGGCGGCGCTCGAGCTGGCCCGCGTCGTGGCGCGGCGCGCGCCCGCCGGCGAGACCGCCCTGCGCGGAGCGCGCCGCTGCCGCGCCCACGGCGAGGTCCAGCTCTCGTTCGAGCTGCTGCTGCGCGAGCCGTGGCCCGCCGCGCCGCGGGTCCGGGTCGGGGCGCTGCGCGTCGTCACGCTCCCCGCCGCCCCGGGCGCCGGCAAGCTGCGGCGCTCGCTGTTGCGCTCCACCTCGGCGCTGGTGCTCGTCGGCGACCCTCGCGTCGGCCCCGAGCCGCACGACGAGCTCGCCTGGACGCTCGACCGCGAGTGCCGGCTGGCCCAAGGGGCGGCTCTGGCGGGGCTGCCGCTGCGCCTCCTGCAGCGGCAGGCCGACCCGCAGCCGGGCCGCTGGCCCGAGGCGCTGCGCGCGCTGCCCGTCACGGTGGCCGAGCCGGGCGGCCTGGGCGAGGCCGCCCTCGAGGCCGCCGCCCTCTCGCTCCTCGCGCTCCGCGCCGGGCTGCAAGGGTTGGTGCGACCGCGCGGCGCGGCAGGGTCGTGAGCGAGCCGCGGCCGCCAGCGGAGCCGGACCGCGCGCCGAGCCCCGATGGCGAGACCGTGGCGCTCCCGCCGCCCGGCCCGGCCCGGGCGCAGGCGCAGGCCGAGGCCGCCGAGCGCGGCGCGCTGGAGCGAGCGGAGACGGCGGTGGTGCCGAGCGGCTCGCCGGCCCCGGAGCCCGCGCGCGCTGCGGAGGCGGCCGCCGAGGGCGGCGGGCGCGAGGCGCTCGCGCAGGCCGAGACGGCGGTGCTGGCGAGCGCCGCCGAGGCGGGCGGCTCGCCGCCGGCGCGAGGCCGCCAGGGGCTCGCGCCGGGCGATCGGTTCGGGCGCTACGAGGTGGTGGGCGAGCTGGGGCGCGGCGGCATGGGCGTGGTCTACCGCGCGGTCGACCGCGACCTCGGCCGCGAGGTGGCGCTCAAGGTGCTCCCCGACGAGCTGGCGCGCCGCCCCCGCGAGGCCGCGCGCTTCCGCCGCGAGGCGGCGCTCGCCTCCAAGCTGCGCCACCCCCGGATCGTGGGGGTCTACGCGTTCGGCGAGGAGGAGGGCCGGCTCTACTACACGATGCCGATCGTGGAGGGCCACTCGCTGCGCGAGGCGGTCGAGGCCGGCCCGCTCGAGCCCGAGGCGGCGGCGCGCCTCCTGGCCGAGGTGGCGCGCGCGATCGACGCCGCGCACCAGCAGCGCGTGGTGCACCGCGACCTCAAGCCGGCCAACGTCGTCCTCGACAGCGAGGGCGGCCCGCTGGTGCTCGACTTCGGCCTCGCCAAGGACCTCGGCCACGGCCCGGACCTCACGCGCACGGGCGAGATCCTGGGCACGCCCTGCTACATGTCGCCCGAGCAGGCGCGCGGCGAGGTGGGCGAGGCCGACCACCGGGTCGACGTGTACTCGCTCGGCGCGATCCTGTACGAGCTGCTCACCGGCAAGGTCCCCTACGACGGCCAGTCGGTGCACGAGGTCGTGCGCAAGATCCTGGTGAGCGAGCCCCTCCCGCCGCGCCGGCTGCGCCCCCAGATCCCCTACGACCTCGAGACCGTGGTGCTCAAGGCCATGGCCCGCGAGCCGTTCTTGCGCTACCAGACCGCGGGCGCGCTGGCCGACGACCTCGAGCGGTTCTTGGAGCGCGAGCCGGTGGTGGCGCGCCGGCCGGGCCTGCCCGCGCGCGCGGTGCGCTGGGTGCGTTCGCACCGCTCGGCCACGGTGCTGGCGCTGCTGCTGTTGGTCACGATCGCGGGGTTCGCGCTGTTCTACCGGCGCGGCGCCGCGCGGCTGGCGGCCGTGCAACGGAGCGATCAGGCGCTGGAGCTGGCCAAGAGCGCGCGGGGGCTGGAGGGGCGCGACGACGAGGCCGCGGCGCGCGCCCACCTCGAGGCGCACCTCCTGGCGCAGGGCGCGTTCGCCGACGAGCCGGGGAGCGGGCGCACCTTGAAGGCGCTGCTCGAGGTGCTGCGGGCGCGCGCTCGCTTCGCGGAGGGACGCCGCGACTGGACCCTGGCCGAGGAGCTGCGAGGCCGCTGCTACCGGCTGAGCGGCCAGGAGACCGACCGCGAGGCCTGGCGGCGCGCGCGCGGCCTGGCGGAGGTCACCGTGGCGGGGCTCGGCGAGGGCGAGTCGCTCGACTTCGTGCGCTGGGACCGCGCCCGCGGCGAGCCCGACCCGAGCCGGCGCGCGCAGGCGACCGCGCGCGAGCCCGAGGTCGAGCTCCCCGCGGGCAGCTACCTGGCGCGGCTCCGCACGCGGCGCACCGGCGGCAGCCACCCGCACCAGCGCCCCGACGAGCGGGGTCCGTTCCACGCGGCGGACCTCGCCGCGCCGCGGTTCCTGGTGGTGCTGGGGCGCGGGCAGCAGCAGACCCTCCGCGTGGCCGACCCGGGCCCCGCGCCCGCGGGCATGGCGTTCGTCCCGGCCGCCGAGCTGGTCGTGACCCCGCCCCCGGGCGAGGGCGGCGGGCCCCGCGTGGAGCGAGCCGGCCCGGTGTGGATCGACCGCGCCGAGGTGACGGTCGCCGCGTATCGCGAGTTCTTGGCCCACGTCGAGGCCGAGGGGCACGCCGCCTGCGGCGCCGGCGACGGGTGCGCCGGGCGGGACCACTGGCCGCTCGGCCTCTCGCGCCGCCCCGGCGGGCCCACCGTGGAGGCGCGCCCCGTGACGGGCGTGAGCTGGCATGACGCCGCCGCCTACGCGCGCTGGGCCGGCAAGCGGCTGCCGAGCCGCGCCGAGTGGCTCCTCGCGGCGGGCGCGGCCGACGGCCGCCGCTACCCGTGGGGCGACGCGTGGGAGGAGGGGCGCGCCAACCTGCGCCGCGACGACCTGGCCCCGGCGCTGGCCTACGCGCGCGACGTCAGCCCGTACGGCGCGGTCGCGCTGTGCGGCAACGCCGACGAGTGGTGCGCCGACCGGCACCCGGGGCCGGGCGGCGCCGAGCAGGAGTGGCGTGTGATCGTGGGCGGCGGCGCCCCCGAGGCCGCCGAGCGGGTCGGCCTGGCGGAGGCGACCTACGCCCGCGCCGACGAGCGCTTCCAAGACACGGGCTTCCGCTGCGCGCAGGACGCCCCCGCGGCCGGCTCGCCGCTCCCGCTGGGCGTCGCCGCCCCCACCACTCCGCCGCGCCCCGCCCCTCGCCCCGGCCCGCCGATCGTGCTGCGGGTCGCCGCCTGGCCCGGCTACGCGGCGCCCGAGCTCGCCGCGCGGTTCGCGGCCCGCTACCTCGAGCGGACCGGCGTGGCGGTGGTGGTCTCGCAGGTGGTGACCGTCACCACCAACGACGAGTACCTCGAGCTGCTGCGCGCGGGCGCGGTCGACCTCGTCGCGCCGAGCTGCGACATGGCCCCCGCGATCGTGCGCGCCGGGCTGGTGCAGCCGCTCGAGCTGGCGCGGGAGGCCGAGCTGCTCCCCGAGTTCCGCAGCCCGCCGTTCCTGCACCACCAGGGGCGGACCTACGGCGTGTGCTACACCAACGGCCCCATGTGGCTGGTCTCGCTGGACCCCGCGGTCGAGGCGACGTCCTGGCGCGCGCTGTGGGACCCCGCCCTGCGCGGCCGGATCGCCCTGTGGGACGACGCGGTGTGGGCGATCACCGTGGCGGCGCTCGACCTCGGCCTGCGCCCCGCGTTCGACCTCTCCGACGAGGAGCTCGCCCGGGTGGAGGACCGCCTGGTCGCGCTCCTGAAGAACGACTGCCGGCTGTGGAGCTACCCCGAGGACGCCGAGCGCCTGGCCGAGCAGGGCCTGGCCCTGGTCGACGACTGGGGGATCGTGGCCTGGCGGCTGCAGCAGCGCGGCTGGACGCTGCGCCGGACGCTGCCCGAGGGCGGCTCGGCCCTGTGGATCGACTCGTGGATGATCGCCAAGGGCTGCACGGGCCCGCGCCTCGAGGCCGCGCGGGCCTGGGTCGACTACGCGGTCTCGCCCGAGAACCAGGCCGCCCTCCTGCGCCGCACCGCCTACGACCCGGTCAACGCCGAGACGGTGCGCCTCCTCGACAAGTCGACCGCGCGCGCGCGCCTGCGCACGATCCAGCAGCGCCGCGCGGTGGGGCTGGACCGCTGGCGCGAGGTCCCGCGCCGCGAGCGCTACCTCGAGGTGTGGGCCTCGGCCAAGCGGCGCGCCGCGGAGGAGTAGGCGCCAAGGGCGCGGCCCTGCCACAATGGCCGCGTGAGCAAAGGCGACACGCGCCCCGACACCTGGCGCCAGGCCGAGACCTGGCAGGAGCCTCCCGAGGAGGTGGCGCGGACACCCGGCGGGAGCGCCGCGCGGCCCGTGGCGCTCCTGCGCCCCGGGGAGCTGCTGGGCGCGGGGCGCTACGAGGTCTTGGAGCTGCTCGGGCGCGGCGGCATGGGCACGGTCTACCGGGCGCTCGAGCGCGAGCTCGGGCGCGAGGTCGCGCTCAAGCTCGCCAACTTCCCGCTCGAGGGCGACAGCCTGACCCGCTTCCAGCGCGAAGGGGAGCTGGCCGCCCGGGTGCAGCACGCCGGGCTGGTGCGGCTGTACTCGGTCGGCCTCGAGGGGGAGCGCCCGTTCCAGGTGTTCGAGCTGATCGAGGGCGCGCGGCCCCTGGGGCAGGTGCTGCGCGAGCGCGACCTCGAGGAGCGCGTCCGGCTCGCGCTCGAGGTGGTCGACGCGCTGGCGCACCTCCACGCGCACGGGGTGGTGCACCGCGACGTCAAGCCCGACAACGTGCTCGTCGACGCCGAGGGGCGGGCGCGCCTGACCGACCTCGGGATCGGCCTCGACCTCACCAGCGCCGAGCGGCTGACCCAGACGGGCGCGCTCCTCGGCACGCCGAGCTACATGGCGCCCGAGCAGATCGGGGTGGTCCGCGCCCCGATCGGGCCGGCGGCCGACGTGTGGGCGGCCGGGGTGCTGCTGTACGAGGCGGTGACCGGCGAGCTCCCCTTCGCGGGCGCGAACCTGCTGCACCAGGCCATGCTGATCAGCGAGCAGGATCCCCCTCCCCTGCGACGAGCCCAGCCCGCGGTCTCCCGCGCGCTCCAGGCGGTGTGCGCGGCGGCGCTCGTGCGCGACCCGGCGCAGCGGCTGCCCGACGGGGCCGCGCTGGCGCGGGCCCTGCGCGCCGCGCTGGAGCGCGGCGTGCACGAGCCGAACACGCGCTCGCGGCTGCTCGCCGGCGCCGCGGCCCTGGGCGTGGCGGCGGCCGCGCTCGGCGCGGTGGTGCTCTCCGAGCCTTCGGCCGAGCCGCCGCCGGCGCGCCCCTCAGCCGAGGAGGCCTTGTCGGCCAGCGTGGCCGCGCTCGCGGCGCCCGCCCCGCCCGACCCGCTCTGGCCCGCATGGTTCGCCGCGCTCGCCCCCGAGCGGCGGGCTCCGCTTCCGCTGCCCGAGCGGGTGAGGTTCGCCCACGAGCCCGGCGAGTACGCGCTGCGCCTGCCGAGCGGCGAGGACCTGGCGCTGGTCTACGTGCCGCCGGGCGAGTTCGTGATGGGAAGCACCAACGCCGAAGCGGACGAGCGGCCAATGCGCCGGGTGCGGATCACGCGGGGCTTCTTCGTGGGCAAGCTCGAGGTCACCAACCAGCAGGTGGACGGTTACTGGGCCGTCGCCCCCGGGCGCCGCGCGCGGCCGGTCGACCTCGACGCGATCGCGATGCGGGGGGCGAACGAGCCTGCGACGGGCCTCGACTGGCTCGAGGCCAACGCGTTCTGCGCCTGGGCGGGTGGCCGGCTGCCGACGGAGGCCGAGTGGGAGTACGCGGCGCGCGGGAGCGACGGGCGGACCTATCCTTGGGGGGAAGGCTTCTCGCCGGAGCGCGCCAACGGCTGGAGCAAGGGCGACGGCTTCGACGCGCTCGCCCCCGCCGGTTCGTTCCCCGCGGGCGCCTCGCCCTTCGGCTGCCTCGACATGGCGGGCAACGCCTGGGAGTGGGTCGCCGACGCGTTCGCGCCGTACGCCCCCGACGACACGCTCGATCCGATCGGCCCGCACGTGGGCGAGGAGCACATGGCGCGCGTATCCCGTGGCGGCGCGTTCGGGGACGGGCCCGACTCGCTCCGCTGCGCCAACCGCAACACGGCCCCCGCGCATTACTCCGACTACGCGCTGGGGTTCCGGATCTGTGTGGAGCTCCCGCAGGCCGACTGAGCCGTAAGTGCGGCGGGGCGCCCCGGCCTCCGCCGGCGGCGCCCCGCGGTCGCTCGGCGGCGGGCGCTACTTGAAGTCGCGCTTGGCGCCCTGGCCCTTGTCCGCGCCCTCGTCGTGACGGGTCCGCGCCACCCCCTCGGGGAAGTTGTCGGCGATGAACGCCAGCTCGCCGAGCTGGGCGACGTCCTGCCCGGTCTTGCCGGCCATGAGCAGCAGCGCCGCCTGGAGCTGGCGGTCCTCCTGGTAGTCGCTCGTCAGCTCGCGCGCGAGGTCGTCCTGCACGAAGCGGCGCACGAACGAGCGGACCAGCAGGCGCAGGTCGTTCTTGGTGATCGCCTCCTTGGCCGCCGCGTCGAGGCTCTCCTGGATCTTGGTCCACAGGCCGTCGAACCCGGGGTAGCGCGCGGGGTCGAACCCGTCGAACCGGGCGAGCTGGTGGAAGGTGTCCTTGTGCTGCGCCCAGTGGTCGCGCACGTAGCCCTGGATCAGGTCGAGGTCGAGGATCAGGCCGTAAGCGCGCTGCTGCGCCGGGGTCAGCTCGGGCTGCTCGACCTTGTAGTCGGGCTCCACCCCCCCCGGGGGCTCCTTGTACTCGGCGAGCAGCTCCTTGGCCTGGCTCTCGTTGAGCAGCCCCTCCTGCTGCCAGCGGCCGATCTCGGCCTGCATCTGCTCGCGGAACCGCCAGCTCTCGACGTCGCGGGCGCGGTGGATCAGCCGCCCGTCCGGCAGGTAGTAGTAGGCGATCGTCATGCGGAGCGCGGCCTTGTCGCCCGCCGACTCGAGCGGGAAGATGTTCTGCACGCTGCCCTTGCCGAAGGTGGTGTTGCCCACCAGCTCCGCCCGGCCGTGGGCCTGCAGCGCGCCCGACACGATCTCGCTGGCGCTGGCCGCGTGCTCGTTGATCAGGATCACCAGCGGGTAGTCCGGGTGCTTGGGCTGGCGCAGCCGGCGCTGCCTGACCGCGGGGCCGCCGTCGTCCTGGCGCGCGCCGTAGCGCGTGCCCTTGCGCCCCTCCGAGTAGACGACGAGCTGGTCGTCGTCGAGGAACTTGTCGGCGATCTCGACCGCGGCCGAGAGCAGCCCGCCCGGGTTGCCGCGCAGGTCGAACACCAGGCCCTTCATGCCGCGGCTCTCGAGGTCACGCAGCGCCTCCTCCACCTCGAGCGTGGCGAGGTGACCGAACTGCGCGAGCTGGACGTAGCCGATGTCGCCGGGCAGGAGGTCCCAGCGCACGCTCTTGAGCGTGATCGAGGCCCGGGTCAGCTCGACCTCCTTCTCCTCGCCGCCGAAGAAGGGGCGCACCTTGACCTTGACCGGCGTGCCCTCCGGGCCCTTGAGGATCTTGACCACCTCCTCGACCTTCTTCCCCTTGGTCGAGGTGCCCTCGATCTCGGTGATCTGGTCGAAGGTCCGCAGCCCCGCCTTGTGGGCCGGGTTGCCGTAGATCGGGCGCTGGATCGAGAGGTAGCCGGTCTTGCGGTCCATCTGGACCACGGCCCCGATCCCGCCGTAGCGCTGGTTGATGCTCGTGTTGAACTGCGAGAGCGTCTTCTCGTTCATGTAGGACGAGAACGGGTCGAGGCTGTCCACCAGGCCGCTGGCCGCGGCGTCGATCAGGTCCTCGACCTTGGCCTTCTCCTCGTCCACGTAGGTCTCGCGGACCCGCTGCATGATCTCGCTCAGCAGCGCCCCGCCCGGCACGTCGGCGCTCGCCCCGCCGCCGCCCGCGCGGGCCTGGGCCTGCACCTTGCCGAGCTCGTCCTTGAGCCGGGCGATCTCGCGGTCACGCGCCCTGACGATGTCGTCGCGCTCCTCGAGCCCGGCGTACTTCTCGAGCTTGGTGAGCATGTCGTCCATCTCGAGGTAGGACCGAGCCTGCCGCCCGCGGTCGGTCGGCTCGTCCTTGAGCTTGCTCAGGATCGGCCGCGCGACGGCGACGTTGCCGATCTCCGGCGAGGCGAGCACCAGGGCCGCCTCGCACTGGACCGAGAAGTCGTCGGACGTGAGCAGCTCGCGGAGCTGGCGCTCGGCCTGGGGGAAGCGCCCCTGGACGCGCAGGGCGCGCAGCACGTGGATCCGCACGAAGGGGTCGCCGATCTGCTCGACGTCGCGCATCAGCGGGCGGACCTCGGTCCGCAGCCCGTAGACGGTGAGGAGGTCGGCCGCCCGCACCCCCAGCTCGCGCGAGCCGCCCGCCCGGATCACGTCCTTGAGGGCGCCGATCGCCGCGCCGCGGTGCGCGTCCGCCGCCTCGCCGGCGAGGATCGCCTTGGCCGCCGCCACCTTGGCCGCGGCGGAGGCCCGCTCCAGGTGACGCGCGATCTCGCCGGCGGCCGGGGCCCCCAGCTCCTGGAGCGCGATGCTCTGGTCCCACAGGCCGGGGCCCTGGGCCTGCTCCATGCGCTGGAAGATCTCGTCGACCTTGGCGGCCAGGCCGGCGCCCACGTCTTGGGCGCGGGCGGTGGGCGCGAGGAGCGCGACGCAGGCGACGGTCGCGAGCGCGGCGGAGAGCGGACGGTGTTGCATGGGATTCGCCTCGGAAGGAGGAGCTGGACGGGGTGAGGCCGGTTCGGCCTCGCGCTGCTACGGACCCAACCCCAGGCGTGTGAGCCGGCCGGGCCTCCGCAATCCTAGGGCCACGGGGTGGACCCGGCAATGGAGCGGCGCGGCGTGAGCGCCCGCCGACGCCCGCGGGCTGCGCCGCGGGGTAGATTGTGCCGCACGCGCGATGCCTGGCAAGATCAAGAAGATCGTGGTGAGCGACTTCCACCTCTCGGACGGGAGCCGGGAGGGCGAGCTCAACCCCTGGGAGAACTTCCACCACGACGACAAGTTCGCCGAGCTGCTGCGCTACTACTCGACCGACTACTACGAGGACGAGGAGGTCGAGCTCATCATCAACGGCGACTTCTTCGACCTGCTGCAGGTCCGCTACGACGGCGGGTTCCCGGTCGAGATCACCGAGCGGATCGCGCTCACCAAGCTCAGGGCCGCGCTCGAGGGGCACCCCGTCGTGGTGCGCGGGCTGCGCGCGTTCGTGGAGACCCCGCACAAGCGGATCACGGTCCTCCCGGGCAACCACGACATGGAGCTGATCTTCCCGGCCTGCCAGCGCGCGCTGCGCGAGGCGATCACCGGCGACCCCGAGGACGAGCGGATCACGTTCATCGTCGAGCGCTCGTACTACGAGTTCGACGGGATCCAGGTCCACCACGGCATGCAGTTCGAGGCCATGAACCGCTACCCCTGGGGGCGGATCGTGATCAGCCACGGGCTCGAGGAGCCGATCATCTACCACCCGTTCGGGAGCCTGTTCCTGCTGCGCGTCCTCAACGTGCTCAAGGAGCATCGCCCGTACATCGACCGCGTGCAGCCGTTCAAGATGTACTTCCTGGGGGCGCTGCTGTTCGACACCGGGATCGCGCTGCGCCTGGCCGCGCTGGCCCTGCAGACGTTCTGGACCTACCGGCTCAAGCCGCTGTTCCAGGGCCGGTTCAGCCTGGAGCGCCTGCGCGCGACGATGGACGGCTTCACCGAGTACTCGGCCTTCCCCAACTTCGAGGGGAAGGTCCGCCGGCTGATGCGCAAGAACCCGCGCATCCACACCGTGATCATGGGCCACACCCACCTGCGCAAGGTGCGGCGCTTCGGCCACAACAAGACCTACATCAACACCGGCACCTGGACCGACCTGATCTCGCTCGACATCTCGAACCTCGGGATGAACCGCGAGCTGACCTACGCCACGGTCGAGTACTTCGACTCGGAGGACCACCCGCCGCGCGCGACGCTGCGGGTGTGGCAGGGGTATCAGGACCTGTGGCGCGAGATCGCGTACTGAGGGGGCGGGCATGAGCGAGCAGCGCTACGAGACCCTGGCCGAGTTTTGGCCGTACTACTTGAGCGAGCACCTCAGCCCGCTCAACCGCGCGCTGCACGCGG
>CAZMSZ010000104.1:0-1687 GCA_964569055.1 uncultured Planctomycetota bacterium | reverse complement strand
TGGCCGTACTACTTGAGCGAGCACCTCAGCCCGCTCAACCGCGCGCTGCACGCGGTCGGCTCGCTGGGCGGGCTGGCCTGGCTGGGGCTGGCGGTCGCCTGGGGTCAACCCTGGCTCGTGCTGGCCGGCCTGGTGAACGGCTACGCGTTCGCTTGGGTCGGGCACTTCGTGGTCGAGCGCAACCGGCCTGCCACGTTCCAGTACCCGTTCAAGTCGTTCGTGTGCGACTGGATCATGCTCGCCTACGTCCTCACGGGCCGGATCGGGCGCGAGGTCGAGAAGCTGCGCGAGGGGCGCGTGCTGAGCGAGGCCGAGGAGCGCGCCGCCGGCTGAGCGCGCCGCCCTCGCGCGGAGGGCTCTGCGCCCTGCGTGTTAGCCTGGCGATCGCATGGTGCCTCGTTCTTCCCTGATCCGCGCTCCGGGCGAGCGCTTCGAGTGGCTGGAGACGGCCGAGCCCACCCCGACCCAGCCGGCGGTCGCCGAGGGCGCGCGGGCCCTCCCGGCCCGGCGCTGCCGCGCCTGCGGCTGGCTGGACGAGGCGACCGAGCTGGAGTGCTTCCGCTGCGGCGAGGCGCTCCCGCCGCCCGAGGAGGAGCAGGCGAGCGCCGCGGTGGCGCTGCCCGAGGGCGCCCTGGAGCCGGTGGCGGTCACGCTCACCTCGGCGGCCACCCTGGACGGGGGCGCCAACGTCGACCCGGCGGTGTGGCTGCTGCGCCGGCGGGCGGCCGACCTCAACCTGACCCCGGGGTTCGAGACGCTGCTGGCGCTCGGCCAGGTCAACCAGCAGGCGTTCCACCGCTACGCCCACCAGCAGGCGGTCGCGCGCAAGGCGCTGCGCGAGATGGGCGGCGCCGCGCTCCTGGCCGACGAGACCGGCCTGGGCAAGACGATCGAGGCCGGGCTGGTCCTCAAGGAGCTGCTCGTGCGCGGCCTGGCGCGCACCGCCCTGGTCGTGGTGCCGGCCTCGCTCGCCCTGCAGTGGCGCGAGGAGATGCAGGACAAGTTCGCGCTCGAGTTCGTGGTGGCGCGCGAGCCCGCCGACCTCGAGGGCGACCCGCCGCTGGTGATCGCCAGCTACGCCGCGGTGCGCGGCAAGGGGCTGGGCGCGCGGCTGCAGGCGCGGGAGGTCGACGTCCTGATCTGCGACGAGGCGCACCACCTCAAGAACCGCGGGACCAAGCAGTTCAAGGCGGTGGCCCGGGTCCCCAAGAAGTACGTGCTGCTCCTCTCGGCCACCCCGTTCCACAACAAGCTGGTCGAGCTGAAGAACCTGCTCGACATCCTCAAGCCGGGCCTGCTCGGCTCGACGCGCGCCTTCAACAAGCAGTACGTCGACGAGAAGGACCCGCGCCGCCCGCGCAACCTGCACCACCTGCGCGCGCTCCTCGAGGAGGTCATGATCCGCAACCGCCGCAGCGAGGTGAGCGTCAAGCTGCCCCCGCGGCGCGCGGCCACCTACCACATCGAGCTGCACGACGACGAGCAGGCCTTCTACGACGACCTGACCGACCTGATCCAGGGCGAGGTCCGCGCCCGCGCCGCCGAGGTGCAGCGCGAGCAGGGCAAGCCCATGGCGGTGGTCCTGTCGCTGATCAACCTGCAGCGCGAGCTGTGCTCGAGCCCGCGCGCCGTGGCCAGGGCCCTGCGCCGGCTGGCCGCGGGCGAGCTCCTGCCCCCGTCGATCAAC
>CAZMSZ010000103.1:8936-20300 GCA_964569055.1 uncultured Planctomycetota bacterium | reverse complement strand
TCCAAGGAGCTACCGCCCCCCGGAGCCCCCCCCGAGCGATCCGCTGGGCCAGGGGTCGGTGGCGGCCTTCCACGAGATCACCTCGCCGTTGACGAAGTAGACGCGGCGGCCGTCGGCGAGGATCCACTGGGACCAGACCGAGCTCTCCTCGCCGAGGAAGGAGCCGCCGCGCTCGTGGCGGACCACGACGGGGAGGCCGCCGGCGAGGCGGACCTCGGGGAAGGACTGGCCGCGCTCCACCACCTTGGCCTCGGCGTCCTTGAGGTGCTTGATCGGGTTGGAGCGGGGCAGCTCGATCTTCTGCTGCTGGCGGGCGAGCTCGGCGTCGCGCGCGAGGTGCAGCTCGACGACCTCGCGGGACATCCAGGTTGGGGTGCCGCTGGTGTCGGCCCGCAGGATGAAGCCCTCCTCCCGCTTGTAGACGTCGTAGGCCACCCACTCCACGCCGCCGTCGGTGGTCAGGGTGCGCACGGCGCGGAGCTGCTCGAGGCGCTCGACCGCGCGGGCGTGGACCTGCGCCGGCACGCCCTCGCTCTCCACGATCGCGCCGAACAGCTCGATCGCGCCGTGCGGGTCGTCCGCCTCGTCGAGCGAGCGCTGCGCCAAGGTCAGGCGGCCTGCGTGGTCGTCGGGCGCGAGCGCCGCCGCCCGGACCTCGAGCTCGCGGCGCGAGATCGACCGCGCCACCTCGCGCAGGCGGGCGTCGTCGAAGCGCTTGGCGCGCTCCGCGCACTCCTTGGCCAGGCGCTGGATCGCGTCGGCGTCGGCGCCGACCGCCTGCAGCCGCTCCAGGAACTGCTGGTCCTCCTCGGGCAGCTTGTCGACCCGGGAGACCTTGATCAGGACGCGGTCGTCGCCGGCCTTGACCCCCTCGCCGAACACGCGCACCGAGGAGATCTTGCTCGTGAGCGGCTCGTTGGCGCTGTCGCGGTCCCTGGAGAGCACCAGCTTGATCGCGCTGTTGGCCGGGACCCACAGCAGCCCGCGGGTCACGATCGGCCCCTTCCAGAGCAGGGCCCAGTCGCCGTAGAGCTCCTCCCACCGGCCCTCGAGGTAGAGCTTCTTGCCGACGTGCTCGGGCCCGAGGCGGGCCCAGTCCTCCTCGGGCAGGAAGGTGTGCTCGCGGATCGGCGGCCGCTCCTGCGCGCGCGCGGGCGCGAGCGCGGCCAGGACGAGCGCGAGCGGCGCGAGGTGGGCGACGAGGCGGCTCATTGCTCTCCCTCCGGGGGGCCCTCGCCCTCGCTCGGCGGCGGCGCCTCCTCGGACGGCGAGGGGGGCGGCGCCTGCTCGGCGGGGTCGACCTTCTCGGCCACGTGCTCGCTCAGGAAGAAGATCTGCAGGCCGTTCTTCATGACCCACAGCTCCCAGCTCCGCTCCTGGCCGTCGAGGACCTCCTCGTAGGTCTCGATCCGCACGGGATAGGCGCCGTCGGCCCCGAGCGCCTTGTTGCAGGCCGCGACCACCAGCTGCTTGCTCATGCCGCGGATCACCTCGCCCGTCCGCGAGGCGTCGACCAGGAGCTGCGGCGCCACCTGCAGCTGCGCGCCGACGCCGCGCAGCCGCTCCTTCTCGCGCTCCGCCGCCGCCTCCAGCGCCAGCCGCTCCTGCGGGAGCCACTCGCCGTCCGCGCGCTGCCCGAAGCCGAGCGCGCGCTGGAACTCCGGGAAGGCCAGCCAGCGGCCGCGGTAGAGCCGGGCCCCGAGTTGCTCGAGCACCTCGCGGGCCTTGGCGCGCTCGGCGTCGGACACCTCGGGGTGGTCGAGCACCCGGCCGACCAGCGCGATGTCGCGGTAGCGCGCGCCCACGGCGAGGTGCGCCGCGGCGCCGCCGGGGAGCGGGGCGCGCTCGAGCCGGCCGTACTCGGCCTGCCGCGCCTCGTCGTCGAGCCGCGCGATCAGCGGCGCGACCGCCTCCTGGTCCTCGGGGTAGCCGTCGACGGTCTGCTTGATCTGCTCGACCAGCGCCGCGCGCCGCTTCGCCGCGTCGTCGGAGGTGAGGGGCGGGAGCTTCTCGCTCAGCCGCGTGAAGCGGTCGAGCTGGCTGTCGAGCAGGCGCACCTCCTCCACCATCAGCATCAGCCCGCGCGGCGTCTTGCGGGCCCTCCCGATCACGTGGATGTTCGAGCGCTTGAACACGAGCGGCCGCCCGAACGAGTCGGTGTTGCGCGAGAGCCTCGCCGTGAGGGTCGCGTCCTCCACCTGCAGGCGGCCGGCGAGCGGGTGGAACACCGTCTTGCTGTCCTCGTTGACGCCGCCGTACAGCTTGAGCTCGCCGCGGAACAGCTTGAGGTACTTCATGTACGCGATCGAGTAGCGCCTCCCGTCGGCCCGGTCGGGGTCGAGCCGGCGGAAGTCCTCGGCCGCGATCGGCTGGGGGTCCTGCGCCCGAGCCGCGGGGGCGAGGGCGGCGCACAGCGCGAGCGCCGCCAGGACGGTTCGGAGCGGTCGGTCCATGGTCACTCTCCCCGCAGGGGCGCGCGGAAGAAGTGGAGCTTCTGCTTGTCGGTCGAGACCAGGATCAGCTCGCCGAACGCGCCGATCGGCGCGACGGCGCGGCCGCTGTGGGTCCCCTTGAGGTAGCGCCCCTGCCAGGTGATCGCGCCGCGCGCCGGGTCGAGCACCCAGAACTCGGGGCTGTCGAGCACCACGATCAGCTGGCCGTCCTCGCGCACGGCCAGGCGCGCGGGGGCCTCGCCGCAGCGGAAGGTGCGCTCCCACTTCAGCTCGCGCCCGCCGGCCAGCGCGCGCACCTGACCGATCGGCGTGGCGACGAACAGCATCTCGCCGTCGACCGCGAGCGCGAGGGGCCTCCCCTCGGGCTCGGTGTAGAGCACCTCGTGCGCGCCGGTCGCCGGGTCGAGGGCGACGACCTGACCGTCGAGGAGGGGGAGCACCACGCGGTCGCCGAACCGCAGCGGCGGACCCGCCACCTCCACCGGGAGCGAGACGCGCCACAGCACCCGTCCGTCGGCGAGCGACAGCGCGGTCACGCGGCCGGCGGCCCCGGCGAACACGACCGACCCCGCCGGCGCGGCATCGCTCGCCTCGGGCAGCTCGAGCGGGTCGTGCTCGACGGGCGTCTCGAGCGCGGTCTTCCAGACCGGGTCGCCGCCGGCGAGCGAGAAGCCGAAGGCGCAGCCGCGCAAGGTGGCGAACGCCACCCGGCCCTCGGGCAGGCTGCCGCCGGCGAGGCGCACCACCGGGCGCGCGAGCACCTGCCCGGGCGAGCGGTAGAGCGGGCGGGGCTCGCCCGGCAGCTCGTCCTTGCGCAGCGGGAGCTGCACCACGCCGCCGCTCCCCTTGTAGCGGGTGACCCCGAGGTAGAGCGCGTCGCCGGCGATCACGGGGGCGCTGAAGCGGTGCCCGTAGCCGCCGACGCGCACGCTGTTGTCCCAGCCCTTCACGAGGGGGAGGTTGTTCCCGTCGAGGCGAAACACGCGCAGCAGGCCCGTGCGCTCGGGGGCGATGAACGCCTCGAGCGCCTCGGAGCGCGCCACCCCCGCGTCGAGCCACGCGTCGGCGATGAAGCTGACCGGCGGGTCGTCGTAGACGGAGACCACCAGCGCGTGGAACTGCTTGGGGTCGAGCACCGCGCTGAAGCGCGGCGACTTGCCGTTGGGGTCGCGCACCTCCACCGTGAGGTCGCTGGCCGGCGGGTAGGTGCAGATCACCGTCGGCTTCTCGAGGCTGGTGGTCGACTGGTAGCGCCCGTTGACGTGCACCTCGAGGCCGGGCGGGGTCGTGGTCACCTGCACGGGCAGGGCGACCCGCGCGAACTCGGGCGAGGTGGGGTGGTCGGTCCACAGCTGCACCGCGAGCCCGTGCCACTCGCGCAGGCGCTGCGCGCACTCCTCGTCCTTGCCGCGCTCGAGCAGGCGGTCGGCGGAGTCCTTGAGGCGGAGCGTGGTGTCGAGGAGATCGACCGCGGCGGCGTTGGGCTTGGAGACCTCGGGCTGGAGCGCCGCCTTGATCTGGTCGCGGAACGCGTAGCCCGCGCCGCTCCCGGCGATCAGGAGCGCGATCAACACCGCGGGGATCAGGCTGCGGCGCGCGGGGCCCGAGGCCATGCGCAGGTCGAGGTCCTCGATCCGGCGCACGAGGTCGTGGCGCGAGGGGTCGAGCTGCAGGATCGCCTCGTAGCACTGGCGCAGCCGGTCGGGGTCCTGGCCGCCGCGCTCGAGCTGCTGGGCGAGGGCCTCGTAGATGTTGAGGGCCTGGCGCTCCACCCCGGTCCGGCGCAGGCTGTCCGCCAGCGGGATCATGATCTTGGCTTCGTCGGGGTGATACTCGGCCAGCCGGCCGTAGAGCGCGGCCGCCCCCTGGAAGTCGTTGAGCGCGTAAGAGGTCTCGGCGCGCTCCACCAGCTCCTCGAGCGTGAGCGCGCGGATCGCCCCGTTCTTGACCAGGATCGCGAGGTTCTGGCACAGCTCGAACTCGCTCAGGAGCAGCCGCTCGGAGAGGCCCTCCACGGTGGTCTTGCCGTCGATCGCCGAGTAGTCCGCCTTGAGCGACTGCGAGACCTCCGAGTCGAGCAGGGCGTCCACGTCGGTGACGATGAACACCTCCTTGGTGGTCGGGACCGCGTCCTGGATCAGCGACCACTCGTCGAGCCGGCGGAGCGCCTCCATGATCAGTGAGTTGGTGTTGATCGACAGCCGGGTCAGCTGCGGCGACTCGCGGATCATGTCGTCCGGCATCTGATCGGCCATGAACTCGAACTCGGCCTTGCGCCACAGGAAGAGGTCGTACAGCTCCTCCTCGATCTGCTGGCGCAGCAGCCGGTCGATGTCGTCCTGCTCGCAGAACCCCTCCTCGACGAGGATCTCGCCGAGCTTCTTGCGGCTCTGCTTCTGCAGCTTGAGCGCGAGGTCGAGGTCGTCGGCCGTGATCTTCCCACCGGCGATCAGGAGGTCGCCCAGGCGCATGCGGCGCCCCGACGACAGCAGGGAGATCTCGCCCTCGGCGAAGAAGATCTTCTTCTCGCGCTTCCCGTCGTTCACCACGAGGGTGCCCGAGTGGCGGTTCATGGCCAGCGACTGGAAGATGTCGCTGAGGTTCAGGACCTCGAGATTGCCTTTGAAGCTCTTGCCTGACATGCCCCGGCCACTACCGTCGGGTCCGCCGATCGCTTGCGCCCGCTAAACTGTTGTCGGTGCGCGAGCTAAAACGGGCCCAGTGTAACCGGTCGGACGGACGGAGGGAGGCTGGCGAGCCACCGCTCGCCCACCCCGGCCCCTCGTCGGCGCCGCGTCCCGATCCCTCGGCTGGTCCCGCCTCGGCCTCGCCTTCGGCCTTTCCCCTAGGGGCCCACCGCCCGAGAGCACTCTACGTGCATCTCCCGTTCTGTGCACGCCGATGTCCCTACTGTGATTTCGCCACCGCCGGCCTGGACCGCGAGGTCGAGCGGCGCTACCTCGCGGCGCTGGCCCGCGAGGCGCGCGACCGGCTGCCCGCGGGCTTCCGCCCGCGGACGGTCTACCTCGGCGGGGGGACCCCGGCCGAGCTGACCACGCCCGGGGTCGACGAGCTGGTCGAGGCGCTGGGCCCGATCACCCGGGGGGCGCGCGAGGTCACGCTCGAGGCGAACCCGCGCACGCTCCTCCCGCGCAAGCTCGCGGCCCTGCGCGACGGGCTGGGGGTCAACCGGCTCAGCCTGGGCGCGCAGAGCTTCTCGCCGCGCCTGCTCCGTCGGCTCGGCCGCTTCCACCGCCCCGAGGACGTGGCGCGGGCCGTGGAGACCGCGCGGGCCGCGGGGATCGAGGACGTGGGGATCGACCTGATCTTCGCGGTGCCCGGCCAGACCCCCGCCGAGCTCGAGGCCGACCTCGCGGCGGCCCTGGCCCTCGAGCCCACCCACCTCTCCACCTATTGCCTGACGGTCGAGCCCGGGACGCCGCTCGCGGCGCGCCGCGCGGCGGGGCGGGTGGAGGTGCCGGGCGACGCCCGCCAGGCCGCGCTGTTCGCCCGCGTCCGGGCCCGCCTGCGCGCGGCGGGCTTCGCCCACTACGAGATCAGCAACTTCGCCCGGCCGGGCCGCCGCAGCCGCCACAACCTGACCTACTGGCGCAACGCGCCGTTCCACGCGCTCGGCAACGGCGCCGCGGCGCACGTGGGCGGCGTGCGGACCACCAACCACCGCGACGTGGCGGCCTACGTGGAGGCGGTCGAGCGCGGCGGCGGCGCGGCGGCGGTCGCCGAGCGCGAGGAGCTGCCCTGGGAGCGCAAGGTGCGCGAGGCCGCCTACCTCGCGCTCCGCACCAGCCGCGGGATCGACCCCGCCCGCTTCGAGCGCGACACTGGCGCCGACCCGCGCCGGTTCTTCGCCGAGGAGCTGGCGCGCCTGATCGAGCTGGGCCTGGTCGAGGAGCGCGCGGGCCGCTTCCGCCTGACCGGCCGCGGCGTGAGCGTGGCCGACGCGGTGGCGGTCGAGCTGCTGTAGCCGCGCGTAGACTGCCCGCCCGAGGAGACGCCATGACCTGGCCGTTCGAGCCGCCGCGCGTGCCCATGGAGGCGCGCGTCAAGGAGCGCTACCCCGGCGCTGGCTGGGCGTTCGAGGGTTCATCTTCCCCGGCGGGACGCGCGGCGGCTCGCCGGGCATCTTGGGGTAGTGGGGCGGCCAGGGCGCCTCGCCGAGGCCGCGCGCCTCGTCCTCGCGCACCATCTCCAGCAGGCGATCGAGGCGCCCGGCCGCCTCGTCGATCCCGGCGGTCAGGTCGCCCACCGCGTCCCACCGGCGCGGGAAGCTGGCCAGGTCGAACGCCTGCGGGTCGATCGTGGCCAGCTCGTCCCAGCGGAACGGGGTCGAGACCAGGCCGGTCGGGCGCACGCTGTAGGCGCTGGCGATCGTCTTGTCGCGCGCGTTCTGGTTGTAGTCGAGGAACACGCCCCGGCGCTCCTCCTTCCACCAGGCCGTGGTCGCGAGCGGGTTGCGCCGCTCGACCTCGCGCATCAGCGCCAGGCCCGCGCGCCGCACCGCGAAGAAGTCCCACTCGCGCACCAGGCGCACGTAGACGTGGATTCCGCGGCTGCCCGACGTCTTGGGCCAGCCCACCAGCCCCAGCTCGCCCAGGACCTCCTTCACCGTCGCGGTCACCTCGCGCACGTGCTCGAACCCGTAGCCCGGCGTCGGGTCGAGGTCGATCCTCAGCTCGTCGGGGTGGTCGAGGTCGTCGGCGCGCGCGTTCCAGGGGTTGAGGTCGATGCAGTTCATCTGCGCCATCCACACCACGTCGCCCACGTCGAGCGGCATGAACATCTTCCCCGGGCGGGCGGAGGGGAAGGTCACGTCCACCGTCTGGCGCGCGCCCGTCGGCCGCTTGAGGAAGAAGAACGGCTCCTTCACGCCGCGCGGCCAGCGCTTGAGGCTGCACGGCCGCCGGTAGACGCCGCGCAGCGCGCCCTCGCCGCAGCGCACGAAGTGCTCCACCACGTCGAGCTTGGTCCAGCCCTGGTCGGGGAACATGACCTTCCCCGGGCTCGAGATCCGGACCTCGCGCCCGCCGGCCCGGACGACCGTCTCGCCCTGCTTCGCCTTCTTCTTGGCCATGCCGGCAGCATGCCACCTTTCGGCGTGCTGGTGAGCGGCGCGCGCCTGGAAGCGCGGCGCCCGACCCTCCCGGAGCACCGCCTCACGGTCGCGTGCTACTCTTCGACCATGTCCGTAGAGTTCCCGCTCGCGCAGCTCCCGCTCGACCTGACGCTCGAGGACGCGGTCGAGGCCGCCTACGGCGACGACCTCGACTGGGTGGCCGGCAAGCTCCGCAAGGGCGTGTCGGTCCTGGTCGAGTGCGACAAGCAGCTCGTCACCTGGTTCTACGCCGCCGTGCGCGGCCGCCTGCGCGAGGCGGGCGCCGACGGCGGCGCCGCCCTGCGCTGCCGGTTCGTGGCGGGGCAGCCCCGCCGCGAGGAGGGGCAGGGCGAGGGGCAGCAGCAGCAGCCGCAGCAGGGCGGGCTCATGCAGCTCATGGTCCGCGAGCTGACCCAGCTCGTGCGCTCGGCCGAGCCCGGCACCGTGATCGTGATCCCGCACGTCGACCTGCTCACGACCACCACCCGCAGCGGCCTCTCGCTCGAGGCGAAGGAGGTGATCGCGCTGGTCTACGAGAACCCCGAGGTCGTGCTGCTCGGCTTCAAGGACCCCGAGTTCGAGCTGCCCAAGACGGTCGAGGGCGTGTTCACGGCCAAGCGGACCGTGATCGGGATCGAGCGCAAGCGGCTGACCCGCGTGATCCTCCAGCGGGAGGCGCGCAAGCTCGGCGTCGAGACGTTCGACCCGTTCAGCCTCTACAAGTACGTGTCCGGCCTGAACGTGGTCCGCCTGCGGCAGGTGCTCGAGCAGTTCTGGGACCGGATGGACTTCGACCCGCGCGCCCCCGAGACGCGCGCCCAGCTGTTCGCGGAGATCCGCGAGCTGACCCGCGGCGCGGAGCTCGAGGTGCCCCGGATCGACCTGCGCCAGGACATCGGCGGCTACGAGGCCGTCAAGGAGCGGATCGAGAAGGACATCCTCACGCTGCTGCGCGCCTGCGACCAGCTCAGCCGCGAGGACGAGGTGCGCGCCGTCGAGGAGCTGATCCCGCGGGGGATCATCTTCGAGGGGCCGCCCGGCACCGGGAAGACCTTCTTCGCCAAGGCGATCGCCACCGCGATCGACGCCACCGCGATCGTGGTCTCGGGGCCCGAGCTCAAGTCGAAGTGGGTCGGCGAGTCGGAGGCCAACCTCCGCAACATCTTCACGCGCGCCCGCAAGAGCGCGCCCTCGATCATCATCTTCGACGAGATCGACTCGTTCGCGCACCGGCGCGGCAGCTACACCAGCTCGGGCGTCGAGCACTCCATGGTCAACCAGCTCCTGACCGAGATGGACGGGTTCCGCAAGGAGGAGCTGGTGTTCATCGTGGGGACGACCAACTTCGTGGAGTCGCTCGACGAGGCCCTGCTCCGCCCCGGCCGGTTCGAGCTCAAGGTGCGGATCCCCTACCCCAAGGAGAAGGACCGGCGCGCGATCCTCGAGATCTACAAGCAGAAGTTCAAGCTCGACATCCCGACGCCCGTGTTCGAGTACATGGTCCGCAAGACGGCGGGCTTCGTGAACTCGCAGCGGCGGACGCGCTTCTCGGGCGATCACCTCTACGCGCTTTGCCGCGGCCTGGCCCGCGAGGTGATCCGGCGCGGCGGGGGCCACACCGTCACCAACGCCGACGTGGACGAGGTGATCGGCGACGCGTTCGAGCTCACCCCGCCGACCAAGGCCGAGGAGAGGGTGATCGCCACGCACGAGTGCGGGCACGCGCTGATCGCCGCGCTCGTCCCCGAGGCCCCCCGCCCCGAGAAGGTCACGATCGAGGGCGAGGACATGGAGCTCGCCTTCTACACCCAGCTCGACGTGGACGCGGTCGGGATCGTGATGACCCGGGCGCACGCGCTGGCGAACATCGCGGTCTCGCTCGGCGGGCGCGGCGCGGAGGAGGTGTGCTTCGGTCAGCTCTCCGCGGGCGCGTCGGACGACCTCTCCAAGGCGACCCGCGTGGCGCGCCTGATGATCGAGGCCTGGGGCATGGGGAGCAGCCAGGAGTTCTGCTACGACGAGACGCGCGAGGGCTACACCCGGCGGCGGCTGTCCGACCCGCGCGAGGAGGCGATCGACCGCGAGGTGGCCCAGATCCTCGAGGAGGAGCGCCTGCGCGTGAAGGCGCTCCTGAGCGAGCACAAGGCCGTCCTCGAGGAGCTCGCCGCGGTGCTGCTCGAGAAGCGCGCGCTCGAGCGGGCGGACCTCAAGCGCTTCTTGGAGGAGCGCGGCTTCACGATCGACTGGCGCGATCCGCTGGTGGTGAAGGACGCGGCCGGCAAGGTCGTGAGCGCGGACTGACCAGGAGGCGGCGTGGGCGAGATCAGCATCCGGTTCCGCATGAACATGGAGACGGGCAAGAAGGACATCGTGATCGAGTTCGAGTCCGACGAGGACGCGATGCGACACGAGCACGAGAAGCGCCACCGCCAGATCGTGGAGCAGCTCGTCGGGCAGGGCGTGCTCGCGGCGGACGAGGTCGGCGAGGTGACGGTCGAGCGCGCCGCGCCGGGCCAGGAGGTCCGCGAGCCCGAGCAGCGCGAAGGGCCCGAGGCGGAGGCTCAGAGCGGGTAGTGTGAGGCGCCAGGGCGCTCCGTTGATTATAGACAACACGGAATATCAACAGGGAATATCAATATAAATGCCAGAATGGCTGGCGCTGGCAAAGCACCGCCTCGACTGCGAGCTAGGATTGGCGACCGCCGGACGCCATGAGCCCGGCGTGCGTGGTGCGCCGGTCTCGCCGACCAGGCCCTGAATGGACGAGTCGACCCGGCGGCTGGAGCGAGCGGTCCTCGGCGGCGAGCCGGCGGCGGCGGCGCGGCACGCCCGGCAGCTCCTGCGGGCGGGGCGGCCCGAGGAGGCGCTGCAGCGGCTCGGCGCGCTCGGCGGGCCCGAGGCCGCGGCGGTGCGGGCGGGCGCGCTGCTCGCGACGGGGCGGGTCGAGCCGGCGGCGGACGCCGCGGGCGAGGCGCTCGCGGGCGCGCCCGGCGCGGTCGAGGCCGACCTGCTCGATCGGATCGGGCGCGCGCTCCTCGCGACGCGGCCCGAAGCGCCGCTCGATCGCCTGATCCAGCTCCGCCGCGTGGCCGGCCTCGGCGGGCCGGGCGCGGCCCTGCTGCGCGGTCACCTCTCCCACCCCGACCCGCTCGCTCGCGCGCAGCTCGCCCGCAACTCCACGCTCGCGGCGGCCTGTGCCCAGGACACCTCGCCGCTGGTGCGCTACGTCGCCGCCGGCGCGCCGCCGCTCCCGCCCTTTCCGCGCGAGGCGATCCCGACCCGCCTGTTCAGCGCCTGGGGCCGCGACTGGGACCTCGGCCGGTTCGTGGCCGTGCGGGCCTCCCTCGAGGCGCACCTGCGCGCCTTCGACTGGGCGCTGCTCGAGGCGATCGACGGCCTGCTCGGCCCGGGCGAGCGGGTGGTCGCTATGGGCCTGGGCTACGGGCTCGCCGTCCCGAGCGGCGCTCCGACCGGTGACCTCGAGGAGCGCGTCGCCGCGGTCAACGCCGCCGGCGTGCTCCCCTTCCCGCTGGAGGCCTCGAGCGCGCAGCCGTTCGACCGCCTGGACGGGATCGAGCTCGACGGGACGAGCGAGCTCTCGCCTGGCGACGAGCGCCTCGCCCGACGCTTCGCGTTCGACCTCAGCCGCCACCCGGCGCGGGTCCCGGTCCGCGCGGGCGCGCCGGACAGCCCCTACCTCTACACGCGCCTCCTGCGCTGCTTCGCCCCCGCGGCGCCCGCTCCCCGCGAGGACGAGCTCGAGCCGCTCCGGACCGCCGCGCGCGAGGCGTACGGCCC
>CAZMSZ010000103.1:0-8836 GCA_964569055.1 uncultured Planctomycetota bacterium | reverse complement strand
CAGGATCGGGTCGAGGCCCTGCTGCACGTCGCGCAGCGTCTCGGGGCGCTCGCTCGCCTCGCGGCGCATGCAGCGGGCGAGCAGGTCGGACAGGGCCGCCGGGGCCGAGGCGACGTGCGTCTCGAGGCGCGGCGGGTCGTGGTTGAAGACCTTGTCGATGAACTCGCCGTAGGAGCGGGCCTCGAGCGGGAGCTTGCCCGCCAGGCAGTGGTAGGTCGTCGCGGCCCACGAGTAGAGGTCCGACTGAGGGGTCGCGTCCTTGGCGCTGCGGACTTGCTCGGGCGCCATGTAGTACGGCGTGCCGAGCGACTCGCCGTCGGCGGTGATCACCGACATGCCGGCGCGCTCGAGGTTCTTGGCGAGCGTGAAGCCCTGCAGCTTGCCGACGTGGTCGCCGCGCCGGATCAGGATGTTCCCAGGGCGCACGTCGCGGTGCACGATCTGGTGGTCGTGCGCGTAGGCCAGCGCGTCGGCGATCTGGTACATCACGCGGAGCACGTCCGGTCCCGGCAGCGGGCCGCGCCGGTCCTGCAGCACCTTGCCGAGGTTCTGCCCGTCGACGTACTCGGTGACGATGTACAGGATCCCGTCCTGCTCGTTCACGTCGTACAGCTCGACGATGTTGGGGTGCGTCAGCCGACCGCCGGTCTTGGCCTCACGCATGAACCGCTTGAGCGACTTGGGGTCGGACTCGGGGCCCTGCTGGAGGGTCTTGAGGATCACGGTCCGGTCCATGAGGAGCTGCCGGGCGAGGTAGCTCACCCCGAAGCTCGTCACCTCGCGCCGCTCGAGCAGCTTGAACCCCTCGACGAGGTCCTCCTCGATGTCGAATCGGTCGACGCAGGGGGGGCACAGCGCGCGCCCCTTGAACTCGCGGCCGGGGAGGCTCGGCCCGAACGCCGCGCCGCAGCCCTGACATTGCGTGGCGGTCGGGGCGGCGGGGGCCGCGATCATGGCGGGCTGCCCCCCGCCGCGGAAGCTCGGCTGGGGCGAGGCGGGCGCCGCCCCCGAGGGGGCGACCTCGATCAACAGGTTGCCGATCTTGATCCGGTCGCCGATCCGCAGCAGCACCGCCCCGACCCGCTGCCCGTTCACGAACGTGCCGTTGCGGCTCTGCAGGTCGACGATCCGGCACAGCTCGCCGCGGGTCTCCACCGCGCAGTGGCGCCGGGAGAGGAGCGGGTCGTCGAACGCGTAGGAGGCCGACGCGCTCCGCCCGAGCGTCACCGGCTGCCCGTTGGGCACCGGCAGCACCTGCCCGGTGCCGGCGCCCTGGAGGATCCGCAGATAGACGGCCACTCAACCGCCTCGCCCCACGCGGACAGACCCGCGCGGCGCCATTATAGGCTTCCTCCCGCCGCGACCGGCGGTGCCCGCTCCAGGTCGACCGTGAACGTCAACCCGTCTCCCTGGGGCGCCACCGTGAGCCGGGCCCCGGCCCGCTGGAGGGCGGCCCGGGCCACCGCCAGCAGCCCGTCTCCGAAGGCGTCCCAGGCGCGCCGCAGGTCGGCCGCCACCCCGTCGGGGTCGAGCAGCGCCGCGAGGTCCTCGGGCCGGCGCGCCGCGCGGGCCGTGACCACCAGCCGGACCTGCTCGGGGCCGAGCACGCCGAGGTCGACCGACAGCCCGCCGCGGGCCTCGGCCAGGACGTGCTCCAGCAGCCGGTCGAGCCCGCGGCTGAGCAGGGCGGGGTCCGCCAGCACGACCACCCCCGGCGCCGCGACGACCTGCACCTGCAGCCCGCGCGCGCGCGCCGCCTCGGCGTACAGCCGCTCGGCCGCCTGCACGTAGGCCGACAGGTCGAGCCGGCGGCGCGTGGGCTGCGCCTGCGCCAGCCCCACGATCTCGCTGGCGGCCGAGGCCAGCCGGCGGCTGCGGTCGAGCCCGACCTGCAGGCCCGCCAGCAGGGCCGCCGCGCCGAGCGCCTCGAGGGCGCGCGGCGGCTCGGCGAACCCGTCGAGGTACAGCGCGCCGGCGTTCAGCCCCTGGATCCGCACCGGCGCGGCCGCGGCCGCGGCGCCGACCACCACCTGCCCGCTCCCGAGGGCCTGACGGATCAGGTCCGCCTCCACGGGCCCGCCCGCCTGGGCGCCGCGCGCGGCCGCGCAGCCGAGCCCGCCGGTGTGAGGGTGGCGCAGCAGCAGCAGCGCCCGCTGCGCCCCGCTCGCCCCGGCGACCGCCTCCAGGGTCCGGTCGAGGCCGTGCACCAGCGACACCTCGCCGGCGGCGAGCACCAGCTCCTGCAGCGCCGCGCGCAGGGCGGCGTCGGGCGCCGCGGCTCGGCCTGGCGGCAGGTCGGGGGCCGAGGTCGAGCTCGCCTGCTCGGCCGCGGAGCCCTCGCGGCGGGCGATCGCGCCGGTGGACCGCCCGTCCGACGTGGCGAGGTCCTCGAGCCGCACGCTGGGCCCCTCCGCCCGGAACACGATCAAGCTGCGCCCGATCTTGATCAGGTCGCCGGAGCGCAGCGGGATCTGCTCGACGCGCTCGTCGTTCACGAACGAGCCGTTGGTGCTGCCGAGGTCCTCGAGCAAGAACCGCTCGCCGCCCAGGCACACCACCCGGGCGTGCTTGTTGGACACCTTGGAGTCGTCGCGCAGCGAGAGCCCGACCCGCTCGCTCCGCCCGATCACGAGCGAACCCTGCTCGAGCCGCGCGGCCGCTCCGCGGTGCGCCCCCCTCACGACGACCAGCTCGGCCATGGCAGGGATTGTATGCGGCGCGCCGCTCCGAACACGGGATCGGCGGTCCCACGGGCGGCGACGCGGGGCAGCCCCGTCTCACGCCAAAGATTTGGCAGCGCGCCGCCCGTGCAGGCGCCCGAGTGGGGGAGGTCGCCCAGCCGGCGCCCGGTCGCATCGCGACTCGGGAGCGCTACACTTCGTCGCGTGAGTGGCGAGCACCCAGCGGACCCGCACGCGGCTCAGCGACCGAACGCGGCCGCCGGGCGCCCCGAGGTCGTGTGCGGGGTCGGGGCCTCGGCGGGCGGGCTCGCCGCGCTGCGGACCTTCGTCCGCTCCCTCGCGCGGGGCGCCGGGATCAGCGTGGTCGTGGTCCAGCACGCCGCCCCCGAGCAGCCGCCGCTCCTGATGGGCCTGCTCGCGCGCGAGACCGAGCTGGACGTGGTGCTGGCCGAGGAGGCCGCCGACCTGCGCCCCGAGCGCATCTACGTCGTCCCCCCGGGGACGGTCGCGACCGTGGAGCGCGGCGCGCTGCGGGTGGCGGCGCAGGAGCGGGCCGGCGCGCCGACGACGATCGATCGCCTGTTCCGCTCGCTGGCGCTCGACCAGCGCGAGCGCGCCGCGGCGGTGGTCCTCTCGGGCGCGGGCAGCGACGGCGCGGCCGGCGCGCGCGAGGTGGCGGCGCGCGGGGGGCTGGTGCTGGCGCACGACCCGACCGAGGCCGAGCACGCCGGCATGCCGCGCGCCGCGATCGAGACCGGGGAGGTGCACCGCGTGGGCGCCCCCGACGAGCTGGCCCGCGCCGTGATCGACTTCGCGCTGTTCGCGCGCCAGGGCATCCGCGAGGTCGCCTGGCCGGGCGGCGCGCTGAGCGAGGAGCTGCGCGCGCAGCTCGACGGGGTGCTCGAGCTGATCCGCTCCCGCTCGGGCCAGGACTTCTCCGGCTACAAGCGCACCACCCTGCTGCGCCGCGTGCAGCGGCGGATGGGCCTCACCGGCGAGCGCGCGCTGGAGCTCTACCTGGCGCGCCTGCGGCGCGACCCGGCCGAGGTCGGCGCGCTCGCGCGCGACCTCATGATCGGGGTCACCTCGTTCTTCCGCGTGCCCGAGGCCTGGAGCTACCTCGCCCAGGACGTGTTGCCGCGGCTGTTCGCGGAGCGGGCCCCCGGCGAGGTGGTGCGGGCCTGGGTGCCCGGCTGCGCCACGGGCGAGGAGGCCTTCACCCTCGCCATGCTGCTCGCCGAGCAGAGCGGGCCGCCGGGCGCCCGCGCCGAGTTCCAGCTGTTCGCCTCCGACGTCGACCGCGACGCGCTGGAGGTCGCGCGCCTGGGGCGCTACCCGGCCGGCGCGGTGGAGGGCG
Source organism: uncultured Planctomycetota bacterium (assembly GCA_964569055.1). Taxonomy (GTDB): domain Bacteria; phylum Planctomycetota; class J058; order J058; family J058; genus JAWLGW01. Next base: position 4,798 of record CAZMSZ010000103.1, on the reverse strand, counting down.
CCGTGACGCCCGAGCGGATCGAGCGCTTCTTCCAGCGCGACCCGGGCGGCTACTCGATCCGGCTCGAGCTGCGCGAGCAGATCGTGTTCGCGCCGCACGACCTCGTCCGCGACCCGCCCTTCTCCCGGCTCGACCTCGTTAGCTGTCGCAACCTCCTGATCTACCTCGAGCCGCGCGCGCAGCGGCGCGCGCTCGAGCTGTTCCACTTCGGGCTGCGGGCCGGCGGGGTGCTCGCGCTCGGCAGCGCCGAGACCGTCCCTGACGTCCAGGGCGCGCTGTTCGAGCCGGTCTCGCCGCGCTGGCGCGTCTATCGCCGGCGGCGCGGCCGCTCGCCCTCGCGCCTCGCGACCTCGTTCGTGAGCGCGCTCCCCCCGCCCCCCCCGCCCGCGAGCGGGGCGCGGCGCGTGAGCCTGCCCGAGCTGGTCCAGAGCACGCTCCTGCAGCGCCACGCCCCGCCGGCGGCGCTGATCGATCGCGCCGGCGAGGTGCTGCAGCTCCACGGCGCGACGGGCGAGTTCGTGGCGCAGCCCGCCGGCCTGTTCACGACCAACCTCCTCGAGATGGTCGCGGTGGAGCTGCGCGACCGGCTCCGCCGCGCCATGGCGAGCGCGATCCAGCAGCAGCGCTCGTCCACGGTCAGCGCGCGGACCGCGACCGCGCGCGGCGACGACCTCGTCCGCGTCACCGTCAGCCCCTTCCGCCGCGGCACGGGGGAGGAGGAGCTGCTCCTCGTCACGTTCGAGCGGCCCAGCTCCGGCCCGGTGGAGCAGGTCCACCAGCTCGAGCCCGACACCGCCGCCGCCGTGCGCGAGCTCGAGGACGAGCTGCGGCAGACCCGCGCCGAGCTGCAGCGCACGATCGACGAGCTCGAGACCTCGAACCAGGAGATCCGCGCCTCCCACGAGGAGGTCGTCTCCATGAACGAGGAGCTCCAGTCGACCAACGAGGAGCTGGAGACCTCGCGCGAGGAGCTGCAGTCCGTCAACGAGGAGCTCACCTCGCTCACCGCGCAGCTCGAGGCGAACGTCGGCGAGCTCGAGCGCGCCAACGACAACCTCAACAACCTGCTGCGCAGCACGAGCATCGCCACCGTGTTCCTGGACGAGGCGCTGCGGATCCGCTTGTTCACGCCCGCCTGCGCCCCGCTGTTCAGCCTGATCTCGACCGACGTCGGCCGCCCGCTGGCCGACATCGCCCGGCGCTTCGCCGACGACGCGCTGCTCGAGGAGGCGCGGCAGGTGCTCGTCGACCTCGCGCCGCGTCAGCGGCAGGTGCAGGCCGAGGGCGGCCGCTGGTTCGTCCGGCGGATCCTGCCCTACCGCACGCAGGAGGACCGCGTCCGCGGGGTGGTGCTCACGTTCGCCGACGTGACCGAGCTCGAGCGCGCGCGCCGGGACCTCGAGCGGAGCGAGCGCCTGGTCCGGCTCGTCACCAACTCGCTCCCCGCGCTGGTGACCTACGTAGGCCCCGACCTCGTGCACCGCTTCTGCAACGCCGCCTACGAGCAGTGGCTGGGGATCGCCCCCGAGGCGGCGGTCGGCCGCGCCGTGGTCGAGGTCGTGGGGGAGGACAGCTTCGAGCGGCTCGAGCCGCTCCTGCACGGGGCGCTCGCCGGGGAGCCCTCGTCCGGCGAGGTCGCGCTCGAGCTCCCGCGCGGCGAGCGCCGCTGGGTGCACGTCGACTGCGTGCCCGATCGGCGCAGGAGCGGGGAGGTGCGGGGCGTCGTCGCGCTCCTCACCGACGTGACCCGCCGGCACGAGGCCGAGGCCGCGGCCAGCCGGTTGGCGGCGATCGTGGAGCACAGCTACGACGCGGTGATCGGCAAGTCGCTCGAGGGGACGATCACGAGCTGGAACGCGGCGGCCGAACGGATCTACGGCTACGCCGCCGCCGAGGCGGTCGGCCGCTCGATCGACCTGATCGTCCCGCCCGAGCGCGCCAGCGAGCTGCCGGCGATCTACGAGCGGCTGCGCGCCGGCGAGGTCGTCCCGCCCTACGAGACCGAGCGGGCGCATCGCGACGGGCAGCGGCTGGTGATCGAACAGACGGTGTCGCCGATCCGCGACGCGGCCGGCGCGCTGGTGGGGGTGTCGGTGGTGTCGCGCGACGCGACCGAGCGCCGGCGCACCGAGCGCGCGCTCGTCCGCGCGCAGGAGCGCCTGCGCCTGGCCCTCGAGGCCTCGGCCCTCGGCACGTTCGAGCTGCTCCCCAGCGGCTCGATCGAGGCGGCCGACCCGCGCTGCGCCGAGGTGGTGTGCGGCGACGCCGGCGCCGACCTCGTCGGGCGCCGCTGGCTCGACGGGGTGCCGACGGCGGAGCACGAGCGGGTCACGCAGGCCATGGGGGCCGCGTTCGACCCCGAGGGCGAGGGCCGGCTCGCGCTCGAGCACCGCGTGCTGTGGGTCGACGGGCGCGAGCGCTGGGTCGCGGCGCGCGGGCGGGTGTCGCGCAACCAGGCCGAGCCGCGCCTGGTCGGGACGGTGCAGGACGTGACCGCCCGCCGGGAGGCCGACGTCGCGCTGCGCCAGGCGAACGAGCGGCTCGAGCAAGGCGTCCGCCAGCGCACGCAGTCGCTGGCGCTCCACCGCGAGCGGCTGCGCGCGATGGCCTACGAGCTGTCGCTCTCCCAGCAGCGCCAGCGGCGCCAGCTCGGCGACGAGCTCCACGACCGGCTCACGCAGCTCCTGGCCGCGACGCTGATCAAGCTGCAGCAGGTCGGCGACCCGACCGTGGGCGAGGTGACCGACCTGCTCCAGCAGGCGCTCGACTACACCCGCGAGCTGGTGGCCGACCTCAGCCCCACGTTCCTGTACGACGAGGGGCTCGCCTCGGGCGTGCGCTGGCTCGCGGGCCAGCTCCGCGCGCGGCACGGGCTCGAGGTGGACCTGGTGGCGCCCGCGCAGCTCCCCAGCCTGGCCGAGGACGCCACGATCCTCCTGTTCCAGATGATCCGCGAGCTGTTGCTCAACGTGGCGAAGCACGCGCGCACCCGGCGGGCCACGGTCGAGCTGGCGGTGCAGGGCGGGCAGCTCGAGGTGCGCGTCGACGACACGGGCGGGGGGTTCGACGCCACCCGGCTGGAGGAGCTCTCGCCGCCGGTCCACTTCGGGCTGTTCGGCGTGCGCGAGCGCGCCCTGGCCCTGCACGGGACGTTCGAGCTGCGCTCCGAGCCGGGCGCCGGCACCACCGCCACGGTCCGCGTCCCGCTCCCCGCGGAGCTCGCGCCGGACGCGTCCGACGAGGCGCGCGGCGCGCTCGGGCTCCGGCGCGAGCCGGGCGTCGGCCCCGGCGGGATCCGCGTGGCGCTGGTCGACGACCACGACCTCGTGCGCGAGGGCCTCAGGCTCACGCTCGAGGCGCAGGCCGAAGGGGAGATCGTCGTGATCGGCGAGGCGACCAACGGCGAGGAGGCGATCGAGCTGGTCGAGCAGCTCGAGCCCGACGTGGTCCTGATGGACATCAACATGCCGATCCTCAACGGGATCGAGGCCACCCGCGCGATCCGTCTGGCGCACCCGACGGTGCGGGTGATCGGCGTGACCGTCCACACCGAGAAGCCGCGCCTGGACGCCATGCTCGAGGCCGGCGCGGCCGCGGTCGTGACCAAGGGCGGCTCGGCGGCCGAGCTGGTGGCCGCGATCCGCGGCGCGGTGACCTGAGCGGAGCGCGCGTGGGCGGCGAGCGGGTCGAGCCGGCGGGGGCGTCCTTCGCGGACCGACGGGTGCGCGAGTGGATCGAGGACTGGTCGCGGCTCGGCCCGCGCGAGGCGGCCCGGCGCGCGGCGCGCGCGGTCTACCGCGGCGACCCCCGCCCCTGGGAGCAGCCCCACGCCACGAGCGCGCTGCGCGCCGAGCTCCAGCGCCTGGGCCCGACGGTCCCGCGCCCGCCGGTGCGCGAGCGCCGGGCCACCCCCGACGGGGCCGAGAAGCTGCTGCTCGACCTCGGACCCGGCCTGGCGGTCGAGACGGTGCTGATCCCCGAGGCCCGCAGCCGTCGCTCGCGCGCGCACATGCAGGGCGCGCTGGCGCCGGCCACGACCCGGGACCTCTCCCGCCGGCCGCCGCGCGCCAGCGGCTGCGTCTCCACCCAGGTCGGCTGCGGGGTGGGCTGCGTGTTCTGCGCCAGCGGCCGCGAGGGGCTGGTGCGCAACCTCGGGCCCGGGCAAATGGTCGCCCAGGCGCTCCACCTGCGCGCCGCGGCCAGCGCGCGCGGCTACCACCTCGGCTCGCTGGTGTTCATGGGCATGGGCGAGCCGTTCCACAACACCGACGCGCTGCTGGTCGCGCTCGAGAACCTGACCTCGCCCGACGGCGCCCAGATCGGCGCGAGCAACGTCTCGGTCAGCACCGTGGGCGTGCCGCAGGGGATCGAGCGGCTGGCCCGCGAGGGGCCCCGCGTCAACCTGGCCCTCAGCCTGCACGCGCCCGACGACGCGACCCGCGCGGCGATCGTCCCGCTCGCCCGCCGCCTCCCGCCGGTGCAGGCCCTGTGCGCGCTCGCCGACGACTACGCCCGCCGCACGCGCCGCCAGGCCTCGATCAGCTACGTCCTCCTCGACGGGGTCAACGACGCGCCCGCGCAGGCCCGCGACCTCGCGGCCCTCCTCGCGCCGTTCGAGCGGCTGCGCCACGTGAACCTGATCCCCTGGAACGCGGTCGAGGGCCTGCCGCTCCGCGCGAGCCCGCCCGAGCGCACGGGCGCCTTCTTCGCCGCCCTCCGCGCCGCGGGGCTCAACGTCCACCTGCGCCGCACCCGCGGCGCCGAGGCCGAGGCGGCGTGCGGGCAGCTGGCGCTGCGG
>CAZMSZ010000102.1:16154-20504 GCA_964569055.1 uncultured Planctomycetota bacterium | reverse complement strand
AGGAGCGCGTCCGGCTGGTGCGGGCTCCCCTCGAGCAGGTGCTCGCGCGCAGCCCCTTCCGCGCGGACCTCGCCGGCTGGTGGGCGCGCCGCGCCGAGGTGGAGCGGGCCGCGGGCGAGCCGAGCCGCGCCCGCGAGTGCGCGCGCCGGGCGCTCGAGCTGGCCCGCGCCGGCATGGACGCCCGCTGGCACGCCGCGTTCGCCGCCGCGTGCGAGGCGCTCGAGCGTGAGCCGCTCGACCCCGCCCCGCTGCAGTCGCTGATCGAGGCGCTCGACCGCGAGCGGCGCGCCTCGAGCCCCCACGGCGAGCCGTTCTTGCCTTAGGAGCCGTTGGCGGCAATGCCGAGTGGGCATGGCGCCCGGCCGGCGTGCTAGGGTGGCCGCCTGGCTTGGCGGAGCCCGGACGAGCGATGTCGAACGAGGCCGACCCGTGACGGCGCCCCCCTCCGTCGAGGAGCTCACGCGGCGCCTCGAGTGGGACGACGACCGCGAGGCGCTCGAGGCGCTGCTCGACGACGAGCTCGAGCGGTTCTGGTCGGTCACGACCCGCGCCGCGCTGGTCGAGCGGGTGCGCGAGCGCCCGGACGCCGCTCCGGCGCGGCTGTGCGCGCGCTGCGAGAACCTGTGCCTGGAGCAGTACCTCCCCGAGGACGGTCGCTGCCGGGTGTGCGGCGGCGGCCTGAGCCCGTCGCGGGTGGGCGCGGCCGCGCTGCTCGGGCCGAGCGGCGCCGTGAACGGCTCCGCGCGGGAGCTGGCCGAGGGCCCGCTCCCCGAGGCGGTGTGGGCGCTGGCCGCCGCCCGCGCCCGCGCCGACGCGCCGGGCGAGTCGGGCGCGGGCCGCGAGGCCGGGGTCGACGCGGCGACGTCTGGCGCGCTGGAGGCGAGCGACGCCGAGGAGCTGCGCGAGGAGGTCGACTGGGGCGCCAAGCTCGCCTCCGTCGCCGAGCGACGGGAGGCGCGCGCGCGCGCCCAGGGCTCCCTCGGCTGGCTGTTGAGCGCGCCGCCCGCGGGTGAGGACGATCGCGAGGAGCCCGCGCCCGAGGACGAGGTCGCCGCCACGGAGCGGCCCACGGACGCGGAGGTGAGCCCCGCCGAACCTGCCGCGTCGGTGGCGGACGCGCCCGCGCCCGCGGAGCAGGTCGGGCCCGAGTCGGCGACGAGCGCCGCGGCCGAGGCGCGGCCCGCGGCCGAGAGCGCGGCTCCCGCCGAGCCCGCGACGCCCGCGCCCGCGCTGGCGCGCGCGGGGGGCGAGCCGCTCGAGCTCGCGCCCGGGCGCGCGCTGCGGTTCGGCACGGGGCGGAGCAACGACGTGGTGCTCCGCCAGCGGGGGGTCGGCTTCAAGCACGCGGTCGTGCACGTCGCGGCGGATGGCGCCTGCGAGGTCGAGGACCTCGGCGGCAGCGGCGGGGTGTGGGTGAACGGCCAGCGCGTTCCGGCCCGCGGACGCGCGCCGCTGCGGCCTGGCGACGAGCTGCGGATCGGCGAGGAGACGTTCCAGCTCACCGCGCCGGCGCCGGTCGCTTCGCCGGCGGCGTCGCCGGAGCCGCCCGACGCGCCGTCCCGCAGCCTCGAGGCTCCGGAGCCCTCGAGCGCGCGCTCGGCGCCTGCTGCCGCCGCGGTCCCCGAGGCTCGCGAGCGCGACGAGGCGGAGGCCGAGTCGGCCGCGCCGGCGCCGGCGGCCGCGCCGGTCGAGGTCGAGGTCGTCGTGCGGCGGCTCCTGCGGGTGGAGAGCGGCAAGCACGAGGGCACCGAGCTTCCGCTCGAGCCCGGGCGGACGGTCACGATCGGCACCGCGCGCACGAGCGACCTCGTGCTGCGCGAGCGCGGCGTCGCGTTCCGCCACGCCGCGGTGCACGTGGCGAGCGACGGGTCGTGCGAGGTGGAGGACCTCGGCGGCAAGCGCGGCGTGAAGCTCGACGACGAGCGCCTCCCCGACGAGGGGCGGGCGCCCCTGCGCGCGGGCAGCGCGCTGTCCCTCGGCGGCGCGCGCGTGCGCCTGCTCGAGCGCGAGGAGCGGCGCGAGCGCCCCGCCGCCCCCGCGGCCGCCCCGTCCGCGCCGACCCGCCCGCGCCCGACCCGGCGCGACGCCCCCGATCCGGCGGCCGTGCTCTCCGCGCTGCCCGAGCCGCTGCTCGACCTCGCCGGGCTCGCGGCGCGGGCGGTCCCCCTCGAGCGGCTGCTCGCCGAGGCCGAGGGCGAGCAGCGCCTCCACCTCGAGCAGGACGCGCGCGACTTCGCCCGCCTGGTCCGCGACCTCCTCAAGAGCGCGCACGTGCCCGAGCCGATCGAGGGCTGGGTGCGCTGGGACGCCGAGGCGAGCGAGTTCCTCGCCCGCAGCGACGCCGCCGGGGTGGTGCTCGCCATGCGCTGCTGGGAGCTCCTGGCGCGGCTCCCCGCGCGCGCGCGCGGCGTCGGCCCCAACCGCACCACGCACGCGCTCAGCCTGCTGCTCGCCCCCGACGCCGCGCGCCTCGTCCCCGCCGAGACCGAGGAGCTGACGGGCGGCTTCTGGCGTTGCACGTACCGCTCGCCCGTGGGCCTGCTCGGGCAGCGCTTCGAGCAGGTCGAGGCGATCTCCGACGGCTTGATCGTGGCCGCGGTGTTCCAGCCGCGGTTCGCGATCAACCCCATGGCGCACGACCTGGCCGAGGACCCGATCGCCGAGGCGATCCGGGCCGGCGAGGAGCGCGTGACCTGGCGCCCGCCGCCCGCGAGCCTTGGCCCGCGCGCGCCGCACCACCCGCCGGGGGGGCGGCTGGGCCGGCGGCGTCACAAGCCGACGCGCGTCGAGCGGCCGGACCGGCGGCGCTGAGCCGAAGCGGAGCGCGGCTCAGCCGGTAGGATGCGCCGCGCGCCGAGGCGCGCGCGAGGTGACGTGACGAGCGAACGACCGGGCCTGGGGCTGACGTGGGAGGAGGCCGGCCTCGGCGCGCCCGAGCTGGAGGGCGCGCGCGCGGCGGCGGCCTCGCTCGCCGAGCGGCTCGAGCTCGCGGCGCAGCTCGCGCCCTTCCGCCCCCACGCCTGGCCCGGCGCCGGCGCGCCTTCGCTCCCCACCCTGTTCCTGGACGACGTCTCGGCGATCCCGTTCCTGGTCGACATCGCGGGGGTCGAGGAGTACCAGCACCGGGCGCGCGTGCGCGCGGGCGACGGCGACCTGTTCGCGGCCGTCACGCCGAGCACGCCGGGCTACGAGGCCTACTGTCGGGATCACCTCCGGCTCGGCGCGCCCGAGCTGCTGCCGGCGGCGCCCCCGCCCGGGGCCGGGCCGCTCGAGGTGGCCCGCGCCTGCGCGGCCGGGACGGCGTACGACCGGCTCCGCGCGCGAGCCCGCGCGGCCGGCGGCCTGGCGATCCACCCCTACATGGGGATCGAGGCGGTGTTCGAGCTGGCGGCCAAGCTGGCCCGCGACGCCGACGTCCCCGTCCCCGTGCTCGGGCCGTCGCCGCCGGTCACCTGGATCGCCAACGACAAGCAGCTGTTCAGCGAGCTGGTGACGGGCGTCCTCGGGCCCGGGTGGGTGGTCGAGACCCGCTACGCCAGCGACCCGGCCGGCCTCGCGGACGCGGTGGTCGACCTCGGCCGGCGCGCGACCCGGGTCGGGCTCAAGCGGACGCGCTGCGCCTCGGGCATGGGCAACGTCCACTGGTGCCGGACCACCCTGGTCGAGCCGGGCGAGGTGGAGGCCCGCGTGCGCGAGTTCTTGGCCCGCACCGAGTGGGACGGGCGCGAGCCGGTGCTGGCGGTCGCCTGGGAGGAGACCGACCTCTCGCCCTCCACCCAGCTCTGGATCCCGCCCGCCGCCGCGGGCCCGCCGGCGCTCGACGGGATCTACGAGCAGCTGCTCGAGGGGGAGCAGCGCGTGTTCCTCGGCAGCCGCCCCTCGGGCCTCCCGCGCGAGCTCGAGCTGTCGCTCGCGCGCGCCTCGCTCCGGGTGGCGGCGGCGCTCCAGGCGCTCGGCTACGTGGGCCGCTGCTCGTTCGACACCCTGGTGATCGGGGAGCGCGCGGGCCCGTTCGCGGTGCGCTTCACCGAGTGCAACGGGCGCTGGGGCGGGACGAGCACCCCCATGCACCTCGTGGAGCGGGTGGCCGGGCGCCCGCGCCCGCCCTATCGCGCCCAGGACTTCGTCCGCCCCGGCCTGGTGGGCGCCGCGTTCAGCGACGTCGTCGCGCGCCTGGGCGACGCCCTGTTCGACCCGGCCAGCGGCCGCGGCACGTTCGTGCTCTACAACGTGGGCCCGCTCGCCAGCTCGGGCAAGCTCGACGTGATCGCCCTCGGCCGCACCCAGGCCGAGGCCGAGGAGGCGCTGGCGGAGGGGTTGCCGCGGAGGCTTGGAGTGTGAGGGTGGGGG
>CAZMSZ010000102.1:0-16054 GCA_964569055.1 uncultured Planctomycetota bacterium | reverse complement strand
GGGGCGAAGAGAGAAGAGAAGACAACACGGAATATCAACAGAGAATAACAATCCGAATATCAATGAAATGAAAGACGCTGTCGCTGCTGCGACGGTCGCCCTGGGCTCGGGCGTCAGCTACCCGGAGGCCGAAGGCAACACGGAATAACAACAGCGATTGTCAATTGCAATGCCAGAATGGCTGCCGCACGGAGTGGCTCGCCTGCTCGGAGTCTTTGAATCCCACGGCGCGCCGGCCCGACATGACCAGCGACCATCGCAGTCAGCGACAGCGCCTTCCATTGATATTCGGATTGTTATTCTCTGTTGATATTCCGTGTTGTCTTCTATCTTCGCCTTCGCCTCCCCCGCCCAGCCTCCCCCTCAGCGCACCACCAGCCCCGCGTACCCCACCACCCGCTCGTGATCGCCGGTGACCTCGCCCGAGTGGCCGTAGCGCGCCAGCTCGACCGCGGTCGCGCCCAGGGCTCGCGCCGCCACGAGCACGGCCGCGGTCGGCCGCGCGCCGCACATCGAGATCCGCTCGCGCGCGCAGGTCTCGAGCAGGCCCTCGGGGTCGAGCGCCAGCACGTGCTCGAGGGCGCGCTCGTCCTTGCTCCGCGCCTGCTCGGCCGGCTCGTAGTGGGTCATGTCGGTGGAGGCCACGAGCAGCACGTCCTCGCGGCCGGCGACCGCCCGGGCCAGGCCCTCCCCCAGCGCGACGAGCGTCTCGCGCCGCGAGGCCGCCACCACCAGCGCCACCAGGCGCAGGTCGGGGTGCCGCTGCTGCAGGATCGGCAGCTGCAGCTCGACCGCGTGCTCGCGCGCGTGGGCCGCCGCGCTGGGCGTGGCGTCTGGGACCTCGTCCAGCAGGCGCGCGGTCAGCGCCTCGTCGAGCGGCACCTCGCCCAGCGGGGTGCGCCAGCTCCCCTCGGGCCACACCGCGACCGCGGGCTCGCGGACGGTGTGGTTGGGGCACAGCACGACCGCGGTCAGCGGACCCGCGTCGGGCAGCGCCACCCGCGCGTAGGCGGCCTGGGCGATCGCGAGCGAGAAGCGGTAGCCGGCGTGGGGCGCGATCACCGCGCGCGCGGGCGTCGGGTCGGGCAGGTCGCTCGGACGGGCGGCCTCGAGCTCGGCGCGCAGGGCGGCTGGGTCGCCGGGGTACCAGCTCCCGGCGAAGCGCGCCGGGCGCCCGCTCACTCGCTGCGCCCGCTCGGCTCGGGGACGGGCGCCGGGCGCGGCAGCGGGGCGCGTCGGACCACCGTGCGGGCCACCAGGTCGCCGGGGCGCTGCTTGAGCGGCGTGGTCAGCATCAGGACCAGGGTCAACACCGGGACCAGCGTGCCGGGCGGCAGCAGCAGCTCGACCCGGAACAGGTTGCGGTAGATCAGCGCCGCGGTGGCTGGCCGACCGCCGGCCTCGTCTTGGACCTCGAGCCCGAGCGCCAGCTTGCCCGGGGTGCGGGCCAGCGCCACCTCGAACCCGACGAAGTAGCTGAGGAGCAGGACCAAGAACCAGGCCACCAGCGCCAGGCGCCCCTTGGGCTCGAGCTCCGCCCGCTCCACGAGCTGCGGCGCCAGCTCGCTCAACAGCGTCGCGAGCGCGAGCACCAGGCCGAGGTCGATCCCAAACGCCAGCGCGCGCTCGATCAGCGAGGCGGTGGCGGCGGGCGGCTCGGCCTCCTCGGCGCGCGCGCGCTCCGCCGCCGCCGGCGCGGGGCCGCGCCGGCGCAGCAGCTCGAGCCCCTTGCCCACCAGCAACAGCGACAGCAGCAGCAGCGCGCCGAACCAGCCGTAGACCACGGCCATTTGCTCGGCCGGCCGGCGGGCGAGGTCCTGCCAGGGGCCCCAGCGCTCCCCCTCGCGGACCCGGTAGCGGATCGTGGCGCCGATCTGCGCGAACAGGAGCTCGCCCTTGGAGTTGCCGGCCGCGGCCAGCGAGACGACCCCCGCCGCGCCGGTCAGCCCCTCGCGCTGGTAGTCGACCGCGCCCGCGGCCTCGAACCGCTCGCCCGCAGGGTCGAGCCGCCAGCGCGCGATCTGCGCCTCCTGCGAGGCGCGCGGCACGCCATACACGAACACCGCCGGCCCCTCCGGCCCGGGCAGCGCGACGGCGGCCAGGGCCCCGAGGTCGGCCGCGAACGTGCGCACCGGCCCGAAGGCCTCGCCGTCGAACGTGGTCCAGCGCACCTCGCCCTTGGCCGAGCCGCGGATCCGATCGCCCGCCTCGACGCGCCACAGCAGCACCAGGCGCTCGCCCAGCGCGGCCGAGGCGAACCCGCGCGGCGGGGCCACGTCGGCGGGGTCCTGCTCGACCCCCTTCAGGAGCGCCGCGTCCTCGATCCGGGCGGGCAGCGGCTGCAGCGCGCCCTCGGCGGTCAACCGCGCGACCCGCAGGCGGCCGCGCCGATCGCTCCCGAACAGGAACACGCGCTCGCCGAGCGCGGCGAGGTGGCGCGGGTGGCGCAGCCCCAGCTCGCGGTCCTTGACCTCCTTACTCCAGGTGCGCTCGAGCGTGGCGCGCTTGTAGAGCGAGTAGAACCAGGCCTCGTCGGCGCTGGCGGGCGCGAACAGCGCGACCAGCCGCTCGTCCGCGAGCGCGGCGTCGACGAGCTGCCCCTCCTTCCAGCGCGGCTCGCCGAGCTCGTCGAGCCCCTCGATCCGGCGGTGGTAGAACCCAGCGTCGCTCCCCCCGTCCCAGAACACGAACCCGCCGCGCTCGTCGAGCACGACCCGCGGCTCGGTGTAGCCGCTGGCGAGGTCGACGTGCCACTGCCCGAGCAGGGCCAGGAGGCCGATCAGGAGGATCAGCGGGAGCAGCGTCGTGCGACCGAAGCGCCGCCAGTCTTGCTGAGTGGGAGGGGCGGACGACGGGGTCCGCGAGGTCGAGGTCGTCACGCGCCTTCGCGATCGCTCCGCAGTGGTTCGAGGGGAGAGGCTCGAGGGGAGAGGGCGACGTAAGCTCCGGCCGCGCCAGGCGAGGACTATAGCACGCCGCTGCGGGGCCGCTTCGCGGCGCGAATGTCAAGTCGACCTGCAGCACGACCGCGCGCGTAAAGCGCTCGACCCTCTTACAGGTGCGGAGCCCGCGCCGCGGCGCAACCCCTTACCGCGACGTGCAGCCCGGTCGGCTTCTCCGTTGCTCGGAGCCGCCCGGACCACACAGGGGGGAACCATGAGCGAAGCGGCGGCGATCACCGACGACGACTTGATGCGGGCGCTCGGGCGCGGCGACGAGAGCGGCCTCACCGAGCTGGTCCGGCGCTATCAGGGGCCGCTGGTCGGCTACCTCGCGGGGATCGTCGACGACGCCGAGCGGGCCCGCGACCTGGCGCAGGAGACGTTCTTGCGGGTGTTCCGCCACGCCACGGGCTACCGCACCGACTCGCGCTTCACCACCTGGCTGTATCACATCGCCCGCAACGTGGCGCGCGACGAGCTGCGCGCGCGGCGGCGCCGTCCCCACCTGCTCGCCGCCAGCGAGCAGGGGCTCGAGGAGGCGCCCGCCCGCGCCCGCGCCGTCGAGGAGGCGGTCGAGCGGCGCGAGGCGGTGCTGACCGCGCTGCGCGCGCTCTCCCCCCGCGACCGCCAGCTGATCGCGCTGCGCGACCTCGAGGGGCGCAGCTACGAGGAGATCGCCGAGCGGACCGGGCTCCCGCTCGGCACGGTCAAGTCGGGGCTCAGCCGCGCGCGGAACCGGTTCGCGGAGGTGTTCGTTCATCTCGGGTAGCGCGGGCTGTGGCTCGCCGTCGAGGTGACCGATGGCCCTGCGGCCCCCCGCGCCCTCCTCTGCTAGAGTGACGCCGGAGGGGCGCCCCGTGGTGGGACCCGGTGAGCCGCCGTCTTTCGCCTCGCCGCCGGCGTGCGCCCACGCGCGGCAGCTCCTGAGCGCGCGCCGCGACGAGGAGCTGACCCCGCTCGAGCGCGCCGACCTCGACGCGCACCTCGCCGGGTGCGAGCGCTGTCGACGCGCCGAGCGCGACCTCGACACCGCCCTCGGCGCGCTGGCCGCGCTCTCCGCCCGCGACCTCGCCGAGCTCGACCGGCCCCCCGCCCGGCGACCGCTCCTGGTGCTCACCGCGCTCGCCGCCGGGCTGGCGCTCGCGGTGGGGTTCGCCGCGTGGACGGGCCGCGCCCCTGCGCCGAGCGCGCCGCCGCCGCTGGCCGCGAAGCGACGCGCGCCCCCGCTCCCGTCGGTGGGGGTCGAGCTGGCGATCGAGGTCGAGCCGCTCGCCCCCGCGCCGCCGCCCGAGCGACCCGCCGCCCCCGAGCCCGAGCCCGTCGAGCTCGCGCTCCACCTGCCCGAGCTCCCGCAGCCCCCGGCCGCGCACGCGCCGGAGCCGGCCGAGCCGGCCGAGCCCGCCGCCCCCGCGCCCGCGGCCCTGGCGGCCGCCGAGCCGGCGCCCCCGCCCGAGCCCGCGCCCACGCCCCGCCTCGAGCCCCCGCCGCCGCCCGAGCCCGTGCGCGAGCTCCTCGGCCGCCTGCAGCTCTCCGACGGGCTGGCCTACCGCGACCTGACCCTGTTCTTCGTGCGCGACCCCGAGGGGCGCGATCGGCTGGGGACGCGCCGCGCGCCCACCCCGCCCACGGTCCGCGAGACCGCGCCCTCGGGCCCCGAGCGGTGCGAGCTGCGCCCGGCGCGCAGCGACGAGCTGTTGCTCCACGGCGAGCTGCTCGACGCGCCGCTCGGCCTGCGGATCGCGATCTCCACCGCCGCGCTCAAGAGCCGCATGCAGCTCGTCAACGTGCTCGCCGTGGCCTGGGACGGCCTGGGCGACCCGCGCCGACACGCGCCGGTCCTGCCCGCGTCGGTGCTGCTCCCGAGCGCGGCCCGCGCGGCGCTCGCGAAGGGCGCCCAGCCCGGCCCGGTCGCGCTCCTGCTCGAGGCGCTCGCCGACCCGCGCCAGAGCGAGACCCGGCGGCTGGCCGCCGTGCTCGACCAGATCGAGCCCGAGGCGCGCGAGCTCGAGCGCCGGCTGCACGCGATCGCCCGCGGGACGCGCGGCCTGCGCGGGTTGGCGGTCTCGATCAACCACCGCCCGCGCAGCCTCGACGTGCTCGGCGGCGCGAGCGAGCTGACGCGCGCCCTCCCGCGGCTGCTGCGCACCGCGCTGCTCGAGGCGGCCCTCGAGCGCGAGGCCGACGCCGCCACCGAGGCGCTCGGCGCCGACGGCGACCGCGCGATCACCCCCGGCGAGACGCGCACCCGCGACGACCACCGCGCGCTGCTGGCGCTGTTCGCCGACGCGCGCCGGCTGCAGGAGGCCCCGCGCGCCAACGGGGTGAGCGCCGTCTACCGCGCCAGCGGCCCGCGCGGGGTGACGCTGGTGTTCGTGGACGAGGACGGGCGCCTGGTGCACGCCGCCGCGCTGCGGTAGCGCCGCGAGCTATCCGCCCCCGTAGAGCGCCTCGAGCAGCGCGGCGTGCCGCTGCGCGATCACGCGCCGCTTCAGCTTGAGGGTCGGGGTCAGGCTGCCCTCCTCGGGGCTCCACACCTCACCCAAGGCCCGCCAGGCCTTGACCTGCTCGAAGCGCGGCAGCGTGGCGTTGCGCGCGCGCACGCCGGCCTCGAGCTCGCGCACGAGGTCGGGGTGGGCGGCGAGGCGCTCGAGGTGCGGGCGGGCGGCGGCCTCCTCGCCCAGGCGGACCCGCGCCTCCTCGGGGACCAGGCCCCGGGCGCGGCCCCAGGCGAGCGCGTCCTCGGCGTCGAGGGTCAGCAGCGCCACGAGGTAGCTCCGGCGGTCGCCGACCACCAGCGCGTTGCCCACCAGCGGGATCGTCTTGAGCGCGTTCTCGACCTTCTGCGGGGCGACGTTCTTGCCGTTGGAGAGGACGATCAGGTCCTTCTTGCGGTCGGTGATCCGCACGAAGCCCTCGGCGTCGACCTCCCCCACGTCCCCGGTGCGGAAGAACCCGTCCTCGGTGAACGCCTCGGCGGTGGCCGCCTCGTCTCGCCAGTAGCCCACGAACACGCCGGGGCCGCGCACCAGCAGCTCGCCGTCGTCGGCCACGCGGACCTCGGTCCCCTCGAGGGGGCGGCCCACGCTGCCGAACGCGAAGGCGTGCGGCAGGTTCAGGGTGACCGGCGCGGCCGTCTCGGTCAGGCCCCAGCCCTCGAGCACGAGCAGCCCGAGCGCGTAGAACAGCTCCAGGATCGCGGGCTCGATCGGGGCCGCGCCCGAGGTCAGGTAGCGCACGTTGCGCCCGAACAGGCGCGCCTTGAGCGGCTCGTGCACCAGCCGCCGCGCCAGCGCGTGGCGCGCGCGCAGGCCGAGCGGGAGCGGGCGGCCCGCCTTGCGGTAGGGCGCGGCCGTCCGGCCCACCTCGAGCGCCCACTCGAACACCCGCCGCCGGCGGGGCGACGCCGCGGCGACCGCCTCCTGCAGCCTGGCGTGGAGCTTCTCCCACAGCCGGGGCACGCTGACCTGCACGGTCGGCTCGACCTCGCGAATGTCGTCGATCAGGTGCTGGTAGGAGCGGGCGTAGTAGGCGCGGGCGCCGGTGAGCAGCCCGCCGTAGGAGGCGACGCGCTGCAGGGCGTGCGCCTGCGGCAAGAACACCACGCTGGTGTCGTCCTCGGCGTGGGGCAGGACGCGCGCGGCGGCGTGCACGGTGTAGGTCAGGTTGCCGTGGGTCAGCATGGCGCCCTTGGGGCGGCCGGTGGTGCCCGAGGTGTAAATGATCGTGGCGAGGTCGCTCGGGCCGAGGGCGCGCCAGGCCGCCTCCACCCGCGCGGGGCCCTGCTCGAGCGCGTCGCCGCGCGCGGCGAGGTCGGCCAGCGAGGGCGCGCCGGGGGTGGGCTCGATCGTGACCACCTCGCGCAGCGCGGGCAGCCGCTCGCGCGCCGGCGCGAGCTTGGCGAGCTGCGCGGCGTCTTCGACCACGGCCACGACCACGCCGGCGTGCTCGAGCTGATACGCCACGTCGCCCGGCGGGAGCGTGGGGTAGACCCCGACCGTGACGGCGCCGAGGTGGAGGATCGCCATGTCGATCAGGCCCCACTCGGGGCGCGTGTCGCTCACGATCGCGACCCGGTCGCCGCGCTCGACCCCGAGCGCGAGCAGCCCCTGGGCCACGCGGCGCACGTCCTCGCCGATCTGCGCCATGGCCCGGCCGCGCCAGCGGCCGCCCTCGCGCACGAACGACACGGTGTGGTGGGGCGCCGCGGCGACCCGCTCCTGGAACAGGGCGGGCACGCTGGCGTGGACCCACAGTCCGCCCAGCTCGACCAGGCGCAGCTCGCCGGGGAGGGCGGCGACGCGACCGGCGGCGCAGCCGCGCGCGAGGGGCTCGTTCATGGGCGAGAGCTTATCCGCGGCGCGCCGGTGCGCGACCCCCGCGGCGCGCGCCCCCCGGTCGCGGCGGTCCTGTAAGATCCGCCGCCCGACGGGAGGAGCACCCTTCATGGACCGCGAGCGGCTGCGCGAGCTGATCCTGGCCTGCATTCACCAGGGCGAGGTGACCCTCGCCTCGGGCGCCAAGAGCGACTTCTACGTGGACGGGCGCCTGGTGACGCTCAGCGCCGAGGGCTCGGCGCTGGTCGCCGAGGCGGTGCTCGAGGAGGCGCGCGACCGCGGCGCGACCGCGCTGGGCGGCCCGACGACGGGGGCCTGCCCCATGGTCTCGGCGAGCGGGCTGCTGGCGCACCAGCGCGGGACGGCGCTCAAGCTGTGCTACGTGCGAGCCCAGGCCAAGGGGCACGGGCTGCAGAAGGCGATCGAAGGGCCGCCGCTCGGCGCGGGCGACCGGGTGCTCGTGGTCGACGACGTCATGACCTCGGGCGGCTCGGTGGCGCAGGCGATCGAGCGGCTGCGCGAGCAGGGGGGCGGGGCCGAGGTGGTCGGCGCGTTCTGCCTGGTCGACCGCGAGGCCGGCGGGCGCGAGCGGATCGAGGCGCTCGGGGTCCCGTTCCGCGCGCTCTACACCCGTTCGGACCTCGAGCGCTGAAGGGAGGCGCCGTGTTCCAGAGCGACCTGCTGCAGGACAAGGTGATCGTGGTCACGGGCGGCGGCTCGGGCCTGGGCAAGAGCATGGCGCTCCGCTTCGGCGAGCTGGGCGCCCGGCTGGTCGTCACGGGGCGGCGCCAGCAGGTGCTCGACGAGACCGTGAGCGAGCTCGAGGCCAAGGGCGCGCAGGGGCTGGGCGTGAGCTGCGACGTGCGCGACTTCGCGCAGGTCGAGGCCATGGTCGCCAAGGCCGTCGAGCGCTTCGGGCGGATCGACGGGCTGGTCAACGCGGCGGCCGGGAACTTCCTCTGCCCCTCGGAGGAGCTGACCCCCAACGGGTTCGCCTCGGTGGTGGGGATCGTGCTGCAGGGGACGTTCCACGCCACGCTCGCGGTGGGGCGGCGCATGATCGAGCAGGGGACCGGCGGGGCGATCCTCTCGATCACGACCACCTACGCCGAGACGGGCTCGTCGTTCGTCCTCCCCTCGGCCTGCGGGAAGGCGGGGGTGCTCGTCATGATGCGCTCGCTCGCGGTCGAGTGGGCGCGCCACAAGATCCGCTGCAACGCGATCGCGCCCGGGCCGTTCCCGACCGAGGGCGCCTGGGCCAAGCTGGTGCCGCCCGGCATGGAGGAGGTCCTCTCGCCCAACAAGCTCCCGGCGCGCCGCTACGGCGAGCACATCGAGCTGGCGAACCTGGCGGCGTATCTGCTCTCCGAGGGCTCGGGCTACATTACGGGCCAGCAGGTCACGATCGACGGCGGCGAGTCGCTCATGGCGGGCGAGTTCAACGGGCTCACGCTGCTCGATCCGGAGAACGTGGCGCAGGTCATGCGCATGATGCGCCCGCCCAAGAAGGGCTGAGTGCCGGAGAGCCTCGGGCGCGGCGGGCGTCGGGCACGGAGGTGGCTGACGCAGCCGCCGGGGACGACCCCGTGAGCGCCCCCTGGGGCCTGCTCCTGATCAACCTCGGCACGCCGGACGCCCCGCGGACGCGCGAGGTGCGGCGGTTCTTGCGCGAGTTCCTCTCCGACCCGCGGGTGATCGACCTGCCCGCCTGGCGGCGCTGGCTGCTCCTGAACCTGATCATCCTCCCGTTCCGCTCGCCGCGCTCGGCCCACGCCTACCAGCAGATCTGGACCGCGGAGGGCTCGCCCCTGCGCGTCCACGGCGAGGCGCTCGCGCGCGCGCTGCGCGAGCGGCTCGGGGTGCCCGTGGCGCTCGGCATGCGCTACGGCAGCCCCTCGCTCGAGGCCGCCCTCGCCGAGCTCGACGCGGCCGGGGTGACGCGCGTGGTCACCCTCCCGCTGTTCCCGCAGTACGCCGCCTCCTCGTACGGCTCGGCGGCGGCCGAGCTGTATCGCGCGGCCGGG
Organism: uncultured Planctomycetota bacterium; assembly: GCA_964569055.1. Classification (GTDB taxonomy): domain Bacteria; phylum Planctomycetota; class J058; order J058; family J058; genus JAWLGW01. Next base: position 6,754 of record CAZMSZ010000102.1, on the reverse strand, counting down.
GCGCGCGAGCGGGTGCCGGCCTTGAGCGTGGTGCCGCCGTTCTACGACCACCCGGCCTTCGTGGAGGCGCTGGCCGCCGTGAGCGGGCCCGCGCTGGCCGAGGCCGCGCCCGAGCGCGTCCTGATCAGCTTTCACGGGATCCCCGAGCGCCACGTGCGGCAGGCCGACCCGACCGGCGCCCGCTGCCTCGCGTCCGCGAGCTGCTGCGACGCGATCGGGCCCCACAACCGCGCCTGCTACCGCGCGCAGTGCTTCGCCACCGCGCGCGCGCTGGCCGCGGCGCTCGGGCTCGAGCCCGCGCGGTGGGAGCTGACGTTCCAGTCGCGCCTGGGACGTGAGCCGTGGCTCGCCCCCTACACCGACGAGCGGGTGACCGCCCTGGCGCGCGAGGGCGTGCGCCGCCTGGCGATCGTGCCCGCCAGCTTCGCGGCCGACTGCCTCGAGACCCTCGAGGAGCTCGGCCTGCGCGCCAAGGAGGCGTTCCTCGCGGCGGGCGGCGAGGCGCTGGTCGTGACCCCCTGCCTCAACGCGGACCCGCGCTGGGTGGAGGGCGCGCTGCGGCTCGTGCGCGAGCAGGGCGAGGGCTGAATCAGGCCTCGAGCGCGGTGGTCGTCCCGTCGGGCGCGCGCAGGAGCGCGCCGTCGAGGAGCGGCGGCTGGCGGGACTCCACCTCGTCGCACAGCTCGAGCACCGCGGCCAGGCGGGCGCCGCACGCCTCCTCGTCGCTCGGGTCGGTCTGCGGGGCGACGACCAGCACGTCGGGGTAGGGCAGCGCGAACAGCGTCCCGCCGGGCCCGACGAGCTCGGGCCGCTCGCCGAGGAGCAGCGCGTGCGCGCCGGCCTGCGGGTGCTGGAACGCGAGGACGCTCACCTCGCCGAGCGCGCGCTGCGCGACGGGCTCGCCCCACGGGACGCGCCGGGCCTCCTCGAGCGCGGCCGCGAACAGCGCGTCGGGCGCGACCCCCCAGGGGGCGGCGTCCTCGGCGCCGAACGCGTGGAGGCGCTCGCGCAGCTCGAGCTGGAGCACGCTCAGGGTGCCCGGCAGGTCCTCGCGCGCGAGGAGCGGCACCTCGGGGTCGGCCTCGGGCACCCAGGGCGGCACCAGCGCCAGGCGCAGGTGCTCGCGCGCCTCCTCGAACGGACCGGCGAGCAGCGCGGCGAGCGCGGCCTGGTCGGGGTCGTGGGCCGCGTCTCCCTTCGCGGCCGCGTCCCCCCCGCCGTCGGCGTCGCTGTCGTCGCCCGTGGCTTTGGCGGCCTCCAGGGGGCCGAGGTAGCGCACGACCAGGCTGCCGGTCGCCGCGTCGGCGAGGGCGGCGCGCTCGCGCAGGGCGCGCGCGAACGCCAGCAGCTCCTGCGCGGGGGTCGGCGCCGCGGGGCGCTCGCCCGCGAGCACGGGGGCCAGCTCGGCCCGCAGCTCGGGCTCGGGCTGGGCGAGCGCGCGCGCCAGGCTGGTCACGACCCGCTCGGGCTCGGCCAGCCAGCCGTCGAGGGTCTGGACCAGCGGCGGCAAATGCTCGTGCTCGACGAGGAGCGTCGCGCCGGGGCGCTCCTCCTCGCCGGGGATCGGCAGCGCGAGGACGGGCGGGCGGACCTCGAGCGCGTCGAGCAGCGGGCCGAGGGTGCGGCGCCCCGAGGGGCGAGGCAGCTCGAGCGGCTCGCGCAGGTAGGTCTCGAGCCGCAGCAGCATGGCCGGCGTGATCCAGTTGCGACCGGGCGCGTCGAGCTGCGCGAACAGCACGCTCGGGTCGGAGCCGGCTGGGGCTGGGCCCGGTTCGCTCGGCGAGGACGTGGAGAACGCGCCCAACAGCAGCGGGAGGGCGAGCACGGCGAGCGCGGCAAGGGCGACGAGCACGTAAGTGGACATGGCTTCCTCGCGGGGGCGCGACTATACGGGCTGTGGACGCTCTCGCAGGAGGAGGCGGCGGGAGCGCGCGCGCACAACTCCTTGCTCGGCAACGAGACAGCGGCGACGGCCTGAGGCGGCTTGCGCGAGAGTGTCTAGCGCACCTAGTGATTGCGGCGCAGACTCGCTCGGGTCGAGCGCGCCCCCGCGTCCGAACTCGCGCCGGTCGAGGCGGTTGCGGTGGGAGGTCCCAGCAGGCCGGTGTAGGGCCGGCGAGCGGCGCGCCCGGCCGGTGAGGCCGCCCAGAGAAAAATCAGAAAAATCTTTGTCAGGCCGGTCCGGACGCGTCTCCCCACGGTCTCCACCGGCGCCCCGCGTCGGCCGCTCGACATGCGTCGGGTGTGGACGAAGCGCCATGCCTGCTCCACAGCGCTGGCGAGGCCCTGCCCGGCAAGACGTGCTTGGAGCCGGGGGGAGCGGCGCGTATCCTTCGCCCCGTCAGGCGCGGAGCGGTTCCCGCCGACAGGCCGAAACGACGGCGACGAGGTGCTCCGGTCCGCAGGCCCTTACGGGTGGGCGGGTCGGGGGAGAGAGTGCGCAACGGCTCGAAGGGAGCGGCCGGACGCCCGGAGACGGGCGGTCGTGCTCCCGGTGAACCCCTTCGGGGGCAAGCCATGAGTCGGCGCGCCCTCGCGACCGCGAGGATGTCGAGGAGGCAAGGAACCCCAGGAGAGGCTGGCGATCGCCGGATCACGCGCGGATCACTTCGGTGCTCCGCGAGAGAACCCCGAGGTCGTCGACCCGAGCGTACTTCGAGGCTCCGGAGGTCAGGCGGGCGGCGCTGCCGTTCGCTGAAGGCCAGGGGAGCAGGAGTCGTCGCCGAGAGGCGGCGCGGCCGGCCCGACACCCGGGCCGGAGTTCGCCGAGCGGATCGAGCCGTCCCTCGCCCTCGTGGCGCGGCGGCGGTGAGGTCCCACCCGGCTTCGAGGGCCCCGGTCTCCACGTGGGACAGGTCGTCCTCGGGGTCGCGCGCTCCGAGCGGCGCGGGCTTCGGCCCGTGGTGCGAAGGGCGGTGTTCGGTCGCGGGGTCCTTCGGGGCCCCTGGGCGGTCGGGCGGGTCCGAGGCTCCGAGGCGCGAGGGCAGAACTCTGGAGGGGCAGAAGGCCAAGAGGGTAGCGACCGCCGCTCAGGGTTAACTTGCTTTTCCCTGGTCGGATGCGAACGGACTCGTCAGCGGGAGGAACGCTTCGAAGTCGGTGAAGCTGGCGGAACGCGACGGTTCCGTCGCGCTGGGACCGAGGGGAACCGGGAACCGGGCGTGTGCGCCTGGGGAAAGGGACCCCGAGCCCGCGGGGGAGCTCGGCCACTGCGCCTTCGGGCGCGGGCGTCGAGGGAAACCGCGGGGGAATCAGGGCTCGGCGCGGCGCGGCGCTGCACGCCGGTGGATGACGGCAAGGGAGCTGGCGGCCTCGAGAGGGGCGCGCGATCGCTGCGAGGGGAAGACCCTGAGGGCAGTGGCCACGAATGGTTGCGGCATGAAACAAGGCCGTGGAACCCGGGCCTGCGAAAACCGCTGAGAGGTCGAGAAAGCCTGAGAGCGGAGCCGAGGCGGCGAGGGACGGCCGCCTCACTGCGGGGCTCGTCCGGGGATGCCGTTGAAGGTCACCAAGACCTCATGGGAGTCGAATCCGGCCGCAGGGCCGGATGGGTCGAAGGGGGTGAGAGAACTCTGAAGGGGGCCCGGCCCAGGGCGGAATGAGCTCGCCATGAAACGTGGCGGGGGAACGGCGCACGGAGCGGCGCGGACGTGAGACGTCGGCGCGCGGCGATCGAGGCCCACGAGGTCGCCGGTCGTGCGCATACAAGGCCGCGGAGGGCGGGAAACCCCAAGAGAGGCGCGTCGCGCGATCGATCACCGGTGCTTCACCGGTGGTGGCTTCGCGTGGCTCGACCCCGAGTCGGCCCGATCAGGCTCCGGAGAGGGAGCGAGCGGGAACCAAGACGTGTCTGACGAGGAACGGCCGGGGGCAACCCCGGCCGTCACTCTTTCCGGAGCGCGACGTCAGCGCGACTCAGCGCGAGCGCGTCTCCGGCGGGCGCGCCAGCAGCTCGTCGCGCGGCGGGAGGAGCCACAGCTCGAGGCGGCCTTCGAAGGCGAGGAGCACGCTCCGCTCGTCGGGCGCGACGCTCAGGGTGAGCACCGGCTCGGGCCAGCTCCGCCGCAGCAGGGCGACCTCGCGCTCGAGGTCCCACACGGCGAAGTCGTTGCCCGACCGCTTGTCGAAGCGAGCCCCGCCCGAGCAGGTGTAGAGCAGCCGCCCGTCCGCCGACGGGGTGACGCCGTGCAACCCCTGGAGGTGAGCCACGCGCACCGGGTCGAACTCGTTGGCCCGGCGGGGGCCCTCGAGTTCGCGGCCGCGCTCGTAGCGGACGAGGTCGTAGCTCGCGAGGTGGCCCGAGTCGTCGCCGACCCAGGCGGTGCGGCCGTCGGGGAGCACGGCGACCCGAGCCGGCTTCCCGGCGGCGGGGAGCTTGGCGAGCCGGACCGCCCGGTCGGGGTCCCACACGTAGACCGCGAGGTCGACGACCTGCGCGGCCTCGAGGGCCGAGGTGCCGACGGCGGCGACCAGCCGGCCGTCGGGCGTGAACGCCAGCCCGTTGACCTGTCCGGCGTGCGGCCCGAGCCGCGCCACGACCTCGCCGCGCGCGACGTCCACCACCAGCACCTCGGGGTGGAGCCCGCCGAACGCGAGCCGACGGCCGTCGGGCGCCACAGCGATCGCCCGCACCTCCATGCCGACCGGCCAGCGGGCGCGCAGCTCGCCCGAGGCGTCGACCCAGTGCACCTCGCGCTGCTCGAGCGCGCCGAGGAGCACGCTCGACCCGTCGGGCCCGAGCGTCAGCGCGGTCGCGTAGCGCGAGCCCGGAGGCTGGAGGTCGCGCACCTCGCCCCGCACGAGGTCGAAGCAGCGCAGGTCCCCGTCGTGGGTCGAGCCGATCGCCCGCTCGCCGTCGGCCAGCAGCAGGCCGCGGTGTAGCCTCGGCGAGCTGATCACGCGCGCCGGGAACTCGTAGCGCGCGCGCCGAGCCAGCTCCTCGACCTCGGCAGCGTCGGGGTGGCCGGGATACTCGGCGAGCCAGGCCTCGGCGGCGGCCGGGCGCGCGCTCGGCTCGGCCCGGCGCAGCTCGCGCAGCGCGCTGCGCCCCGCGGCCAGCGCCGCCTCGTCGAGCGGCCGCGGTGAGCGTGGCGGCGCGACGTCGTGGGGCGGCGTCGACGGCGCGGGCTGGGAGGCGACCTCACCCGTCTCGCGCCCGGTCGCGGCGGCGACCGCTCCGGCGGCGCCGAGCAGCGCCAGCGCGGCCACGCCGAACAGCGCCCACGCCCGTCGCCGGCCGCGGACCGACGGCCCGGGGCTGGCCCGCAGCGCCTCGAGGGCAGCCGCGAGGGTGGCCGCGTCGGCGGGCCGCCGCGCCGGTTCGCGGGCCATGGCGCGCGCGCACAGCGCGTCGAGCGCGGCGGGCAGGTCGGGGTCGATCGCGCCGAGGCGCGGCCGGTCCCGGTGCAGGATCTGGCCCACCAGCTCGCTGGCGCTGCCTGCGCTCGGGACGGCCGGGCAGCCCGTGAGCACCTCGAACGCGAGCAGGCCGAGCGCGTACACGTCGATCCGCGGCGAGGGGGCGAGGTCCTTGCTCTGGAGCTGCTCGGGCGCCATGTAGGCGGGCGTGCCGACCACGTCGCCGGTGCGGGTCAGCCGGCGCTCCTCGTCGGTCAGGATCGCCAGGCCGAGGTCGAGCAGGACGGGGCGGCCGTCGGGGGTGAGCACGACGTTGGACGGCTTGAGGTCGCGGTGCACGATCCCGAGCGCGTGGAGCGCGGCCACGCCGCGGGACAGCGCGACGAGCACGTCGAGCGCCTCGCCCAGCGCAAACCGCCGCGCGCGCAGCACGCGGTCGAGCGGCTCTCCCTCCACCACGTCCATGGCGAAGTACAGCCACCGGTCCACTCGGCCGCACTCGTGGACGGCGACCACGCTGGGGTGGCGCACCCGCGCGAGCGCCGTCGCCTCGCGCTCGAACCGCGCCAGGCGCGAGCTCGCCTCGCCCGCGGGGACCTCGATCAGCTTGAGCGCCCGCTCCGCCCCGAGCCCGCGGTGCCGCGCGCGCAGGACGACCCCCATGCCGCCCCGCCCGAGCTCGCCGAGCACCACGTACGGTCCGATCTCGGCGGGGAGCGCCATGGTGGGTCGAGCATACCCCGCACCCGGCCGCAGCCGGCCGCCGCCCAGCGCCCGGCGTCTCGCCGCTGCGGCGCGCGGCCGACAGGCGAGGACACCCCATGCGCGGTCCTCGCCAGCGCAGCTCCCCCCACGCTGGTGCGTCCGACGGCGAGCAGACGGGCCGCGCACGAGCTGGGCCGCCCTCAGCGCGGCGACTCCTCACCCTCGCCCGCGGCGCTCAGGTCCCACCGCAGCAGCCGTCGGTCGAAGCCGCCGGTGTAGGCCCACCTCCCGTCCGGGCTGAGCGCGATCGCGCTCACCGGCGCACGGTGCCCGACCAGCGTGTGCAGCGCGCGGCCCGATCCGGCGTCCCACACCTGCAGCCCACGGTCGCTCGAGACGAGGAGCCGCTCCCCGTCGGGGGTGAGCTGAACGGCGAGCACGCCATCGCCGGCCGAGCGGGTCCAGCGGGCGCGGGGAGCGCCCGCGGCGAGGTCGAACCACGCGAGCGTGCCGCGCTCGTCCACGAGCAGCGCCGCGCTCCCATCCGGGGCGAACGACGCGCCCAGGACCTCGTCCGGCCGGCGCAGGGTGGCGCGCGGGGCGCGCCCTCGAGGGAGGCGACGACCACGGTGCGCTCGTCGGGGAGGAGCTTCACGAGGCCCGCGCGCGAGTAGCCCAGGGCCAGGCCGGG
>CAZMSZ010000101.1:0-20581 GCA_964569055.1 uncultured Planctomycetota bacterium | reverse complement strand
CCGCCGCTGTTAGCTCGGATATGGAGCGACGAAGTCGCGCAATATCCGGGCTAGGGCTTGGGGTGGGCCTCCTCCACCCGCAGCGAGCTCGCCTGGGGTCCCTCGCGGCCCATCTCCTCGGCGAAGCTCACGCCGCTCCCGACGCGCAGCTCGTCGAAGCGGTCCTCCAGCACGCTGTTGCGGTGGAAGTACACCTCGCGCCCGTCGAGGGCACGCACGAACCCGTGGTCCTCGCCGATCCACTGCACCACGCCCCAGTCGGCGGCCTCGGCCCCGCCGCGGGGCTCCCCCTTGCCCCAGGCGTCCTGCCGCTCCTTGAGCCGCCGGAGCCGGCTCTTGGCCGCCTCGAACGCCGCGTACACCGTGCCGATCGCGTCGCCCTTGGCGGGCGCCTCGCGCGAGGGCTGGCGCACCACCAGCACGTGCTGCGGCGGCACGTGCAGGTCGATCCGCACCTCCCAGCTCGGGTTCGACTCGCGCGAGCGGTGGGGCTGCTCCACCACGACCCGGCAGCTCGTGATCCGCCCGTGGAACCGCTCGAGCTTGTCCACCTGCTCCCGGATCAACGCCTCGAGGCGGGGGTCGGACTCGACGCCGTGGAACGCGATCTGGACGTTCATGGGCACCTCCTGCGCCGATGCTTCCGGCAACTCTCGTGCCAGCAACCGGTTCGAGCCCCCGTGGCCCGAACGAGCGCCGAATCGGCCGGGGGTGCACCTCGGGTCCAGCGAAACCAAGGCCGCCTGCGCCGTCTCACCAGACAGGTCGGGGGCCGCTCACGAAGCGGGAATTCCTACCCACCCCTGGGCGTTCGTGGGGAGCCCCAGGTCGGAAGAGCGAGGAGTCAACACATGGTCCGCACCCTGAACCGCGTAGGTCCGATCGACTGCCGCGAGACGGTGCGCTGCGCGGCAGAGGGTTGCGCCGAGCGGACGCGGGACGGCAAGCCGTTTTGTCCCGAGCACGTCGAGCTGCACCCGTACGTGCGGACGCTCCAGGAGACGCTGCGCGCCCAGCACGACGAGCAAGAACGCGTCGCGCGGCGCGGCCCGCGCGCGGTCGACCCCGACGGGCTCACCGCCAAGGAGCTGCTGCTCCAGCTCTGGCTCTACGGGGACCGGACGGTGGAGCGCCTGTGCCGCGACCTGCAGCTCGAGGCGGGCTTGATCCAGAGCTACGCCAAGGCCCTCGAGCGCCACGGTCGGATCACGCTGCACCGCACGCAGCGCGGCCTGGTCTCGCTGCGGGCCGTGCTGACGGAGAGCCAGCCGGCGCTGACACGCGAGCTGCACCCGGGCGACCCGACCGCGCTCGCGCACGAGCTGGTCCGCGACGAGGTGAGCGCCGCTTGACGAGCGGCGTCGGGCCCCGAAGATCGGGCCCCGTGGACGCCCCCCCGCCGCCGCCCGTCGACCTCGTCCCGCCGCGTCGGCGCCGGCTCCGCCGCGCCGCCGCGATCGCGCTCGCCCTGCTGGTGATCGGGGCGGGCGCGTTCCGGCTGTGGCTCGAGACCTGCTTCGCGACGCCGCCGCCGCTCGAGGGCGAGCCCGCGATCCTGGCGGAGACCCCGCGCGCCGACCCGGCGACGGGCCGCGTGCACCTCGGCGCGAGCTGGTTCCAGGAGCGCCCCGGCCGCTCGCTGCTGTACCTCGAGGGCGACCCGTTCACCCGGGGCTACGCCAACGCCACCCTCACGCGCGCCTTCCTCGAGGAGCAAGAGCGCTCGCTGATGGAGACCGTCGAGCGCTTGGTCCCCTCCACCCTCGCGCGCTGGGCCCTCGCCACCGCGGTGCTGATCAACAACCGCAGCCTGCCCAGCTTCGTGGCCCCCGAGGTGCAGCTCGAGGTGCTGGGGCTGGCGCGCGCCCGGGTCGGGCCCGACCCGTACGCCGCGTTCGGCTCGCGCTACCACCGGATCCTCAACTACCACGCGGCCCACGACATCGCCCACTGGGTGTGGGATAAGCCGGTCGTGGCCTGCACCGCCTTCGCCGCCGCCGCCCCGCACACCCGCGACGGGCACCTGCTGGTGGGCCGCGCGTTCGACTTCGAGGCCGGCCGCCACTTCGACCGCAACAAGGTGATCGCGCTGGTCCGCCCCGAGCGCGGCCACGCCTTCCTCTCGGTCGTGTGGCCCGGCATGGCGGGCGCCGTCACGGGGCTCAACGACCAGCGGATCTACTGCTCGCTCAACGGGGCGCACTCGTCGGACCGGGCCCGGATCGGCACGCCCGTGTCGCTCGTCGTGCGAAAGGTGCTGCAGCAGGCGGACGACCTCGCCGAGGCGATCGCGATCGTGACCGCCGCGCGGGTGTTCGTGACCGACACCTACCTGATCGCCGACGGCGAGACCGGCGAGGCGGTCGTGGTCGAGAAGACCCCGGCGCGGACGGCGGTGCGCCCGCTCGAGGGCGGCGCGCTGTTCCAGGCGAACCAGCTCGAGACCCCCGAGCTGAAGGACGACCCCGGCAACCGCGCCCACATGGCGGTGGGCACCACCACGGCGCGGCGGGCGCGGGTCGAGGAGCTGGTCCGCGCCCGCTCGGGGGAGCTCGACCCGGTCGCCGCGGTGGCCGTGCTCCGCGACCGACGCGGTCTGGGCGACGCGCCGCTGCCGCTCGGGCATCGCGGCGCGATCGATGCCCTGATCGCCACGCACGCGGTGGTGGCCGACGTGACCGCGGGCGTGCTGTGGGTCTCGCGCGGCCCCCACGGCCTGGGGGCCTTCGACCCCTACTCGATCGAGGCCTTCGGCGAGCCGGCGACCCCGGTGATCCCTGCGGACCCGCTCCTGGAGACCGACGCGTTGACGCGCGTGGCCGAGGCCCGCGGGCTGATCCAGGCCGCCGCCGAGGCGCCCGCCGAGCACCTCGCCGACCTCGAGCGGGCGCTCGAGCTCAACCCGGGCGACCCCCAGGCCCTGCTGCTGCTCGGGCGCGGGCTCGAGGCCACCGGCCAGTCCGCGGCCGCCCGGAGGCGGTACGCCGAGGCGCTCGCGGTCCCTCCGCCCTTCGGCCCCGACCGGGCCGAGGCCGAGGCGGCCCTCACGCGACTGGGTAGCGATTGATCGCTCTCACGTCCTTGCCCTTGGCCGCCTGACGATTCCACAGATCTCGTGCTCTCCGTGACCGTGCCCGCGCCCGTGCCCGTGCGCCGCTTGGGCAATGAGGTGTGGAGTCGTGAGCCTTGCCCCTGCCCGGCCTCAGCCGACGGACCCGCAGAGCCTCCGGCCAGACAGGCAAGGGCAAGGGCAAGGGCAGGGGCGACGGGCCCACCCCCCAGGGCTGAATAGCCATTGACCCTGCCCGTTCAATTCCGGAGCGGCCCGTCTAGAATCCACCCGACCAGGAGGCGCGTGTGGGCGGATCCCCGGATACCGAGCAGGTGACCCGCAAGGTACGCGAGATCCTCGTCGAGGAGTTCGAGGTCGACGAGGGCAAGCTGATTCCCGAGGCTCGCCTGGGCGAGGACCTCGGCCTCGACAGCCTCGACGGCGTGGACCTGGTCGTCGCCCTCGAGAAGGCGTTCCAGACGCGGATCCCCGAGGCGGAGGCGCGGCAGATCCGCACGCTGGGCGATATCTACGCGCAGGTGCGACGGCAGCTCGGCCAAGGCGGCCAGGCTCTGGCTTGAACCCCACGGCGCTGGTCCCGCATCGCGCGCCGATCCTCTGCCTGGACCGCTTCCTCTCGGTCGCGCCGGAGCGCGCCGAGGCCGAAGGCCGGGTCCGCGAGGGCGCGCACGCGCCGGCCGGCGCGCTCTGGGAAGGAGGCCTGATCGAGGGCCTCGCCCAGACCGCCGCCGCGCTGCGCGGCGGCGCGGGCGCGGCCGTGTTGACCGGGCTCCACGAGCTGGAGCTGCGCCGTTCGCCGCGCGTGGGCGAGCGCGTGCGCTACGTGGTGTCGCTCGGGCGGGTGCTCCCGCCGCGGGCGTTCGTGATCGGCGAGGCCTGGGTGGGCGAGGAGCTCGTGGCGCGCGGCGAGCTCTCCTTCTTCTTCGCGCCCGAGGCCGCGGCGTGACCGCCTTCACCGGCCGGCGCTGGCGCGAGCCCGCGGACCGCTACCTCGAGGTGCGCGCGCAGGTCCGGGTCCGCTTCCACGAGGTCGACGCGCTGCAGGTCGTCTGGCACGGGCACTACGTCACCTACCTCGAGGAGGGGCGCCAGGCGTTCGGGCGGGCGTTCGGGCTGCGCTACGAGGACATCCGCGCGCAGGGGTTCGTGGTCCCGCTGGTCCACGTCGCGCTCGACTACTACGCGCCGGCGCGCCACGACGAGCTGCTCACCGTCACCACCCGCCTCCACCCCGAGCCGGCCGCGCGCCTGACGTTCACGTACGAGGTCGCCGGGGACGACGGGCGGCGCCTGGCGGTCGGGCGCACGGTGCAGGCGTTCACCGACCTCGACGGGGTGCTGGTGCTCAAGCGCCCCGAGTTCTACGAGGCGTTCCTCGCCGCGCACGCCGACCGGCTCGCCGGAGGCGAGGCGTGAGCGCGCCGGCCTGGGTCCTGGGCGAGGGCGCGGTGTGCGCGCTCGGGCTCGGCGCGGCCGCGCTCCGCGAGGGGGTGTTCGCCGGACGCAGCGGCCTGCGGCCGCGCGAGCGGCTCGCCGAGGTCGCGGGGCTGCCGCCCGAGGCGCCGCCCGCGGGCGAGGTCCCGCGCGAGGTGTGGGAGCCCGCGCGCTCGCTCCCGCTCGCGCTCGGCCGGCTCGCCGCGAGCGAGGCGCTGGGGGACGCGCCGCGCGCGGGGCTCGGCCTGATCGTCGCCACCGCCAAGGGCGACCTGGCGGGGATCGACCCCCTCGATCCGCAGGCGGAGGGCCTGGGAAACCCCTGGCGCCTGGCGACGCGCCTGCGCGCGGAGCTCGCGGTCGACGCGGCCCCGCTGGCGACCGTCTCGTGCGCCTGCGCCTCGGGGCTGTCGGCCCTCGCGCTGGCGGCGCGCTGGCTGGCGCGCGAGCGCGTGGAGCGGGTCCTGGTGGTCGGCGTCGACGGGCTGACCCCGTTCGTGCTGCGCGGCTTCGCCTCGCTGTTGGCCCTCGACCCCGAGCCCTGCCGCCCGTTCGACGCCGCGCGGCGCGGGCTGACGCTGGGCGAGGGCGCGGCCGCCCTGCTCCTCGGCCGCGAGCGGCCCGACGGGGCCGATCCCGTCGCGCTCGTCGGCTGGGGCGAGAGCAACGACGCCAACCACATCACCGGCCCCAGCCGCGACGGAGCAGGGCTGCGGCTCGCCGCCAGGCGGGCCCTCGCCCGGGCCGGGCTCGCGCCGGCCGACGTGGACTACGTGCACCTCCACGGCACCGGGACCCGCTACAACGACGCCAGCGAGGCGCTCGCGCTGGCCGGGCTGTTCGGCGGCGCCACGCCGCCCGCCTCGGGGACCAAGGCCCAGACCGGACACACCCTGGGCGCGGCCGGCCTGCTCGAGTCGCTGGTCGCGATCGAGGCGCTGCGCCGCGGGGTGGCCCCCGCCAACGTGGGCCTGCAGGAGTCCGACGTCGACCCGGCGCTGACGTTGCCGCGCGCGCCCACCCCGCTCCCGCGCGCGCGCGCCGCGCTCAAGGTGGCGGCCGGGTTCGCCGGGATCGACGCGGCGCTGGTGTTCGAGCGGCGGGGAGCCGCGGCGTGAGCGCCGAGCGAGTCGCCGCCGCGGTGATCGGCGCGGGCGCGCTCGACGAGCGCGGGTTGGTGGGCGTCGGTCCGGACGGCGCGCGCTCGCTCGTGCCGGCGAGCGCGCTGGGCGACCTCGACGGCGCGCGGCTGCGCTGGAGCGCCTGCTTCCCCACCCGAGCGTTCCCCACCTTCCGCCGGCTCGACCCGCTCGCGCAGCGCGCCAGCCTGGCGCTCGAGGCGGCGGGCGCCGCGGCGCTCGCGCCCGCGCTGCGCGCCGAGACCGCGCTCCTGCTCGGGACTGCGTTCGGCTGCCTGGCGGCGGACCTGGCGTTCGCGGACAGCCTCGCGAGCGACCCCTCCCCCGCGGTGTTCCCCTACACGCTCCCGAGCACCTGCCTGGGCGAGCTGGCGCTCCGCCACGGGCTGCGCGGCCCGACCCTGGCCCTGGTCACCGCCCCCGGCGGCGAGGGCGAGGCGCTGCGCGAAGCGGCGCTGTGGCTGGCCGCAGGGGAGGCGGCCGCCGCCGTGGTCGTGCTCGGCGACGCGCTCCCCGCGCCGGCCCTGGCGCGCAGCGGCGAGCCCGCGTCCCCCGCGCTCGCGGCGCTGCTGCTCGCGCCCGCGGGGAGCGGCGAGGCCGCCCCGGCGCTGCCCACGCCGAGCGCGCTGTGGGACGCGCCGCGCCCCGCGGCCGCGCTGGCGGACGCGCTGTGGAGGGCGGCCGCGTGACGGTCGCGATCACCGGGCTCGGGCTGCTCACCGCGGCCGGGCGCGGCGCCGACGCCACCGAGGCGGCGCTGCGCGCCGGGCGCGACGGGCTGGGCCCGCTCACGCGCTTCGGATCGCCCCGCTGCGGTCACCTCCCCGTGGCCGAGGTGCGCGGGGTGGAGGAGGCCCCGCGCACGGTGGCGCTGGCGCGCCCCGCGCTCGCCGACGCGCTGGCGAGCGCCGGCCTCGCGGCCGACGCGCTCGGAGCGCTGCGGGTCGGCCTGGCGGTCGGCTGCACGGTGGGAGGCATGCCCGAGACCGAGCGCGCGCTCGCCGCGCTCGCGCGCGAGGAGCGCGCCGTGTCGCCCGACGTGTGGCCCGAGGTGTGGGCCGGCCACGAGACCGGCGCCATCACCGCGGCGCTGGCCGCGGCGTTCGGCCTGCGAGGCCCGGCGCTCACGATCGCCAACGCCTGCGCCTCGGGGGCGCAGGCGCTCGCCGACGGCGCCGACCTCCTCGCGGCCGGCCTGGCCGACGTGGTGGTGGCGGGCGGCGTCGACGCGCTCTGTCGGCTGACGCTGAACGGGTTCGCCTCGCTCCTGGCGGTCGACCCGGCCGGCTGCAGGCCGTTCGACGCGAGCCGCGGGGGCATGAGCCTGGGCGAGGGCGCGGCGTTCCTGGTGCTCGAGCCGCTCGAGCGGGCCCGCGCCCGCGGCGCGCGGCCGCTCGCCCTGTTGGCGGGCGCCGGCAGCACCTGCGACGCCTACCACCCCACCCGGCCCGAGCCCGAGGGGCGCGGGGCCGAGGCAGCCATGCGCGCGGCGCTCGCCGCGGCCGGGCTCGCGCCGGGCGCGATCGACTACGTCAACGCGCACGGCACCGGCACCCCCGACAACGACCGCGCCGAGGGGCGCGCGCTGCGACGCCTGTTCGGGGACGCCCTCCCGCCGGTCTCCTCCACCAAGCGGGCGTTCGGCCACACCCTCGGCGCGGCGGGCGCGATCGAGGCGGCGGTGTGCGTGCTCGCCCTCGAGCGCGGCTTCCTCCCGGGCACGCCCGGATTCACCGCGCCCGACCCCGAGTGCGCGCTGGTGCCGCTGGCCGAGAGCCGCCCCGGCGCGCCGCGGGCCTGCCTCAGCAACTCGTTCGGGTTCGGCGGCGCCAACACGGCGCTGGTGCTGAGCGCGCCGGAGGGCGCGTGAGCGCCCTGGTCGTGACCGGCTACGCGGTGGCCAGCGCCGCGGAGTGCCCGCCGTTCCCCGCCGCGCGCGTGGTGGCCCTCCCGCCGCCGGGCGAGCACCCTCGCCGCGCGCGGCTCCCCACGCTCGCCACCGCGCTCGCGCGCACGGCGCTCGGCGAGGAGGCCGCGCCCGCCGAGACCGCCGTCCTGCTCGGCACGGCGCTGGGCTCGCTCACCGAGACCGAGGCCTTCGTGCGGCAAATGATCGTCGCCGACGAGGCCGCCCCCAAGCCGCGAGCGTTCTCGGCCTCGGTCCACAACGCCGCCGCGGCCGCCGTCGCGCAGGCGCTCGGCGCGCGCGGCGAGAGCCGCACGATCGTCCACGGCCCGGCGAGCGGGCTGCAGGCCCTGCTCCTCGCGGAGCGCCGCGCCGCGCGCGGGGGAGCCGCGCCCGCGCTGGTGGGCGGCGTCGACGAGGTGATCGAGGACGTGACCCGCGCGTGGGGCGCCTGCGGCCCGGGCGGCGGGCCGCCGCTCGAGGGCGGCGCGGTGCTGCGGCTCGACGCCGCCGGGGCGAGCGCGCCGCTCGCCTGTCTCGAGGCGGTGAGCTGCGGCGCCGCGCCCGCGAACGAGGCGGACGCGCTGGTGCTGGCGCCGCGCGCCTACGCCGCCTGGGGCGGCGGGCTGGCGGGCGGGCCCGCCCTCGCCTGCGCGGCGGCCGTGGCGCTCCTTTCGGGTGAGCTCGACCCGGCCTGGTTCGCGCTCACGGCGGCGCCGTCGCGCGTGATGGTGGTCGCGACCCCCCGCTGGGGCGAGTCGTGGTCGGCGGTGTGGTCGCGGCCGTGAGCCGCTGGCCGCCGCTCGCCTGGATCGTGCTCGCGGCGGCGCTCCTGGCGCTCGCGGCGGGCCTGCTCCTCCCGCCTTCGCTGCGCCTGCCCGTGGCGCTCGCGCTCGCGCTGCTCGCCGCGGCGGTCACGACCTACGCCACGCTCTCCCCCGGCGCCGGGCTGCTGGTCCGCGCCTGGACGCGCGCGCCGCACGGGCGGCCCGAGGTCGCGCTCACGTTCGACGACGGCCCCGACCCGGCGGCCACGCCGGCCTTGCTCGACCTCCTGGCCGAGCGCGGCGCCAAGGCGACGTTCTTCGTGGTCGGGGAGCGGGCGCGCGCCCACCCCGAGCTGGTGCGACGGATCGTGCGCGAGGGGCACCTCGTGGGCAACCACTCCGACCGACACGCCGCGTGGACGAACCTCCTCGGGACGGGCGCCCTCCGCCGCGAGCTGACGCGCTGTCAGGAGACGCTGGCCGAGCTGACCGGCGCGGCGCCGCGCTACTACCGCCCGCCCATGGGCCTGGTCAGCCACGCCGTGGCGCCGGCCTGCGCGGCGCTCGGGCTCGAGGTCGTCGCGTGGCACGTCCGCGGGCTGGACACCACCGGGCGCTCGGTCGAACGCGTCGTCGCGCGCGTCCTGGCGGGCGTCGCGCCGGGGGCGATCGTGTGCCTCCACGACGGCGGCCAGGACCCCGACCGCGTGCGCGCGATCACGGCCGCGGTGCTCGACGGGCTAGCGGTCCGTGGGCTCCGTCCCGTCCGGCTCGACGAGCTGCTGGCCTGAGGACGCGCCGCCGTCCTCCTCCGCGGCGGCCGTCACGGAGCGCTGCCCCAAGGCGGCGTCGATCCGCTCGCGCAGGGCGTCCCGCTGCTTCTTGCGTGCCCCGTGCTTCGCCTCGGTCTCGCCCGGCCAATCCTCCCACTCGTCGCAGAGCGCGCGGGCCCGGCTCGGGTCGGTGCGCCTCACCGCCTCCACCCGCCAGTAGAACGGATCGCGCATCCGTGACGACAGGGTGCGGTGGCGCTGGTCTGCGTAGCACGCCAGCCGGAGGTCGCGCTCCGCCTGCGCGAGGTCGCCCTCCGGCCGCTCGAGCTCGCGCCGGCCGCGGATCTCGAGGGCGTCGGAGTGGAGCGGGTCGATCGCGAGGACGCGCTCGAGCAGCGCCCACCCCTCGTCGGCCCGCGCCGGGTCGCGACTCATCACGTAGGCGAGCTGGACCACGAAGTCCTGGTCGGGCAGCTCGAGCGGTCCCGCGTCGATCGCCGCCTGCAGCCACTCGCGCGCTTCCGGCACCGCGTCCGGGCCGCTCATGATCAAGGCCTCCGAGGCGATCCACGCGATCTCGCGCGACGCGGCCGGAGAGTGCCACCACTTCTCTCGGAGGGAGCGCAGATCTGGGGGCGCTCTGTCTGCGGTCGCTTTGCACGCCTCGCGCGCCGCCCGCTGCTCCTCCGAGCTCGGCGGCCGGAGCAGCTCGAGCAGCGCCGTCAGCGCCTCCCCAGGCTGGGCCGCGGGGTCCAGCAGCACGGCGACGCGCAGCGGCGGGAGCGCGCGGCCGTAGGCGGCCCAGCGCTCGTCCGGCCGGAGCGCCATGGGGAGCCGCTCCCCCGCGATCGCGTCCGCGCGGCGGACCGCGGCGTCCCGCAACTCGGCCGCCCCGGCGAGCCCCGCGAGGTCCGCGCCGAAGGCGCGCGCCAGCGGACGAACGAGCGCGAGCGCCTGCTCGGGCGCCTCCACGAGCTGCGCCGCCGCGCGCGCGAGCAGCCGCGCGCCGCGCTCACCGTCGAGGTCCGCGCGGCCGAGGGCCGGGAGCAGCGGCACGACGGCGTCGAGCACGCTCGCGTCGGGGCCCGAGCCGTCGAGGAGCGAGAGGGCGAGCGGGCGCGGGTCGGCCGGAGCCCTCGGCACGCGCAGCGCCTCCTTGGGCTCCTCCACCATCCCCAGCCGCGCGAGCGCCAGGGCGCGCGCCAGCGCCCCCGCCGGGCGCGCGCCATGAGCGGCGAGCTCGCTCGCGCAGCGGGGCGCGGCGAGCGCGTTCCCGTCGCTCGCCGCGAGCAGCAGCGCCAGGAGCGGCGCTTGCCCGCCGGCGCTCGTCGCCGCGCTCCGCGCCGCCTCGAGCTCGCCCAGGAGCCAGCGGGCCTCGCCCTCGAGCGCCGCCACCCGCGTGGTGTTCTGGGCCCGCTCGGCCGCGCCGATGGCGGCGAGCGCGTCCAGCGCCGCGCGCGCGTCGCCCGACGCGAGCGCGCCGTCGGCGCGGCGCAGCGCGGCCTCGACCTCGACGCTGACCTGCTCCGCCTCGGGCTCCTCCTCGTGTCGCGACCCGGCCCAGGCCGCGGCCACACCGCCCCCGAGCAGCAGCAGACCGGCGCCGACCGCGAGCAGCGCGCGCGAGCGGCGGGGCGGCACGCGCGCCGTCCCGGCGCGGGCCTCCTCCAAGGCGATCCGCAGCGCGGCGGCGCTCTCGAACCGCCCCTCGGGCTCCTTGGCGAGGCAGCGCGCACAGAGCGCGTCGAGCGCGGGCGGGACCGAGGGGTTCAGGGACGAGGGGGCGCGCGGGCGTTCGTTCATGGCTGCGACCAGCACGTTCTCCACGGTCGCGCCCGCGAAGGGCGGGGTCCCGGTGAGCAGCCAGTACAGGACGCCTCCCACCGCGTACACGTCGCTGCGCGCGTCGGCGCGCCCCTCGATCTGCTCGGGCGGCATGTAGGCCGCCGTCCCGAGCAGGGTCCCGCTGCGGGTCAGGCGGCTGCGGTCCGCGAGCAGCGCCAGCCCGAAGTCGAGCACCCTGGGCGCGCCAGCAGGATCGAGCAGCACATTGGCCGGCTTGAGGTCGCGGTGGATCACGCCGCGGGCGTGCGCGTGCTCGAGCGCCTCGGCCAGCGCCACGCCGATCCGCAGCGCCTCGTCCACGGGGGCCGGCGTCGGGAGCTGAGTGAGCGGGCCGCCCTCGACCAGCTCGAGCGCCACGAAGGCGCGGCCGCCCACGCGGCCGGCGTCGTGGACCGCCACGATCCCCGGGTGCTTGAGGCGCGCCACCGCCTCCGCCTCGCGGACCATGCGCTCGGCGGCCGCGGGGTCTGGCTCGAGGAGCAGCTTGAGCGCCACGGGCCGCCCGGCCCGCTCGTCCCAGGCCCGATAGACCACGCCCATGCCGCCGCGCCCGAGCTCGCTCAGGAGCACGAAGCGCTCGAAGCGTCGCCGCGGGTCTTGGCGCGCCTGCTCGAGCTCGGAGGGGTCGACGGGCGGCACGGGTCCTCCGCCCGCGAGCGTAGCACCGCGCCCGCGCGCCGCGCCGCGCACACCGGTCGTGGGCACGGGACGGGCCCGGCTGGCTGCGCCCTCGCGCGCGCCCTATCGTGACCGAGCCCTTGACGTGTCGAGGCTTGCGACGTCGCGCCGGGGTCTGTTCGGAATTCCTTTCTGCCGCGAGGGGCGACCCGCAACTGGGGTGTGGACCCGACCGCGGCGAGGCCAAGGTGTTGCTGATGTCCGACAGCGAGGCGGCGCTGGTGGCGGAGGCGCGAGCCGGCGACGAGCAGGCCCGCGGCGCCCTCTACGACCGGCTGGCCCCCGCCGTGCACCGCGCGGTGTGCGCGCTGGCGCCTGGGCTGCGCGGCGCCGAGGTCGAGGACGCCGTGCAGGAGACGTTCCTACGCCTCTTCCGCGACCTCGGCCGGTTCGACCCCGACCGCCCGCTCCGGCCGTACGCGCTCGGGATCGCGCGCCGCGTGGTGCTCGAGCTCGGGCGAGCCCGCCCGCAGGACGACGCCGCGCTGGCGGGCGCGCTCTCGACCGACACGCCCGCGCCCGACCGCGTCGAGCGGCAGGAGCGACGCGCGCTGGTGCAGGGCGCCCTCGCGGCGCTCGAGCCCGAGCAGCGCGAGGCGCTCGCGCTCCGCCACGCCACCTGCCTCACCATGCAGGAGCTGGCCGAGAGCCTCGCGTGCTCGGTGCCGACGGCCCGCGCCCGCCTGCGCGCCGCGGCGCATCGGTTCGCGGTCGAGCTGCGCCGGCGCGGGGTGCTCGAGGCCGAGGGGGCGACGTCATGAGCTGCGCCGCGGTCGAGCCGCTGCTCGAGCTGACCCCGCTGCTCGTCCTGGACGACGCCGCGGGCGAGGCCCTGCTCACGCAGGACGAACGAGACACCGTGGAGGAGCACCTCGCCGCGTGCGCGCGCTGTCGCGCCCGGGCGGAGCGTGCGAGCGAGGCCTACGGCCTGTTGGCCGAGGCGTGGGAGGAGTCCATGGAGCCCCTGTCCCCCGAGCTGAAGGAGCGCGTGCTGGAGGCCGCGCGCGCGGAGGCCGCCGTCGGCGGCGACAAGAAGGGCGCGGCGCCGGCCGCGCCGACCGCGGATCGGGACGCGGTGGAGGCGGTGCGCGGCCGGGTCGTGCTGTCGTGCTCGTTCTGCCACGACCGCATGCAGCGCGAGGAGTCGGTGTTCTGCGCCTCGTGCCTGGCGCCGCACCACCACGACTGCTTCGCCGAGCACGCCGGCTGCAGCATTCCGGGCTGCGACGAGACCCGCACCGTGCGCCCCGCCCAGCTCGAGGAGCGCCGCCCGCGGCGACCGCGGCGCGGCCGCCGCGGGCTCCTGCTGCTGCTCGCCGGCGCCGGGATCGCTGCGGGCGGCGCGGTGGCGGCGCTGGCGCCGAACAGGCCGGCGCGGGTCTCGACGACCCCGGCGCCGCCTCCCGTCTCCGCGCCGGCTCCCGAGGCCAGGCTCGAGGTCTCCGGGGACGCCGAGCTGATCGACCTCTCCGCGGTCGACGCGCCCCTCTCGGAGGTGTGCCGCGCGATCGCGCGGCAGGGAGGGCTCAACGTGGTCCTCGACCCGGCCGTCTCGAAGGGACAAAAGGTCAGGGTCGTGTCCAACGACATCCCGCCCCGCGACGCGGTGGAGATGGTAGCGGACCTGACGAGCTGCGAGGTGACCCCCTTGGCGGGCGGAGTGCTGCTGCTGGAGCATCCTCGGCAGGTCTCGTTGCAGCTCCCCGGCCCGATCGACATCCGCACGGCGTTCAAGGCCGTCACGGCATACAGCGGGACGAACGTGGTCGTCGATCCGCGCGTCCGCGGCAGCGTCGGGGCCACCAACCTCCAGAACATCCCCTGGCGGGACGCCGTCCTGTCGCTGGCCGGGAGCGTCGGGGCCCACGTCGCGTTCCTGGGCGAGGTGGCGGTCGTCACCGGCGGCGCCCTCCCCCCCACCGCCCTCACCCCCGTGGCCCTCGCCCTGGCGGCGCCGTCGAACCGGCCCGGGCCGGCCACGGGCGAGCGCCTGATCTCCATCGACGTCGACGCGGTGGACCTCTCCGAGGTGTGCCAGTCGGTCGGCCGCCAGGTCGGCGCGGATGTCCGCGTGGAGGAGGGCCTGGACGCGACCGTCTCGTGCGACCTGCGTGACGTCGGCTGGCGGGACGCGCTCCGCGTGCTGGCGCGGCTGACGGGCTGCGTCGTGACGACCCCGCAGCCGGGCGTCCTCCGGCTCGCCCGGCCCCCGCAGGCGGTCATCGAGGCGAACGACTGCCCCGCGCTCGCGCTGTACAGCGTGCTCGCCGCCCACGCCGGGAAGAGCGTCGTGGGCGACGCCGGCGTGGCGGGCGAGGTCACGCTCGAGCTGCGCCACCTCCCCTACCTCGACGCGCTCCGGCTGGTGGCGCTCGCGAACGGGCACGAGGTCGACGAGACGGGTAAGGACATGCTCGCGGTCCGGCCCGCGCCGTGGGCCGCGAGCTGGGGCCCGCTCCCGACGCCGGTCAGGGGCGAGAGGAGGGCTCAGGACGCCGCGCTCGAGCGGCTGCTCGACGAGATCGCCGACCTCGTGCGCTCGGGTCGCACGAACGAGGTCCAGGCCAAGCTGAGCGAGGTGCTCGCGCTCGCCTTCGGGAGCGAGCCGGCCGAGCCCGCCCGCGACGACGCGGCGATCGCCGCGGCGCGGGGGGAGGTCGACGCGGTCATGGGCGAGGTCGGCGCCGCCGCGCGAGCCGGAGACGTGGACGCCGTCTTGCCGCTGCTGAGCAAGCTCGGCGCCGCGATCACAGCCTACGGGGCCGTCACCCCGCAGGAGGAGGTGTTCGGTCAGATCGAGGCCTGGCTCGCGGAGCTGGAGCCCCTCGGCGAGCGGTCCCTCGCGCTCCGGCTGAAGCTCTACAGCCAGCTCGGGAACGCTCACCTCCTGGTGATGGCCGATGCCATCAGTGATGAGCTCCACCAGGAGGCGCTCGCGGCGCACGAGCGGCTCGAGGCGCTCGCGGCGCGCATGGAGGCGCAGGAGCAGGAGCTGTTCAGGCGCAACGCCGAGGCCCTGCGCATGCGCGGTCAGGCCCTCGCTGGGCGCGCCCGCACGCTCGACGCGATCGCGAAGCTCGGGCTCGACCTCGACGCGCTCGTGCACGTGCGGGAGGAGGGCGCGCCGCTCGCGAGCTGCGCGATCGTGAACGGCCGGCGCGTGAAGGAGGGCGACCCCGTGCTCGACGCCGCGGGCCGGTCGATCCCCGACGTGCGCCTGCTCGAGGTGCTCCCGCCGACGGCGCGGTTCGAGCTGGGCGACACGCAGTTCGTGCGCGAGCTCGGGCGCTGAGCCGCGCCTCAGTCGCGCGGGGTGGACGAGCGCCGGCTCCCTGCGCTCCCCAGCGGGTCGGGCAGGCCCGGCAGGGCGGGGGCCGGCGCCAGCCGTCCCGGGGGCGCGCCCGGCGCGATCCCCGGGGCGCGGGCGGCCGCCTCCATGGCCGCCAGCTCGGCGGCCGCCAGCTCGGCGGGGTCGCCGCGGCGCACGGCCCGGAGCACGATCCGGTTGCGGTAGACGCCGGCCGGCAGCTCGCTGCACAGGCGCGAGGCGCCGACCCGCCCGCTGGCGAGGTCGAACACCACGTTGATCGCGCCCTGCTGCGACTCGCGGTCGCGCGAGTAGCTGGCGATCACGGCGTTCTCCCGCAGGCCGTGCCCGGCGTTGCGCGCGGGCTGGCGCGAGGCCTGCGCGCGCCAGTCGGGCGCGACCAGCAGGAGCGGGTAGGCCTTGCCGGGCAGGAGCATCCAGTCGGCGAACTTCCCCATGGCGAGGCGCTCGTACGGGCCCCGCTCGCCGCTGCGGGCGCGGAGCAGCTCGACCCGATCGCCCTGGTCGACCAGGAGCTGGAGCGGGTCCGGACCGCGCCGCGGCCGCGGGACGAGCTGCACCCCCTCCTCGAGGCCGAGCAGGATCGGGTCGGGCGGCACGTCGAGCAGCCGGACCCACAGCAGGCTGGCGCGGCGCGCCGCGGCCGGGAGCTCGAGGTGCGTGGTCGCGTCGATCACGATCCGGCGCTCGCGCAGGTCGACCTGCACCTCGATCGTGGCGCGGATCGACTGCGGCCCGGCGCGCCGGCCGAGGAAGGGGGCCACGCCCGACAGCCTGCCGTAGCGGGCGCTCCCCTCGGGGTACGCCGCGCGGACCCAGGCCTCGCGCGGGCCCTCCTCGAAGTCGACCAGCGCCAGCCCCTGCGGCTCGAGCCGGTAGCCGTTGAGCGGCCCGAGCTCGAAGAAGCCGTCCACGCTCCCCTCGGAGATCCGCAGGCACGGCTCGATCACGATCGTCTGGCCCGCGAGCTGCGCCACGATCCGCGGGCGGCGCAGGCCGATGTGCACCCGCACGTCGCCGCCGCTGACCTCGACCAGCTCCGCGTCGCGCTTGACGCGGCGGGGGCGCACCCGCGTGGTGGGGCGGGTGGTGATCGGCGCGATCGCCGCGTCGAGGGGCAGCGGGCGCGCTCCCTCGGCGGGCGGCCGCCACAGCCAGGCCAGCGTGGCGCCCGCCAGGGCGAACAGGATCACCTCCAGCCGCACGCTCGTCCGGGCCAGCGGGCTCGGCGCCGGCGGCTCGAGCTCGGGCGGCGGGGCCGGACCCAGCTCGTCGTCGGCCGCCTCGGTCGGCGGCGCGCTCGGCGGCGGGTGGGCCCCGGACTCGCGCGCGATCACCGCCGAGAGCTTGAGCAGCACCACCGCGTACACCAGCAGCGGGCCGGCGAGCCACAGGAAGGTGGCGGGGAACAGGGCGAGCCCCGCCAGCGCGAGCCCGCCGGCGCAGCCGGCCATGGGCGCGGCCCAGTTCGGCGCGCTCTCCGGCCGGTCGAACGGGGCGAAGGCCGCCACGATCGAAACCCCGAGCACCAGCAGCGCCGCGCCCGACAGCGCCCAGAACGAGGCGTGCGAGGGCGGGAATGCCGAGGGCCAGCTCCACCAGGCCATCGCGCCCGACGCGGCGGTGGCGCCGGTGAGCAGGAGGAACGCGAGCCGCGCCAGCGCGTGCTTCACGCCCAGAGCTTACCGGACGCGCCTCGCCGCGCGACCCTCGTTCAGGCGTGCCCGGGGAGCGGCGCGAGCGTCACCACGCTGAACCCGAGCGCCAGCCCGTCGCCGCGGTTGTGGTAGGAGTGCGCCTGATCGCCGGGGAAGGCCGCCACGTCGCCCGGCTCGAGGTCGAACCGCTCGCCGCTGACCATGACGGTCAGCGCCCCGCGCTCGCAGCACAGGTACTCGTGCGTGCCCGGCCGGTGCGGGACGCCGGTCATGCGCGCCCCCGACTCGAGCTCCATGCGGTCGATCTCCATGCCGGGGATCGGGTGCGGCAGCAGCTTGTGCACCTTCGCCCGCCCGCGGGCGCGGCTGTGGATCGGCAGCGAGCCGCTCTTGAACAGCTGGCAGCGGGCGCGCGGCGGCGAGAGCAGCTCCTCGAGCGAGAGCTGCAGCGCGCGGCCGAGGCGCGCGAGCACCGACAGCGTCGGGTTACTGGCCCCGGTCTCGAGGTTGGCGATCGTGGAGCGCGGCACGCCGCACAGCCGCGCGAGCTGCCCCTGGGTCAGCCCGCGCCGCTGGCGCACGAAGCGCAGGTTGGCCGCGAGGTGCTCGGCCAGGGCGAGGAGGTCGGCGTCTTCGGCCATGGCGGCCAGCATGGCCGCCTGTCCTCTCATTGTCAATGCTGTCCGCAAGCGAGCGGCGCCGGATCGCGCGGACCCGATGCGATCATCCGCCCCTCGCCCATGCCCGACCCCGAGACCCTGGCCCAGCTCGGCCTGATCGGCCTGTTCCTGGCGGCCTTCCTGGCCGGCTCGGTGCTCCCGTTCCCCTCGGAGGTGGTGCTCGGGCTCGTGCTCCACGGCGAAGCCTCCCCAGGCGCCGCCGTCGCGGTGGCGACCGCCGGGAACGTGGCGGGCGCGGTCACCGCCTACGCGATCGGCAGGGCGATCGCGCGCGGGACGGCCCTGGGCGAGCGCCTCCGCGCGCGCTTCGCCGAGGACCCCGAGCGGCTCGCCCGCGCCCGGGCGCGGGTCGAGCGCTGGGGCGCCGCCGCGCTGCTGCTGTCGTGGGTCCCCGTCGTGGGCGACGCCCTGGTGCTCGCCGCCGGGCTCAGCGGCCTCCCGCTCGGGCGGTTCCTGGCGGCCGTGACCGCCGGCAAGCTCGGGCGCTACGCGCTGGTGGCGTGGGGCCTGAGCTAGAACGAGCTAGAACCGGTGCCCCGGGCGCGGGCCGTGCTCGGTCGTGGTGAGGATCTCGACCCCCTGCTCGGTCATGAGCAGGGTGTGCTCGAACTGCGCCGAGAGCTTGCCGTCGAGCGTGCGCGCGGTCCACTTGTCGCGGCGGTCGATCACGCAGTCCTTGCGCCCCACGTTGATCATGGGCTCGATCGTGAAGGTCGAGCCGGGCTCGAGCACGTACGAGCCGGCGGCCGGGTCGGGGTAGTGGGGCACGCCGGGCTCCTGGTGGAACACGCGCCCGACCCCGTGCCCCTGGAACATCTCGACCACCGAGAAGCCGCGCTCGTGCGCGTAAGGCGCGATCGCGAGGCCGATCTCGATCACCCGGCTGCCGGGGCGGAGCGCGTCGATCGCGCGGTAGAGGCAGTCGAACGCGCACTGCACCACGCGCCGGGCCTCGTCGGACACCTCGCCCACCAGGAACGTCTCCGACTGATCGCCGTACCAGCCGTCCACGATCGTGGTCAGGTCGACGTTGACGATGTCCCCCTCGCGCAGCGCGTAGCGGTCGGGGATCCCGTGGCACACCACCTCGTTGACGCTGGTGCAGCACGACTTGGGGTAGCCCTTGTAGCCGAGCGTGGCCGGCTTGTGCCCGTGGTCGAGGGTGTACTGCCGCACGAAGTCGTCGAGCTCCTCGAGCACCAGCCCGGGCGCGATCTTGGCGCGGACCTCGTCCAGCAGCTTGGCGTTGAACCTGCCGGCGGCGCGCATGCCCTCGCGCTCGTCCTCGCGCAGCAACAGCGGCGCGCTGCGGCCGCGGCGGGCGACCGTCTTGGGAGGGCTGCCGGCGTCGGCGCCCATGTGGCAGGCCTTGTACTTGCGGCCGCTGCCGCACCAACACTTGTCGTTGCGGCCGATCTTCGTCTGCTGCTTCATGTACACGTCTCGGCCCTCGTCCCGGCCTCGCCTCCATCCGAGCCGCTCGGCGCTCCCCGTGCAAGGGGCGGAGTCCGTTAGAGTAGTAGGCGCAGGGGCGGTCCTCATGCGTTCGGATCGAGCGGAGCAGGCCGTGATCGAGACCGCGCTCGCGCGCGGCTTCCTCACCGCGGCTCAGGTCGAGGCCGCGCGGCGCATGCTCGAGGCGCAGCGGTCCGCCGGACGGCCAGCCGACCTCCTGCCCCTCGTCGCGCCGTTCCTGACCCCGCCGCAGCGCGAGACGCTGCGCCTGGTCTACCTGCAGGCGGCAGACCTGAGCGGGCCCTCCCCCGCGGGCGCCCCCTCCACGGCGGGCGGCCCCGGGGAGACCGTGTCGGACGGCGGCAGCGTCCAGCTCCGCGCGCCGGGCGCCGTGGTGGCCGGAGCGCGCTCCTTCGCCGTCAGCGCCAGCTACGGGCCGGCCGCCGCCGACGCAGCCGCGACCGTGGTGAGCGGGCTCTCGGGCCCGCCGCCCGCCTCGCTCGACGACGTCACCGTCGCGGTCGACAGCGCGGCCATGGGGCGCCGCTCGCAGGCCGCCGCCAGCGGCTCGCGCGCGCCGGGGGCGGGCAAGCGGATCGGCGACTTCGAGGTGATCGGCGAGCTCGGGCGCGGCGGCATGGGCGTGGTCTACACCGCGCGCAGCATCTCGCTCGACCGCAAGGTCGCGCTCAAGGTGCTCCTCTCGGGCGAGGACGCCGGCGAGCAGGAGGTCGCCCGCTTCCGCCTCGAGGCCCGCGCGGCGGCGCGCCTCAAGCACCCGAACATCGTCGGCGTGCTCCAGCACGGGCAGGACGACGAGGGGCGCTGGTTCATCGCCATGGACCTCGTGGAGGGCGAGTCGCTCCAGCGGCGGCTCGAACGCGACGGGCCGCTCCCGCCGCGCGAGGCGGCCGCCCTGGCGCGGACGGTGGCGGAGGCGCTCGACTACGCCCACGCGCAGTCCGTCCTCCACCGCGACCTCAAGCCGCACAACATCCTGCTGGACGCGGAGGGCACGCCGTACCTCACCGACTTCGGCCTCGCCAAGCTGGTGGGCGACGCGCAGCGCTCGCTCACCACCACCGGGGCCGGGCCCATGGGCACCCCCGCCTACATGCCCCCCGAGCAGGCGGGCGGCGAGCGCGGGCGGATCGACGCGCGGGCCGACGTCTACAGCCTGGGCGCCACGCTCTACGCCATGCTGACGGGCGTCCCGCCCTTCGCGGGCGACTCGCTCGCCAGCATCGTCATGCAGGTCGTGAGCAAGCCCGTCCGCTCGCCGCGGGCGCTGCGGCCCGAGCTCGACGCCGCGCTCGAGACGATCGTGCTCAAGTGCCTGGAGAAGGAGCCCGAGGACCGCTACCGCTCCGCGGCGGAGCTCGCCCGCGACCTGAGCCGCTACGTCAAGGACCTCGGGATCGTGGCCCAGCGGCCCAGCCCCACCCTGCGCGCGCGGCGCTGGATCGAGCGCAACCCGGGCGCCGCGGCGGGCGCCGCGGCCGTCGTGCTGGTGGTGCTGTCGTCGATCGGGCTGGTGCTCCACCAGCGCAGCCAGACGCAGGCCGCGCTCGAGCAGGCGCGGCGTCGCGAGCGCGACGCGCAGGCGGCGGCGCGCGAGGCCGAGAAGGCCGCGCGCCGGGCGGCGGAGGAGGCGGCTCGCCGCGCGACGGAGGAGGACGCGAGGCCGCAGGAGCCGCCGGGCGCCGAGCCGCGGTTCGAGCCCCCGCCCGAGCCGCCCGCGCGGGAAGGCGTCGAGCCCGGTCACCACCCGCCGCCCGGCGCACGCCGCGAGCCTCCGCCGCACCCCGAGCCGCCGGATCGACGTCCGCGCCGAGGAGACGGCTT
>CAZMSZ010000100.1:2426-20944 GCA_964569055.1 uncultured Planctomycetota bacterium | reverse complement strand
ACCGCAGGAGCTCGCCCACGCGGGCGCGGCGGACGAACTGGCCGCCGCCCTCGGTCACGAGCTTGCCCTGCCTGCAGATCACGCGGCCGCGCGAGAGGACGACCTCGCTCCAGCCCTGGACCTCGAACCCCTCGTAGGCGCTGTAGTCCACGTTCATGTGGTGGGTCAGCTCGTTGTTCACGCTGATCGTCTCGCGCCGCTCGGGGTCGAACACCACGATGTCGGCGTCGCTGCCCACCGCGATCGTGCCCTTCTTCGGGAACAGGCCGAACGTCTTGGCGGCGGCGGTCGAGGTCAGCTCGACGAAGCGGTTGAGCGAGATCCGCTTGTGCACCACGCCGAAGTGGTACATCAGGCTGAGGCGGTTCTCGACCCCGGGGGCCCCGTTGGGGATCTTGCGGAAGTCGCCCAGGCCGAGCTCCTTCTGCCCCTTCATGCAGAACGGGCAGTGGTCGGTCGCGACGTTGGCGAGGTGCCCCAGCTCGAGCCCCTTCCAGAGCACGTCCTGGTTCCACTTCTCGCGCAGGGCCGGGGTCATGACCCACTTGGCCCCCTCGAACCCCGGCCGCTCGTAGTAGGTCTCGTCGAGCACCAGGTACTGCGGGCAGGTCTCGGCCATCACGTCGCAGCCGCGGTGGCGGGCGCGCTTGACCTCCTCGAGCGCGTCGGCGCAGGAGAGGTGCACGATGTACAGCGGGACCTTGGCCACCTCGGCGATCGCGATCGAGCGGTAGACGCCCTCGGCCTCCATGCGGGTGGGGCGGGTGTAGGCGTGGTACTTCGGGTCCACCTTCCCGTCGGCCACGGCCTCCTTGATGATCTCGTCGATCACGATCCCGTTCTCGGCGTGCATGCAGATCCGGGTGCCGTTGTCGCCGGCCCGGCGGAACGCGCGGTAGAGCGTGCCGTCGTCGACGTACATCACCCCGGGGTAGGCCATGAACAGCTTGTAGGAGGTCACGCCCTCCTCGGCGAGGCGCTCCATCTCGGGGAGCCGCTCCTCGGGCATGTCGGTCACGATCATGTGGAAGGCGTAGTCGATCGTGGCCTTCCCCTCGGCCTTGGCGTGCCAGGTGTCGAGCCCCTCGATGCACGACTTCCCCTTGGTCTGCACGGCGAAGTCGATGCAGGTGGTGGTGCCGCCGTGGGCCGCCGCCTTGGTGCCGGTGTCGAAGTCGTCGTTGGACGAGGTGCCGCCGAACGGGAGGTCGAAGTGGGTGTGCGCGTCGATCCCGCCCGGGATCACGAGCTTCCCGCTGGCGTCGATCACCTCGTCGGCCTTGACCGCGAGGTCCTTGCCGATCAGGGCCACGCGCTCGCCCTCGATGTAGATGTCGGCGAAGTAGTCGTCGGTCGCGGTCACCACGCGGCCGTTCTTGATCAACACGCTCATGGGGGCACCTCCTGGCGGCCGCGATCCTACTGGAGGCGGGCGCCGATTTCGAACGGGTCCTCTCCGGCGCGGCGCGTCGTGGGCCGACGCCGACACCGTTTTTCCTGGCGTGGCGGGGCGGGTCTGCTGTGAAATGGCCGCCCTGTCCTCCGGCCCGGGACCCCGCCATGCTCGAGCGCGCCGACCCCTCCCTGATCAACGACGACATCCGGCCCACCACCGACGAGGAGCGTCACTGGTCGGTGCTCAACATGGCCTCGCTGTGGATCGGCATGGTCGTGTGCGTGCCGAGCTACATGATGGCCGCCGGCCTGATCAAGGCGGGCATGAGCTGGAGCCAGGCGGTGTTCACGATCGCGCTCGGCAACGTGATCGTGCTCATCCCCATGATCCTCAACGGGCATCCCGGCACGAAGTACGGGGTGCCGTTCCCGGTGCTGGCCCGCGCCAGCTTCGGGATCCACGGGGCGCACGTCCCCTCGCTCCTGCGCGCGCTGGTGGCCTGCGGCTGGTTCGGGATCCAGACCTGGGTGGGCGGGGCCGCGATCTACGAGCTGCTCAACGTGGTCACCGGCGGCGCGCTGGTGGGCAGCCCGCTCCCGCTGCTCGGGATCAACCTGGGGCAGCTCGCCTGCTTCCTCGCCTTCTGGGGGATTCAGGTGGCGCTGATCTACAAGGGCGTGGAGTCGATCCGCCTGCTCGAGACGGCGGCGGCGCCGTTCCTGCTCGCCATGGGCCTGCTGCTCCTCGGCTGGGCCTACGTCAAGGCGGGCGGGTTCGGGGAGATGCTCGCGCAGCCGAGCCAGTTCGGCCCGGGGCAGCCCAAGGAGGGGCAGTTCTGGCGCGTGTTCGCGCCCAGCCTCACCGGCATGGTGGGCTTCTGGGCGACGCTGTCGCTCAACATCCCCGACTTCACCCGCTACGCTCGCTCTCAGCGCGACCAGATCCTCGGCCAGGCCCTGGGCCTGCCGACCACCATGACCCTGTTCGCGTTCATCGGCGTGGCCGTGACCAGCGCGACGGCGACGATCTACGGCGAGGCGATCTGGGACCCCACCAAGCTGCTCGGCCGCATGGGTGGCGGCTTCACGATCGTGCTCTCGCTGCTCGCGCTCTCGATCGCCACGCTCTCGACGAACATCGCGGCGAACGTCGTCTCGCCCGCCAACGCCATGATCAACCTGGCGCCCCAGCGGATCACGTTCCAGCTCGGCGGCTACATCACCGCCGGCCTGGGGGTCGCCATGTTCCCCTGGAAGCTGCTGGCCGACCCGAGCGGCTACATCTTCACCTGGCTCGTGGGCTACTCGGCCCTGCTCGGCCCGATCGGCGGGATCCTGGTCGCCGACTACTTCCTCCTCCGCCGGACCGAGCTCGACCTCGAGGGGCTCTACCGCCGCGACGGCCCCTACCGCTACCTCAACGGCTTCAACCCCGCCGCGCTGCTCGCGCTCGCGCTGGCCGTCCTGCCCAACCTGCCAGGGTTCCTGCACACCGTGAAGGCGGTCGAGGTGGGCCCGTTCTGGCAGGGGCTCTACTCCTACGCCTGGTTCGTCGGCTTCTTCCTGGCCGGCGGGCTCCACCTCCTGTTCACCAAGCTGCTGCCCAGCCCGGCGGCCGCGCCGAGCGAGCCGGCGAGCGCCGGCGACCCCGCGCCGAGCCCCGAGGCGGCCTGAGCGAGGACCTCATGCACACCCGCGAGATGATCGACCTCTGCCTGAAGCACAGCATGTTCACCTGGGCGGCGAGCGGGAAGGTCGACCCGCTCCCGATCGCGCGCGCCGAGGGGGTCTACCTCTACACCCCCGAGGGAAAGCGGATCATCGACTTCAACAGCCAGCTCATGAGCGTGAACATCGGCCACGCCCACCCCAAGGTGATCGAGGCCATGAAGCGTCAGCTCGACGAGCTGGTCTACGTCTACCCCGGCGCCGCGACGGCGGTGCGGGCCCGCCTCAGCAAGAAGCTCGCGGAGCTGGTGCCGGGCGACATCAACACGTTCTTCTATACGCTCGGCGGGGCCGAGGCGAACGAGAACGCGCTCAAGGCCGCGCGCCTGTTCACTGGCCGCCAGAAGATCCTCAGCCGCTACCGCAGCTACCACGGCGCCACCAACGCCACCATGCAGCTCACCGGCGACCCGCGCCGCTGGCCCAACGAGCCGGGCGGGCCCGGGTTCGTGCACGTGCTCGACCCGCGCCCCTACGACTACTCGTTCGGCGCGACCGAGGCGGAGCAGACCGCGAACAACCTGGCCTACCTCGAGGAGGTGATCACCTACGAGGGCCCCGAGACGATCGCGGCCATGTTCGTGGAGACCGTCACCGGGACCAACGGGATCCTGCCCCCGCCGGCGGGCTACCTGCAGGGGCTGAAGGCGCTCCTCTCCAAGCACGGGATCCTGCTGGTCTGCGACGAGGTCATGTGCGGGCTGGGGCGCACGGGCAAGCTGTTCGCCTTCGAGCACTGGGACGTGGTGCCCGACATCGTGACCATGGCCAAGGGGCTGACCAGCTCCTACTTCCCGCTGGGCGCCATGGGCGTCAGCGACCGGATCGCGGCCCACTTCCGCGACAACGTGTTCTGGGGCGGCCTGACCTACAACTCGCACCCCGTCGGGCTCGCCACGGCCGAGGCGGTGGTCGACGTGATGCTCGGGGAGGGCATGATCGAGAACGCGGCCGCCATGGGGCAGGTCATGCGCCGCGAGATGGACCGGCTGCAGGCCAAGCACCCCAGCGTGGCCGAGGCGCGGCAGATCGGGCTGTTCGGGATGATCGACCTGCGGCGCGACTCGAAGGGGACGCGGCTCGCGCCCTACAACGGGACGCACCCCGCCATGGGCAAGCTCGGCGCGTTCTTCCGCGAGCAGGGGCTGTTCACGTTCATTCGCTGGTCGAGCTTCATGTGCAACCCGCCCCTGTGCATCACCGAGGAGCAGCTGCTCGAGGCGTTCGCGATCGTCGACCGCGGGCTCGAGATCACGGACGAGGCGTTCGAGGGCTGAGGGCGATCGCCTCGGGCGGCACGTGCGGGTGCCCCGCGCGGCCGCCCAGGGTGGCGCGCGGCAGCCAGGCCATGATCGGCGCGGGGCAGGCCGCCCGCCCCGCGAACACCTCGCGCGCGGCGGTGTGGTAGCGCGCCAGGATCTGCTCGGCGAAGAACGCCCCGCCGGCGGCCGAGGCGTGGGCCGGCCGCCCGGTGTAGCCGGGGAACGGCCGCACCCCGTACCAGCCCACCCCGTGCGCCGCGTAGCGCAGCTCGCGCGCCAGGGTGGCGAGCCCGAGCCGCTCCACGATCCAGGCCAGCGCCGCGTAGCCCCGCGCCGGCCGCACGCCCTCGCACGGCGGCAGGTCGCGGTAGCTCGGCGCCACGGTCGTGGGCGCGTAGTGGAGCGAGAGCGAGGTCTCGAAGAACCCCGCGTGGAAGTCGAACTGCAGCTCCCGCGCCAGCGCCTCGCGCTCGGCCGGGTCCTCCACGTGGGCCCAGGCCGTCGCGAACGCGGCGGGGTCGTCGAGCCCGAGCATCTCGTGCAGCAGCAGGTTGAGCGGCGCCAGCACCTGAACCCCGCGCCGCGCCAGCCGCTTCGCCCCCGCGTGCAGGGCGTGGTTGTGATGCGGCCCGCCGTGGAAGGTCATCAGCACCACGCGACGCGCCCCGAGCGAGGCCACCGCGTCGCAGGCCTCGCTCACCAGCCGCTTGACCGTGCGGAACGGCGTGTCGACCGCCCCGGGCCCGGGCACCACGTCGCACCCGACCTCGAGCGTGGGCCCCGCCAGGAACGGCCAGTCGTTCCCGTCCGCCGCCAGCAGCCCGTGCAGGTCCCGCGCGATCCCCGCGCTGAGCAGCGCGTCGTTGCGCAGCGACAGGTGCGGCCCGTGGAACTCGGGCGGGTTCACGAACACGAACACCGGCGCCCCGCCCGCGAGCAGCTCGCGAGCCTCGCCGTGCGGGAGCTCGAGGACGGGGATCGGGGAGGCGGCGCTCACGGGGCCAGGAGACCACGATTCGGCGGGGCGCGCCATTGGATGGGGAGTCGGAGTCGGAATCGGATCTGGAGTCGGATTCGGAATCGGACTTGGATTCGGACGCGGCACCCTCTCGGATTTGGCGTCCGACTTCCGCTCCCGTCAAGTCGCGCGCGGCTCCTGGGCCGGCTCGTCGCCGCGCTGGTCGAGGCCGTGCTTCTTCAGCTTGGTGACCAGGGTCATGCGGCTCACGCTGAGCTGGCGCGCGGCCTCGCTCCGGTTCCCTCGCGTCTGGGCCAGCGCCTCGGCGAGCAGCCCCTTCTCGAACGCGTCCACCCGCTCCTTGAGCGATGGCGGCGCGACCGCCTCGCCGCTCGCCGGGTCAGGGAACGGGTCGTCGTCGATCAGGGCGGTCGTCGAGAGCGCCACCAGGCGCTGGATCGCGTGCTCGAGCTCGCGCACGTTGCCCGGCCAGGAGCGCGCCTGGAGGCGGGCGAGCATGCGGTCCGAGAGCCGCGCCCCCGCGAGCCCGAACCGCTCGCCGTAGCGGTGCGCGAAATGACGGGCGAGCGGCGCCACGTCCTCGGGGCGCTCGCGCAGGGGCGGGAGCGCGATCGTGACCACGTGCAGGCGGTAGTAGAGGTCGGGCCGGAAGCCCGGCAGGCTGCCGAGGTCCTTGCTGGTGGCGGCGAGCACCCGCACGTCGACCGACGCGGCGCGGTCCTCGCCCACGGGGCGCACCTCGCCCTCCTGCAGCGCGCGCAGGAGCGCCCCCTGGGCCTTGGGGTCGAGGGCGTCGACCTCGTCGAGGAACAGCGTCCCGCCGTGCGCCTCACGGAACAGGCCGCGCCGGGCCTGGGCAGCCCCGGTGAACGCGCCGCGGGTGTGGCCGAACAGCTCGGCCGCGGCGAGCTCGCCCGGGAGCGCGGCGCAGTTGAACCGGACGAACGGGGCCCGGGCCCGCGGCGAGCGCTCGACGAGGCTCCGGGCCACGAGCTCCTTGCCGGTCCCGCTCTCGCCGACGATCAGGACCGGCACGTCGCGCGGGGCGACGCGCTCGACGAGCTCGGCGACCCGCTGGATCGCCGGCGACTCGAACACCATGTGCTGGGCCAGGGTCAGGCGCGCCCGCAGCGAGGTGTTCTCGCGCCGCAGCGCCGCCGTGTGCAGGCTGCGCCGCACGACCCGCAGCACGTCGTCGGTGTCGAACGGCTTGGCGAAGTAGTCGAGCGCCCCGGCGCGGATCGCGGCTACGGCGGCGCGCTCGCTCCCGTGGGCCGTAATCATGATCGCGGGCGGGGCCCCGGGCAGGGCGGCCAGACGCTCGAGCAGCCACATCCCGTCGTGGCCAGGCATCTTGAGGTCGGTCAGCACCAGCTCGAGGTCGGGGCGGAGGCGGAGGGTCTCGAGCGCCTCGGCCGCGTCGGCGGCCTCGAGCACGGCGAGCCCCTCCTCGTCCTCGAGGATCGCCCGGAGCGTGAACCGCACCGACCGCTCGTCGTCGACCACCAGCACGCACGCGCGCGGCGGCGGGGCATCGCGCTCCGGCCGGCTCACGACGCCACACCCTCGGCGCTGGCCTCCGGCACGAGCTCGGCCGGGCCGCCGAGGGGCAGGCGGAGCTCGGCGATCGTCCCGCCCGCCGCGCCGTCGAGCAGGGTCAGCTCGCCGCCGTGCTGGACCGCGATCGCGCGGGCGAGCACCAGCCCGAGGCCGTTGCCGTCGCGCTTGGTCGTGAGGCCGGGGCGGAACGGCTGGTCGCGGACCGCGGCCGGGAGCCCCGGGCCCGCGTCCGCCACGCTCAGGAGCGCCCGCTCGCCCTCGGCCGGCGCCACGCGCACCACGACCTCGCTCTCGGGCGGCGCCGCGTCGATCGCGTTCTGGAGCAGGTTGACGAGCACTTGCTTGACCTTGCGCGGGTCGCACGTGGGGCGCACCTCCCGGTCGAGCTCGGGTCGCAGCCGCACGCGTCGCTCCCGCGCCAGGCCCTCGTGCACGAGCAGGACCTCGCCCGCCAGGCCGGCCAGCGACGCCCGCTCGAGCGACAGCTCGCGGATGGGGCGTGAGAGGTTCATGAAGCCCTCCAGGATCTGGCCCATGCGGCGGGCCTCCGACACGAGCACCCCCAGCCGCTCGGCCTCGGGGGAGCCCGGGGCCGCCTTGCGCTCGAGCAGCGTCGACAGCCCCTGGATCGCGGCCAGCGGGTTCTTGAGCTCGTGCGCGATCGCCTGGCTCAGCTCGTGCAGCTCGCGGTTGCGCTCGCGGGTGGTCTCCATCGCCTCGCGCTGGGCGAGGGCCGACGCCTGGTCGGAGTGCTGCAGGGCGCCGCGCACCGCGAGCCCCACCCGCGCGCCGAAGCCGCCGGCGAACACCATCACGAGCACGAACAGCACCGGCCACAGGACGCGCCCCGTCGGGTCCTCGGCGCGCAGGATCCGCGGCAGGAGCTCGATCCCCTGGACCTCGAGCAGCGTGAGCGTGGCCACCAGCGCGACCGGCGCCAGGGCCGCGACCGCGAGCTGCCGGCCGCGCAGCAGCAGCCCCGACCAGAGGGCGGTCGCGACCGGGAGCACGATGAACGGGCTGCGGAGCCCGCCGGTGCACAGGACCCCGCACAGTTGTCCGAACCCGGCCAGCGCGACGAAGCCGCCCGGGCTCGGTCGGCGCACCAGGAGCACGTGCGCCGTCAGGACGAGCGCCGCCGCCCCGATCAGCGCCCAGCGCCAGGGCTCGGCCTCGGAGGCCAGCAGCAGCCCCCCGATCAGCGCCGGGAAGATCAGCCCCGCGAAGCGCGCGCGCCCGAGCAGCGCGCGGATCGTCTCGAGCTGGGCGGGCTCGGGGTTCGGGGCCAGTGGAGCGGGGTCGCGCATGGGTTCGGTCGGACGCCCGACGGATCGGGCACGCGTGGCGGGGAGGGGCTGATCATGAGGCGGCGCCCGGCCGCGGGCAAGGCAAGTTCCGAGCCACCGCTGGTTGGGCGCGGGATCGGCGCTTGCGAGGCGTGCTGCCCCACAAGGAGGTCTCATGCTCGAAGCACCGCCCCCGGAGGTCGCCCTGGCCGGCCTGCGCGCGCTCAAGTCCGTGGCCCTCGTCGATGGTCGTGTGCACGACCTCGAGCGCGACCTGCTCGACTCGGTCCAGCGCTTCGTCCTCGGAACCGCGCTCGACCTCGCCGCCCTCGAGCCGATCGACCCCGACGCGCTCGCGCGAGCGGTGCCCGAGGGCCCGTTCCGCAAGCGGATCCTCGAGGGGTGCATCCTCATGACCCTGATCGACGGCGAGGCGGAGGGGCCCGAGCTCGCGCTGGTCGACGGCTACGCCGCAGCCCTCGGCCTGCAGGACGCGTCGCTCCAGAGCCTGCACCGCTACGTGGAGGGCAAGCTGCGCCGGCTGCGGTTCGACCTCCTGCGGCGCTTCGTCGCCGCCGACCGCCTGAAGCGCGAGTGGAACGAGCGCGGGCTCCGGGGGCTGTGGCGCCTGGCGAGCACCGCCCTGCGGGGCGGCGACCCGGCGCTCGCGGCCCGCTACCAGGAGCTGGAGGGCTACCCCGAGGGCACGCTGGGGCGGGAGTACTTCCGGTTCATCCGCGACAACGGGTTCGCCTTCCCGGGCGAGCCGGGCTCCCCGCCCGAGATCATGGTGTTCCACGACTGCAACCACGTACTCGGGGAGTACGGCACCAGCGCCCTGGAGGAGACGCAGGTCGCGGCCTTCCACGCCGGCTACCGCGACGAGGACAAGTTCGGGATGGTGCTGTTCCTCTTGATGCAGTTCCACCTCGGCGTCCGGATCACCCCCGCCACCGAGGGGGTCAAGGGCGTGGTCGTGCCCCACCTCGTCCTGGAGGCGTTCGAGCGCGGGAGCCACGTGAACCGTGACCTGATCCTGGAGTGGGAGCCGCGCGACGACTTCCACCGCCCCGTGGACGAGCTGCGGCGCGAGCTCAACGTCCTCCCGCGCGCGACCGCGCGGCAGGCCTGAAGAGGCGCGCGGCGAGGGCGCGTCGTCCAGGATCCCGTCACCGGGTGACGGAAACCTTGACACCCTGCCGCGGCAGCCGGGGGAGGCTCGGGCTACAGCGCCGCGCCTTCCTCGCTGCTCGCCGAGCTGCGCGCGAGCTTGAGCGCGCGCTGCACGGCGGAGTACCCGCTCACGTCGACCTGCCCCTCCCGGCGCAGCGCCGCGTCGGCGTAGACGCGCCAGCGCAGCGCCACGCGGCCCTGCTGGTAGTGGGCCAGGTTGGTGTTGTGCAGCGCGACCCACACCACCCCGAACGGGACGCACTGCTGGGGGAAGATCGGGATCGGGTGATAGAAGAAGTACGTCACCTCGCCCGGGCGCTGCATGATCTTGGCGTCGGCGTGCTCCGCCAGCGTCCGGCGTCGACACTCCGTGGTCACCGCGAAGCGCGGGAGCGTGCACTCGAGCCCCACGTGGTGGGCCAGGGCGCGGCCGCGGTTCACGAGCTGGCAGCGGAGGCGGAGCAGCACGCTCGGGCCGCGCGGGTCGTGCTCGAGCAGCTCGGGCTCGCCGTAGGGGTCGATCTGCTCGACGAGGACCTCGGGGTCGCGGCGGCGCTGCAGGATGTCGAGCACGTGGCGGTGCGACATGGGGCGCGACTTTCCGGCGATCCTGAGGTAGTAGCGCCGGTCGCGGGCCTGGTGCGGGGCGCCGTCGCTGTCGGGGAGCTCGATCACGTAGACGGCGCGGCCCGGCAGGATCGCGGTGCGGTGCGGGTCGTCGGCCAGCACCTCGTGGACGTTGAACGCGCTCAGCGGCGGGTCGACGATCCCGGGCACCACGTCCTCGAGCCACTCGCGCGTCCCGTTGGTGCGCAGGTCGATCGGCACGCCGCCGTCCACCCGGGCGCGGTCGTCGATCCCGAGGAACAGCCGCCCGCCGCCCGCGTTGGCGAAGGCCGAGACCTGCTTGCTCAGGTTGTCGATGAAGTCGTTGCGGACGGCGCCGCCGGGCGTCCCGTCCCACACGTAGAGCGACGACTTGAACTCCTGGGAGTCGAGCTCGTAGGGGACCAGCTCGTACAGTCGCTGCTCGGTCCAGCGCTCGGGCGCGTCGGCCATCGCGTCGATCGTGACCGCCGCGGTGAGAGGCCGCAAGGGTCCGGCCGCGACCGACGCGCTGCGCGGTCCGGGGCGAGGGCCGCGCGGGCGCCGAGACCCGCGCGGGCCGGCGCTGCGGGCGCGCGCTCGTGCGTCGCCGCGCGACCCCCCGGATGTTCGACCTCGCGCGAACGAGGCTGGGGCAGTAGCCTGGCGGGCCATGAGCCCGCGCGTCCTCCCTCAGGCCACTCCCGACGTCGCCCCGCGGGCGAGGGCGCCCGAGGTCGGCGCGGCCGGCCCGAGCGCATACCAGCAGGCCGAGCGGCGGCTCCGCAAGGCGCTCGGCCAGGCCGTGGTCCAGTTCGGCATGCTGACCGAAGGCGACCGGGTGATGGTCGCGCTGTCGGGCGGCAAGGACTCCTACTCCCTGTTGGTGCTGCTCGACGAGCTGCGCCAGCGCGCGCCGATCCGGTTCGAGCTGGTCCCGGTCCACCTCGACCAGGGTCAGCCCGGCTACGACGGCGCCCCGCTCCGCCGCTGGCTCGAGGCGCGCGGGGGCGAGCACCACGTGCTGCGGGAGGACACCTACTCGGTCGTGCTCGACAAGCTGCCCGAGGGGAAGACCTACTGCTCGCTCTGCTCGCGCCTGCGCCGGGGCGTGCTCTACACCACCGCGCGCCGCCTGGGCTGCACCAAGATCGCGCTGGGGCATCACCGCGACGACGCGATCGAGACCCTGTTGCTCAATCAACTGTTCACCGGGCAGCTCAAGAGCATGCCGCCCGTGCTCACCGCCGACGACGGCGCCAACGTGGTGATCCGGCCGCTCTACTACTGCGCCGAGGCCGACCTCGTCACGTTCGCCGCCGGGCAGGGCTTCCCGATCCTGCCCTGCAACCTGTGCGGCAGCCAGGACGGGCTGTGGCGCCAGCAGGTCAAGGAGCTGCTGGCCGACCTCGAGCGGCGGATCCCCAACGTGCGCGCCAGCGTGCTGGCCGCCATGCAGAACGTGCGGGCCAGCCACCTCCCCGACCGGGGCCTGTGGGAGCGGCTCGGGCTGGCGCCGGGCCTCGCGCAGCCTGCGACGGACGCTGCCGGCGAATGAGCCT
The DNA here is from genome assembly GCA_964569055.1 of uncultured Planctomycetota bacterium. GTDB lineage: Bacteria > Planctomycetota > J058 > J058 > J058 > JAWLGW01. The sequence continues at coordinate 9,414 of CAZMSZ010000100.1, read as the reverse complement.
GCGGGCGCGCTGGCTCGCCTGCTCCCGCCGCGAGCGCGCCGGGTGGATCGGCGTGGCGGCGCTGCTCCTGCTCGCCGCGGTGGTGCGCCCGCTCGGCGAGGCCCTCAGCCTCGAGCTGCGGCTGGGCGCTGCCACCGCGGCCTTCACGCTCCCGGGCCCCGCGGGCCCGGGCGAGACGCTCGCCGCCGACCCGTGGGGCAACCCGCTGGTCGCCACCTCGGGCGCGCCCGTCCCGGTGCCGGGCGCCGTCACCTTCATTTCGCGCGGTCCGGACGGGCGCCTCGGGACCGGCGACGACGTCGTGCTGAGCGCCGACGCCGTGGCCGCCGGGCTGCAGCTCGTGCACGCCCCGCTCAACCTCGTGTTCCTCGCCGTGATCGTGGCCTGGTGCCTGCGGGGCCCGTGGGTGCACACCCCGCGGAGCCCGACCTGGTGGCGCGAGCTCGGGCGCGCGGCGGTGGTGGCCTCGGTGCCGACGCCGCTCGCGTTCGTCGTGCTGGCCTGGGCCTTCCGGCTGGGCGTCGTAGGGATCGAGACCACCGCGCGCGCGGTCTACGACCGCAGCCCCGCGCTGGTGCCGATCGAGGTGGCGCTCTACGGGACGCCGCCCCTGATCGGCCTCGCGCTGGCGTTCGCCTGGCGCATCAGCCGTCCCCTCGCCGACCCCGAGGACGCCGCCCGGAAGCCCGGCCAGCGCAGCCCCCGCGGCCGCACCGATCGCCGCGCTCGAGAGGTTCGACCGCCTCGGTCTCGGCATCGCTCACTCCTCGAGGGCAGAATATGACTGCTGCGACGGACGGTCAGCGCCATCCATCGCCTCGCGCACCGCGCGCACGCGCTCTGGGTCGACGGGGCGGCGCCAGTCGCCGCCGTGCTTGAAGTACGAGCCCACGATCAGCGCGTCGGCCGCCCGCGCCAGAGCCCCCGCGTCGTCCGGGGTCACCCCCGAGCCGACGGCGACCGGGAGCCCCGCGCGCCGGGCGAGCTCGACGTCGAGCAGCGCGGTCGGCGCGCCCGTGCGCACGCCGGTCACCACCAGCGCGTCGGCCCCGCAGAACGCGGTGCCGCGCGCCATTTCTTCGAGGTCGAGGTCGCCCGTGACCGCGTGGGCGGCGTGCTTCTTCTTCACGTCGGCCCAGATCGCGACGTCCACCCCGAGCGCGCGCCGCGCGCGCAGCAGCTCGCCCGCGCTCGCCTCGAGCCAGCCCTCGTCGGCCACGTGGGCGTAGGCGAACGCCTCCGCCCGCAGGAAGCGCGCGCCCGTGGCCGCGGCCACGCCCAGCGCGTCGCGGTTACAGCCGGCCAGGAGCTGGAGGCCGGTGGGGGCGCCGAGCGACACCACGGCCGCCACGGCGCGCGCCGCGGCCGCGACCGTCTCGGGCGGGAGCGGCCCGGCCCGCAGGTAGGGTACGTCGCCCATGTTCTCGACCAGGAGCGCGTCGCAGCCGCCCGCGAGCAGCGCCTCGGCGTCGCGGGTGGCCGCCTGGAGCACGTCGCCGATCGAGCCGGCCCAGCCGGGGCTGCCGGGGAGCGGGAGCAGGTGGACCATGCCGACCAGCGCGCAGCGGTCCAGACCGAGGAGCCTCATGACTCGAGCGCCTCCTTCGTGGCGCGCGGCGCGACGTCCCAGCGCACCTCCTCGACCCTCGCGAGCTGATCGCCGGCGGAGGCCGCCGCATGGCCCGGGACGGAGCTCGACGAGGTCACGCCCAGGCTCCCCGCCGCGAGGACCGCGCGCTCGGCACCTCGATCAGCGTGAAGGCTCGGCGACGCGCCACGAGGGCATCGTGGCCGGGGTGGGGGGGCGTGGCAAGGTGACCCCCGCTCGCCCCGCGCCCTTCCCGGAAGGCGTCCTCTCGGCTAAGAAGCGGTGTGCGCCTCAAGGGAGAGCTCCACCGGATCATCGGGATCTGCGCCGCGGCCACCTTCCTGGTGATCGGCGGGATCGCGCTCTACCAGGTGCGGCGGTTCCACCGCGTGGAGTACGTCGAGGCGCGCGGGCGCGCCATGGGGCGGGTGCTGGCGATCGCCTGCACCGACGCCCTGGCCGGGCCCGACCCGCGGCGGGACCTCGAGCGGCTGCTCGCCGGGCTGCTCAGCTCGCACGAGGAGGGCGGGCGGGGGCTCGACGTCGCCAGCGCGGCGGTGTTCGACGCGCAGCGCACCCGGGTGGTGGCGCTCGGGAGCACCACCCGGGAGCACTCGCCCGACGAGGAGCACGTCGAGGCGGCCTACGCGGCGACCGACCGCGCCACGGTCCTGATGGCGCCCGGGCAGAGCTTCGGCCGGTTCACCAAGGACGGCGAGGAGGTCGCGGAGTTCGCGTTCCCGCTGATCGACGAGCAGGGGCAACACCACGGGGTGTTGGTGTTCTCGCTCGCCCGCGGCGGCGCGCGGACGGCGTTCCTGCGCACCGTGACCGCGCTGCTGCTGGGCGCCTCGCTCGTGATGGCGCTGCTGTGGTGGGGGCTCTACCAGCTGATGTCGACCCGGATCCTCAAGCCGATCTTCGAGCTGTCCGAGGGGATCAAGCGCGTGCGCGCCGGCGACCTGTCGGCCCGGGTCGAGATCTATCGGCGCGACGAGATCGGGACCCTGGTCGAGAGCTTCAACGACCTGATCGCGATCCTCGTCGAGCGCGACTCGCTCCAGGCGCGCGTCGAGGAGGCCAACCGGCTGACCGAGGCGCACCGCCGCCTGAACGAGGCGCACCAGCAGCTGCAGGAGGCGCAGGAGCAGCTCATCCTCAACGAGAAGCACGCCTCGCTCGGTCGGCTGGTGCACGGGCTCAACCACGAGCTGAACAACCCGCTCTCGGCCGCCAAGAACATGGTCCCGCCGCTCGAGGCCGCGATCGCCGACCTGCGGCGGCGCCTGCTCGACGAGCCGGCTCCGAGCGCGCCCGCGCCGGACGACGAGCGCGCCGACGAGGCGGCCGCGGGCGAGCCGCCCGACGGCGCGCCGGCGCCGAGCCCGCCGCCGCCGGAGGTGGTGGAGGACCTCGACGACGCGGCGGAGGCGGTGGCCGTCCTCGCGCGCTCGCTGACGCGCGCGATCAACATCGTGCGCGACCTCGGCGAGTTCTCCCGCCTCACCACGGCCGACCTCGAGACGGTCGAGCTGCGCGCCGTGATCGACGAGGCGGTCGCGGCCTGCGAGCGCGAGCTCGGCGACCGGCGCGTGACGGTCACGGTCGACGTCCCCGACGTCGACGGCGCGCCGCTGCGGCTCAAGGCGTTCCCGCACCTGCTCACGCAGGTGTTCGTGAACCTCGTCACCAACTCCGCGCAGGCGATCAGCGGCGCCGGGCGCGTGCGGATCTGGGCGCGCCGCGCCGGCGGCCGCGTCAAGATCGAGCTCGACGACAACGGCCCCGGGATCCCCAAGGAGCACCTGCCCAAGATCTTCGAGCCGTTCTTCACCACCAAGGAGCCCGGGCAGGGCACCGGGCTGGGCCTCTCGATCTGCCTGGGCGTGGTCGAGAAGCACGGCGGCACGATCGAGGCGCGCCGGCGGTGGCGCGGCGCCCACTTCGTGATCGACCTCCCGCTCGAGCCCGTGCTCGACGCCAAGGCCGAGCCGCGCGCCTCGAGCTCGATCCTCTCCTCGGGCCGCCTGGCGCTCGAGAGCGCGCGCGCGAGCGCGACCTCGGCGGCCGCGGCGGCGCGCGGCGAACCCACGCCATAGCTGATTCCGCCCGACTCGGCTAAGATCGCGCCCCGTGAGCGAGCGGGACTACACGCGCTATCGCGTCATCGTCGTCGACGACGAGCCGGACCAGCTCCAGGCGTTCCGCCTCAACTTCCGCCGCGACTTCGACCTCCACCTCGCCAGCAGCGGCGCCGAGGCGCTCGAGCTGCTCCGCGAGCGCGAGGCGGCCGTCCTGCTCACCGACCAGCGCATGCCCGGCATGTCCGGGGTCGAGCTGCTCGTCGAGGCCAAGCAGATCCGCCCCGAGGCGGTGCGGATGGTGGTGACCGCCTACAAGGACGCCAGCTCGATCCTCGACGCGGTCAACAAGGGCGACGTCTACCGCTACGTGGTCAAGCCGTGGAACGCCGACGAGCTGCGGATCACGATCCGCCGCGCGATCGACAGCTACGAGCTGGTGCAGGAGAACCGCCGGCTGATCGAGCAGCTCAAGGCGGTCAACGCCTACCTCCTCGACGAGCTCCGCTCGGAGTACGACTGGGCCGACATCGTGGGGGCCGAGGGCGGCCTGGCGGAGGTGATCGAGAACGTGCGCAAGGTCGCGCCGACCCGCTCCACGGTGCTGATCCGCGGCGAGACCGGCACCGGCAAGGAGCTGGTCGCGCGCGCGATCCACTACGCCAGCCCTCGCGCCGGCGCGCCCCTCGTGAAGCTCAACTGCGCGGCGCTCCCCGAGACCCTGCTCGAGAGCGAGCTGGACGGCCACGAGAAGGGCGCGTTCACCGGGGCCGAGCGGCGCAAGCCGGGGCGGTTCGAGCTGGCGGACGGGGGGACCCTGTTCCTGGACGAGATCGGCGACGTGTCGCAGGCCATGCAGACCAAGCTGCTGCGCGTGCTGCAGGAGCGCGAGTTCGAGCGGGTCGGCGGGACCGAGACGGTCAAGGTCGACGTGCGGGTGATCGCCGCCACCCACCGCAACCTCGAGGAGATGGTCCACAAGGGCGAGTTCCGCGAGGACCTCTACTTCCGCCTCAACGTGTTCCCGCTGGAGATCCCCGCCCTGCGCCAGCGCAAGGAGGACATCCCCGAGCTGGCTCGGTTCTTCCTGAAGCGCCACGCCAAGGAGGCCAGCCGCCTCCACCTGCGCGACTTCTCCGCCGACGCGCTGGCGCGGCTGGTCTCCTACCCCTGGCCGGGCAACGTGCGCGAGCTCGAGAACGTGGTGGAGCGCGCGGTGATCATCTGCAGCGACGGCGAGCGGGTCGACGCCGCCGACCTCAAGTTCCTCGACCTCGGCGCCCGCCCCCGCGCCCCCGAGGTGCGCGACGTCACCGAGGACGGGGCCTCGCTGCCCGAGGCGCTCGAGCGGATCGAGCGCGAGGAGCTGGTGCGCGCCATGGAGGAGGCGGCCGGCTCCAAGGCCGCCGCCGCCCGCTCGCTCGGGATCAACCGGAGCACGCTCTACTACCGCCTCCGCAAGCACGGGCTGGCGGAGCGCTACGGCCTCCCGCCGGAGGGGTAGCTCAGCTCGCTCGCCCGGGTGCGAGGAGCGACCCTCCTCCACTCCGCCAAACGAGCGATCCTCAGCGCCGAGACCGCCGAGGCCCTACCGCTTGCCGAGCGTGACCTCGACGTCCTTCACCAGCCCCGCCTTGCCGCGGAGCACCGTCAGGCGCACCTTGTCGCCCGGCTCGTGGCTGGTGATCTGCTTCGCGAAGGCCTGCATGTCCGACAGCTTCGCGCCGTCGAGCGCCACGATCACGTCGCCCGCCTGCACGCCGGCCGCCTCGGCCGGACCCTGGACCTCGCGCACCTCGAGCCCGAACCGGTAGTCCAGCCCCAGGAGCGCGCGCTCGGCCGGCGCGACCGACACACCGAGGTAGACGCCGCCGCGCGCGGGCGCGGGAGCGGGGCGGGTGGCGCCGCGGGCGCCATGCGGCGCGCGCTGCGCGTCGTTCGAGAGCTCGGCCAGGGCCAGGCGGAGCTGGTCGGTCCCGACCGCGTGGCTGCTGCCGCGGTACGGGTTCGCCACGTTGATCCCGAGCAGGCGTCCCTGGCGATCGACGAGCGGCGCGCCGAACTCCTCGGGCTGCAGCGGCGCGTCGTGGTGGATCACGCGGGGGTAGGCCCGCTTGTGACCCTCGTTCCCGTCGCTGAACAGCCCCATGAGGATGTTCTGCTGGCCGCGCTCGCTCGCCTCGACCGCGCGGTTCTTGGCGCTGACCACGCCCGCCGCCAGGATCCCCTCGGACCCGGCCACCGCCACGAACTGCCCGATCCGCAGCTCCTCCGTGGACGCCTGCGGGATCGGCTCGGGCGCGGCGCCGCCCCACTCGACCGCGAGCACCGCGATGTCGTTGGCGAGGTTGCGCCCCGCGACGCCGGCCGCGAGCGGCGCGCCGCCCGCGAGCTGCACGGTCACGGCGCCCGCCTCGGGCAGGATCGAGGCGCAGGTCAGCACCCGCCCATCCTCGATCACCACCCCGTATCCGATGAGGCTCCCGCCTCGGCTGCGCACCTCCACCACGTGGCGCGCCGCTCGCTGCCCGACGGCCTGGAGCGCGCGCTCGAGGAACGCGTTGCGCCCCTCGACCTGGCTGGGGCCGCGCCGGGCGGGCGCCTCCTGCGCGCGGGCCAGGCCCGGGGCGACCAGGACCAGCGCCACCAGGCTGGAGAGGGCAGGGCGCACGGCGGCCGAGAGGCGGGCGCGGTCGCGGATCGTGATCGTCACGGCAGGCTCCTTCTTCTCGCGCTCAGCGGCTGCCCAGGGTGGCCTCGAGAGTGACCGAACGCTGCACCGGCACGACGTCGAGCAGCACGGTGCGGCGCACCTCGACCGCGATCGTCTGACCGGGCCGCTTGCTCGCCATGACCTCGACGAGCGCGTTCATGTCGGCGATCGGCTGGCGATCGATCGCCACGACCAGGTCGCCCTTGCGCAGGCCGGCCTCGGCCGCCGGCCCGCCGGGCTGGACCGCCTCGACCAGCACGCCGCCGAGCCCCTCGCTGCTGCGCGCGATCTGGACCCCCAGGAACGCCTTGGGCGCGGTCGGCGCCGGCGCGGGGCGCGCCTCCGGCCGCTGACCGTTGCCGAACAGGTCGCCGAACGGCGAGTCCTCGCCGAACAGCTTGGAGAGGTCGGGCATCTCGCCGCCGTTCCCGCCGCCGCCGAACAGCTCGCCGAAGGGCGAGTCCTCGCCGAACAGCTTGGAGAGGTCGGGCATCTCGCCGTTCTCACCGCCGCCGAACAGCTTGGAGAAGTCGGGCATCTCGCCGTTCTCGCCGCCGCCGAACAGCTTGGAGAAGTCGGGCATCTCGCCGTTCTCGCCGCCGCCGA
>CAZMSZ010000100.1:0-2326 GCA_964569055.1 uncultured Planctomycetota bacterium | reverse complement strand
ACAGCTTGGAGAAGTCGGGCATCTCGCCGTTCTCGCCGCCGAACAGCCCCTTGAGGGGAGAGTCCTCGCCGAACAGCTTCGCCAGGGGCGAGTCCTCGCCGCCGAACAGCTTGCCGAGGTTCTTCATGGAGCGCCGCATCATGCGCTGGTAGTCCTCGGGCGAGATCAGGTCCTGCATGGCCTGGAACGCCTCGGGACCGGCCGGCTCGCCCTCGATCACGGCGCCCTGCTTGAGCGCCTCGAGCTCGGCCGCGATCTGGTTGGTGGGGATCGCGAAGGCGAACTCGTTGATCATCACGATCGCGCCGTTGATCCCCACCAGCTCGCCCTGGAGGTTCACCAGCGGCCCGCCGCTGTCGCCCGCGAAGATCGGGACGTCGGTCATGATCGCGTGGTTGTAGTACTTCGACATCATCCCGACCGGCAGCTTGCGGTCGAGGTCGCGCACGCGGCCCGCCGCGAAGGCGGGCTGGACGTCGGGGTAGGGGCCGCCGGGGTGGCCGAGCGCCACCACCCAGTCGCCCGGCTTCACGGTGTCGGAGTCGGCGATGGTGAAGCACGCCAGGTCGGCGGCCTCGATCTTGACCAGCGCGTAGTCCTGCCGCTTGTTCCGCCCGAGCAGCCGGCCCTCGAAGGTGCGCCCGTCGGACGTCACGACCTCGAGCCGCTCGCCGATCTCGACCACGTGGCTGCAGGTGAGGATGTAGCCGTCGTTCGAGATCAGCGCGCCGCTGCCGGCGCCCATGCGCCCCTCGCCGACGATGGCCTTGATCAGCACGGTCTTGGGGATCGAGCCCTGGGCGACCCGCTGGAAGGTCTGCTCGAGTTGATCGAGGTCCTGGGCCACGGCCGCGGCCGGAGCGCACAGGAGGAGGCCGGCCAGGGCGGCTGCGGCGTTGCGTGGGAGGGACATGCTCTCGCTCCGCGTCGGTGAGGTGCGGCGCCGGCGGAGCGCCGGCGGCTCGGGTGATACGACGCCTCGGCGGGTCCGTTGGGTCGGATCCGCCGGCCCGATCATAGCGAGGGGGTGCGGTCGCAGAAGGGTTGCCTGGACGCGCGCCGGGCTAACCCCCGTCGGCGGCGGGGGCCCGCTGGGTCCAGTCGGACTCGCGCAGGCCGAGCGTGTCGAGCAGGCCGACCAGACGGGCCACCGGGAGCCCACTCAGCCGCGCCGCGCCCCGCAGGTCGCCGCCGGCGTCGCGCATGACGCGCGCGAGGTAGGCCCGCGTGAAGCTCCGCTTCGCGTCGGCGTAGGGCTCGTCGCACAGCCGCTGGAGCGGGTCGACCGACGCCCGGGCGGCCTGGGCCTCGAGCCGCTGGGAGGCGGCGCGCAGCCGCTCGGTCGCCGCGCGCACCTTGTGCTCCCGCCGCCCGAGCGCCGCGAGCTCACCCTCGAGCCGGTCGGCGCGCCGCTCGAGCGCCGCCGCCCGCTTGCGCGCGCGGCGATCGAGCGCCAGGCGGTGCAGCGCCAGCGCCACGTGGCGGGCGAAGCTGCGCAGCAGCGAGGTCTCGGCGGTGGTGAACGGCCGGTCGCGCTGCGGGTCGTCGAGGAGCAGCCCCCCGAGCAGCTCCCCGTCGACCTCGAGCGGGAGCGCGGCCACCGCCCCCAGGCGCGGCGCGCGCGCGGCGTGCTCGAGCAGCCCGCCCGCCCGCAGGCAGCCCTCGAGCAGCGGCTCGCGCCGCGCGGCCGCGTCCTCCAGCATGCGCCGCAGGACCTTGACCTCCTCCGAGCCCTTGCTGCGCGCGCTGAACCCGCGCGTCTCCTTGAGCTTCAGCCGGCGCGGGCCGTCGTCCGCCTTGCGCGCCAGCGCGAACAGCCCCCGGCGCAGCCCGGTCACCGAGAGGGCGACGTCGAGCAGCTCGGCCCGCAGGGCGGCGAGGTCGCGCGCGCCGCCCAGGAAGTGGATCGCCTCCTGCAGCCGCCGCAGGCTCGCCACCTCCGCCCGCAGCTCCTCGACCTCGGGGCTGGGCCCGATCGCCTGGAACGGGTCCAGCTCGCGCTGCGAGCTCGGCGGCGGGGTCACCGCCCGGATCGCCCCCGGCGTGCGCCCGACCGCCGAGCCCCGCCCCGATGGGCGCAGACGCTGGGCGAGCTCCTGGCGACGACTCTTCCGGCGAGGGTTCACTGCCCGTCGGCAACGCACGTGGCAGGCCGTCGCAAGTTCCGCCCCCGGGCCGACGCGCGCTCGGGCCGGTTCAGATGCGGGCCGCGGTCCTGGGCCCGCTGGCGCCGAACGGCGCCACGTCGGCCGCTACCCCTTCACGGCGCCGAGCTTGATCCCCTCGATGAAGTGGCGCTGCCCAAGCAAGAACACCACCACCATGG
>CAZMSZ010000099.1:16285-21027 GCA_964569055.1 uncultured Planctomycetota bacterium | reverse complement strand
ATCGGGCGAACCGCGCGCCCGAACTGCGCGCGGCGCCCCCCCGCCCTCCTCCTGGCCCGGGCTCGACGTGAGCGGCGGTCCGCCGATGCGGTACGAGTCGGCGTCGGACTCGCCCTTCACCCCACCGCCAACGCCGCCCAGTCTGCCTCGGGTGGGGCGGGGGCGCCGCCGGGTGGGGGGGTGACGGCGTAGCGCTCCGCGGGGGTGCCGAAGCGGGTGAGGGCGTAGTCGACGGCGGCTTGGTAGTCGAGCAGGTCGGTGGTGATCGAGCGCACGAACAGCTCGCCGAACAGCTCCACGCGGGCGGCGTGGTCGCGCATGTCGAACCCGGCGGGGAGCGCGCGGTCGCGGAAGGTGAGGCGGCGGCCGCGCAGGCCCCAGACCACGCAGGGGGCGCGCACGCGGCTGGGGTTGGCGATTCGGGCTTCGACCGCGGAGGCGTACGGGCGGGGCGTCCGGTCGGGGCGTGCGCCGAGCTGGTGGGTGAAGATCGCTTGCTCGCGGCCGAAGTGGTCGAGCGTCAGGGCGGCGAGGGTCCCGAACCGCTCGCGCGGGTCGGGCAGGGCGAGGGCCGCGTAGAGCCGGCGAGCGAGGTCGCGCGCCTGCTCGTCGAACAGCGGCGGGGGCGGGCCTTCGAGGAGCGCGGCGGCGAGGGGCTCCTCGCCATGGGCGCGCAGCTCGTGGCAGCGCAGCGCGAACAGGACCAGCGGGGTCGAGTCCGCGAAGATCCCGCGGTTGGTGCGGCGGAGCACGTCGTCCAGGCGCTCGCTGACCCGCTCGACCAGGGGCAATCCGAGCCGCGCGGCCGCGCGGCCGAGCAGGTTGTAGACGCGCATGGTGCCGAGCCCGTCGAGGACGGTGCACAGGCCGAGCATGGCCACCACCGGCCAGGGGTACTCGAAGTGGACCAGCCGGCCGAGCGCGGCGTAGCCCGCCAGGCGCTGGTGGATGTCTCGGTTGTAGCGGCGGAGCCAGCGGTGGATCCGGGCATGCAGCGCGCGGTGTTCGGCCTCGAGCGCGGGGCGCAGCCGGGGCGGCACCTCGCGCAGGGCGCGCGCGTAGGCCTCGCCCGCGGCGGCGAGGTCCGCCACGGGGAGGAGCCACAGGTCCTCCCCCTGCAGCTGGAAGCTGGCGGCGGGCTCGCCCAGGCGCGCCCGCAGGCGCTCGATCAAGCTCATGCCGGAGGGTAGATCGCCCCTGCGAAGGGGGCGGGGGGGCGCCGCAGCGGGGGGTCGAGCGACCCCACCCCGGTCCGCTCGGACGTGCTCTCGTCTGGGGTTACGTCGGCGGCTGGAGGGGCAGGGTGCTTGCTTGAGGGACGTGCGAACAGGAGACACCCCCCATGACCACCCGCTCCATGATCGTCCGCGACGCCCGCAGCAACGTTCAGCGCGCCTACCTCGCCGCCGCCGGCCTCCTGCTGGGCGCGGTCTCGTTCGAGTGGTGGCTGCTCGGCGTGCTGGCCTGATCCGCGCCGCGCGCCTCCGGCCAGCAGCGTCGCGCGCTACCATGAGCCGCCCGGAGGTGCCCCATGCCCCGCCCCGCGCTGCTCAGTGGTGTCCTGCTGCTCGCGTTGGCCGCCCCGGCGGCGGCCGGGAGCCTGCGCGCCGAGCTCAAGGCGGCCGAAGCGGCCCTGGAGAGCAAGGACGCCGCCGCGCTCGAGCGCGCGCTGAGCGCCGTGGTCGCGGAGGGCGGGCGCGCCGCCGCCAAGGGGCTGCTCGACCTCGTGGTCAGCGCCCCGCAGGACCCGCCCGGTCCCTACTGGCAGCTCACCGCGGCCACCGCCAAGCTGACCGACCCCGACGCGCTCGACGCGATCGGCGACTTCCTCTTGCGCAAGGGCGAGGCGCCGCAGGCCAGCGACCTCCTGTTCGCGCTGCAGAACAACCGGGCCGAGGGCACGCTCGAGGTCTACCGTCGCCTGCTCGACAAGCGGGGGCACCCGCTGGGCCTCATGGCCTGCGACCGGGTGGGCGAGCTCGAGCGGCCCGAGGCGGTCGACCTGCTGCTCGAGGTGCTGCGCCGCGAGGAGAAGGAGGGGAGCGCGCTCGGGCGGCGGGCCAAGGCGGCGCTGATCGGCATGTTCGGCGAGGACATGGGCGACCTCCTCAACTGGGAGGGCTGGTGGCAGGCGAACCGCGACAAGGCGTTCGCCGAGCGCGGCAAGAAGAAGGACGGCGGCAGCACCGGGACGGTGAAGGACGAGCTCGACGCCGCGCGGCGCGGGGCCCTGGGGAGCGTCACGCGCAAGGGCAAGGTGCTCGTGCTGCGCGGGGAGGTCGAGAACTTCGATCAGATCGACGCCATGCTGAAGCGCCTGGAGGTGCGCCACGAGGCCATGCTCAAGCGCGCCTTCATGGCCGACATGGAGAAGGCGCTCGACGGGGTCGCGGCGCTGATCCTCAACTGCAACTTCTACGGGAACCTCTGCAAGTGCCCCACCTGCAAGCCCGGCACGGTCGGGGAGGGGCGGCTCCCGCAGTGCACCGGCTGCGACAAGCACGACCTCTCCAGCGACGAGCTGAGCGAGGCCGCGATCGCGCGGATCGTGAAGTTCGTGGGCGAGGGCGGCTCGGTGTTCACCGAGGACTGGGGCTTGTACGAGCTCACCTCGCGCGCCTGGCCCGAGCTCGTCAAGCCGGGCACCGTCCTGACCGAGCGGCACGTCGACTACGCGCCGGTCCCCGGCAGCACCGGCAGCTCGCTCCTGCGCGGCGTGCTGGTGAGCGGCGGCGGGGGCAGCTCGGTCACGCGCCAGGCCGGCGCGCAGTGGAAGGTGGACGACAAGAGCCCGGCGATCCAGATCCTCGACTCCGCGCGGGTGACGGTGCTCCTCGCCAGCCAGGCCCTCGCCGAGGACGTGGGCGCCGACCAGCGCGCGGTCGCGATCACGTTCGCCCCCGGCGAGGCCGCGAGCGAGCCGGCCAGGGGCCGGCGCCGCCGCCCGCGGACGGGCGGCCGCCGCAAGCAGGACGACGGCCCGCAGGGCGGGATCGTGGTGCACGTCCTCAGCCACTTCGGCAAGCAGGGGACCAAAGAGGACGAGTTCACGCTCCAGAACGTGCTCGTCAACTTCCTGATCGAGACCGAGGAGCGCTACTCGCAGTCGCGCCGCTGAGCCGCGCCTCACCGCCGCGGGTAGCGGTAGTAGACCTCCAGCGTGAGCGCGTTGAGCGCCGTCGCGTACACGCGCCCGCCCACGCCGCACCACTCGCCGACCGGGTCCCACGAGCCGTCGGCGCAGGCGCCCTTGACCTGCGCGGGGAGCAGCGCCGCGTGCAGCGCCTCGTTCCAGCGGCGGAACGAGGTCGGGCTCGCCTGGAACAAGGCGTAGCTGCCGTAGTACCAGTAGTAGAAGTTGTAGGCCCGCGGCTCCCAGCGCGGCGGCGCCGCGGCGACCCGCTTGATCGCCGCGCGGACCTGCGGGTGGCTGCGCCGCTCCCCGAGCTCGAGGCGGCCGAGCAGCGCGACCGCGGTCATGACCGGGAAGCGGTCGAACAGCGCGTCTCGGCCGACGAAGAAGCTCGAGCCGCCTCCCGGGGTCTCGTAGCCGGTGCTGCCCTCGTCGTCGGTCGCGCGCTCGAACCAGGCGAGCGCGCCGTCGGCCGCGCTCTGGGGCGCGGGCAGGCCGACGTGCGCCGCGGTCCGCAGGACCTGCGTCATCCAGCCCGTCACCGAGGTGTCGTTGCGGCCGGTGCGGATCCCGTACTTCCAGCCCAGGCCGGGGTTCTGACAGCGCACGCAGGCCTCGATCGCCCGGCGCGCCGCGTCCTTCAGCGTCGGGTCGCCCGTGAGGCCGTAGCCCTCGCTCAGCGCCAGGGTCGCGATCGCCTGGTTGTAGATCCACTCCTCGTGGCCCGCGCTGTAGCCGAGCCAGCCCTCAGCGTGCTGGCGCTCGCGCAGCCACCGCAGCCCGCGCGCCGCCGCGGCGCCGAGGGGGCCGTCGGCCGCCTGCGCGTGCCCCTGCCCGAGCAGCGCCAGGATCGCCAGCGCCGTCACCCCCACCTCGTAGCGCGCGTCGCCGAGGTCGTGCTCGCCGCCGCCGACGCAGCCGATCCCGCGGCAGCGGCCGCGCCAGTCCTTCACGTCCCAGCGCCCGTCGGGGTGCTGATGCCGCACGAGCCACTGCAGCGCCGCGCCCACCGCGGCCTCGGTCTCCGCGCTGCCGCCCTCGCGCGGGGCGAGCCGCTCGGGGAAGGCCTGCCGCCACTCGGGGTCGCGCACGGCCTCCACGACCTCCGCGGCGGGCGGCGCAGGCGCCTCGGCCGGCGGCTCCTCGCGCGGCGGAGTCGCGGTCGGCTCGGTCTCGGTCGGCTCGGTCGCGGCGGGCACGCTGCGCGCCGCCTCCTCCAGCCCGGGGAAGTCGGTGATCCGCCACACGCCAGCGCGGCGCGCCAGCCGGAACGCGCTGCGCTCGTTCCCGAACAGGAGCACCCGCGCCTGGTCCGCGTGCACCTCGCTCTCGAGCGAGCGGGCCGCGAGCTCGCGCGGGATCGGGATCGGGTAGGACTCGAGCAGCCAGCGTCGCACGCGCGCGGCGAGGGTCGCGGCGTCGACCTCGATCCGCGGCTCGGCGGCGAGGAGCTCCCAGTCCATCACGGCCTCGAGCGCCGCGGGAGGAGCCTCGTGCGCGCCGACCGCCAGGAACGTCAGCACCGCCGCCTCGGGCCCGACCACGTCTTGGGCCGCGGCCTCGGGTGGACGCGCGAGGGGCGAGTCGGTCGCCGGGACGGCGGGAGGCT
>CAZMSZ010000099.1:7363-16185 GCA_964569055.1 uncultured Planctomycetota bacterium | reverse complement strand
CCCGCGCCAGCACGTCGGCCCAGCTCGCCGGGCGACGCGAGCGCTCGCGCGCGGTCAGCTGCTGGATCACGCCGGCCAGCTCGGCCGAGACCTCGGGCCGCAGCTTGCGCACGTCGGGGACGTCGAGCCGCAGGCGACGCGTGAGCACCACCGCCATGGCGGGGTCCCCCTCCTCGAACGGGACCTTCCCCGTGAGGGCCTCGATCAGCGTGAGCCCCAGCGAGTACATGTCGCTGCGCGCGTCGAGCGGCTCGCCGCGGGCCTGCTCGGGGCTCATGTAGGAGGGGGTCCCCAGGGTGGAGCCGGTCTGGGTCAGGGAGCCCTCGTCGGCGCGCGCTCGCTTGGCGATCCCGAAGTCGCACAGGCGGAACAGGACCTGCTCGCCGTCGCGCGCGCACAGGACGTTGCCCGGCTTGAGGTCGCGGTGCACGATCCCCTGCCGCTCGGCGTGCGTCAGCGCGTCCGCCGCGTGCTCGAGGAGCAGCCAGGCCTCGTCCTCCGAGAGGGTGCCGTCCTTCAGGCGCCGCGCGAGCGAGGGGCCGTCCACCAGCTCCATGACCAGGAACGAGGTGTCGTCCACCTCGTCGAGGTCGTAGATCCGCACGATGTGCGGGTGGTTCAGCGCGGCGAGCGCGCGGGCCTCGCGGCGCAGCCGCGCCAGCTCCGCCTCCCCGGCCGCCGGCGGGAGGACCTTGAGGGCCACGTCCCGCCCGAGCGCCGGGTCGCGCGCGCAGAGCACCACGCCCATGCCGCCGCGGCCGACCCGGCCCGTGACCTGGTAGCGCCCCAGCGAGAGCTCCTCGCGGGCGACCACCCGATCGACGAGGGCGTCGGGGAGGCCGGCGTGGTGGCGGACCCACTCCAGCAGCTCGGCCTCGCTGGTGGCGCGGGCCGCGCGCAGCTCCCGGCGCGTGAGCAGCCGGGTCTCGGCCAGCCGGCGCGCCAGGTTCGCCGGGGAGGTCGGTTCGTCGGGAGAGGCCATGCGTCCCCGAGGGCGGCCGCCGCGCTCGGCCATCGCACCCGCACCCCTGGTGTAGCAGGCCCGGCGATGCGAGGAAAGCGGAGGTCAGGGCGCGGCAGGCCCCGCTTGACGTAGCCCGCACAGGTGCTCACATCGCGAGGCGGGGCTTGGGGGTCCGAGGCCCGCGGGAGCGCGCGTGACGGCCCAGACCTTGGGGGACCTGGTCAAGCTGTTCGAGGCCGAGGGGCGCGCCGCGCTGGTGCGCGCCCTCGCCGGCGCGCCCGCGCTGGTGGTGCGGGTCGGCGTCCGCGAGCCCGACGACACCAGCACCGTGAACACGGTCACGTTCTCCCTGGCCGAGACCCACGAGGGCGACGCCATGGGCGCCTGGGCCGGCGCGACCGCCGCCAGCCAGGTGGTCCGCGTCGCCAAGAGCGAGCGGAACCCGTTCTCGGCGCTGATCACCGTCGGCCGGGCGAACAACAACGACATCTGCCTGCCGTCGCAGCGGGTCTCCAAGCTGCACGCCTTCATCAAGCAGGCCCCCGGGCGGGGCTGGCTGCTCCTCGACAACGGCTCCGCCAACGGGACGTTCCTCAACACGATCCGCCTGGAGTCGAACCGCGACCACGCGCTCCGCTCGGGCGACGAGCTCCAATTCGGCGACGTGAGCGCGACGTTCCTCGACGGCGACGGCATGCACACGCTGTGCACGCTGGTGGCGCGGCACCGCGGGTAGCTAGGTCGCTGTCCGCCCTTCAGCTCGCCGGGTTCGGTCGCGCCAGGCGGTGGAGCGGGGGCGCCTCGAGGCGCGGGCCGTCGTAGCGGCGGACCTCGCCGAACCGGCGGCGGGCCTCCCAGTCGGCGCGGGCGGCGGCGATCTCCTCGGGGGTGGCGGCCACGAAGTTCCACCACATGAGGATCGGCTCGGGGAAGGGCGGGCCGCCGATCAACAGCGCGCGGACGCCGCGCTCGCTCGTCAGGGGCAGCTCGGCGCGCCCGGCCCCGAGGTAGTGGAGCGCGCTCGGCTCGAGGGGCTCGCCCTGCAGCGCCCCCTCGCCCTCCAGCAGCAGCAGGGCGTGCTCGTGGGTGGGGTCGAGCTCGAGCGCCAGGCGCGCTCCCGGGTGGACGGTCAGGTCGGCGCCCACCAGCGGGGAGGCGTGGCGGGCGGGCGAGCGCACCCCGGCGAGCGCGCCCGCGAACACGCGCAGCAGGCCGCCTGTGGGCTCGGCCGCCGGGACCGCCGGCACGTGCTGGAAGCTGGCCGGTCCCGCCCGCTCGGCCGCGGGGAGCGCGACCCACAGCTGCACGCCGCTGAGCCGGCCGCTGTGCCGCTCGGGGGTCCACTCGGCGTGCGCGATCCCGTTGCCCGCGGTCATGACGTTGACCGCGCCCGGGCGGGCCACCGCCTCGCAGCCCAGGCTGTCGTCGTGGGCGACCTCCCCCTCGAGCAGCCAGGTCACGGTCTGCAGGCCAATGTGCGGGTGGGGCGCCACGTCCATGGGGCGCCCGGACTCGAACGCGAGCGGCCCGAACCGATCGAGGAAGCACCAGGGCCCGACCAGCCGGCGCTGGCGGATCGGCAGCGCGCGCTCGATCGGGAGGCTGCCCAGCGCCGCCGCGCGGCTGCGGTAGCGCTCCAGGCACGGGCGCTCGCTGGCGAGCGCCTCGCAGCGCTCCGCGGCCACCTCCTCCCCCGTCACGCGCCCGCCGCGCCCGCCGGGACCAGCCGCGAGCGGATCACCACCTCGGAGGCGAGGGTGCGGTGGACCGGGCAGCGCTCGGCGATCTCGAGCAGGCGCGCGCGCTGCTCGTCGGAGAGCGGGCCCGCGAGCTCGACCTCGCGCTCGACCCGATCGAGCATGGCCTGCTTCGTCTCGCACTCGGCGCAGTCCTTGGCGTGGATCCGCGCGTGGCGGAGGCGCACCGTGACCGCCTCGAGCGGCCACTGCTTGCGCCGGGCGTACATGGCGACCGTCATGGAGGTGCACGAGCCGAGCGCGGCCAGGAGCAGGTCGTAGGGCGTGGGCCCGGTGTCGGTGCCGCCGAGGCTGAGCGGCTCGTCCGCGCGCAGGGTGTGGCCGCGCACGGTGACCTCCTGGGCGAAGCCGCTGGCCGCGCCGCGCACCACCACGTCCGTGTCCTCTGGGAACGTCTCGCTCGTCATGGCTCCTCCGTTCGTCCTCATGCTCGCAGGGCGCCGCGGTCGTGGGGCTCAGGCGGGCAGCGTGTAGCGCCGGTCGATCGCGTCGCGCACGAGCCGGCGCGAGGCGCGCGCGTCGAGCGCGGCCTCCTCGATCCCGGCCACCTCCTCGGCGAGGTCGGGGTCCTTGATCTTGTCGCGGATCCAGCGCGAGTAGTCGCGGCGGCCCAGGTGGTACAGCCAGGTCTCGTCGTCGACCCCCATGCCCAGCTCGCAGAACGTGACCAGGTTCGCGGCGCGCAGGTTGAGCCGCTGCTCGGGGCCGCGGAACCAAAAGCTCGAGGAGCCGAGGTCTCCCTCGGCGTACTTGCGCAGGTGGCGCAGCCGCTGCGCGCGCGCCGGCACGACCCGCAGGCGCTCGGGCGGCGCGCCCGTCCGCGGCTCCCACAGGATCACCTCGCTGCGCGCCGGGGTCAGCGTGGGCGGGGTGGGCGCGGCGACGCCGAGCGCAGGGGCGAGCTCGGCCAGGGTCGCCTCGGGGCGCACGCCGACCGCGATCGCGACGTCCACGTGCCTCAGGACCGGCGCGGCCACGTGCGCCGGGTGGACGGTGATCATGATCGTCTCGCCCAGCCGCTCGGGGAGCGCCGCCGGCCGGAGCGAGCCGCTCGCGAGCAGGTGGTGCACCTCGTCGATCACCAGCCAGTGCGGCCGCCCGGTGCGGGCCCGCATGCGCTGGAGGTGCGGCAACAGCTCCACGAAGTAGTCGGGCCGCTCCGCGAGCGGGACGCCGAGCAGGTTCAGGATCAGGCTGGCGGTCGGGTCGGCGAGCACCGCCAGGACCTCGTCGACGTGCGGGACGCGCAGCCGGTTGCCGAGCGTGACGAGGTCGCTGAGGGTGCCGTAGTCCCCCTCGGGGTCGATCACGCACAGCTGATAGGAGCGCTCGGTCAGCCGCTCGATCAACCCGGTCGCGAAGGTCGACTTCCCGCTGGCCGAGGGGCCGGCGATCAGCAGGGTGTGGCCGAACGGGCGGAAGGTGGCGGGCGTCCCGTCCTCGCGCAGGCCGAGCACGACCTCGCTGCCCAGGCCGCCGGGCGTGAGCCGGGCGAGGTCGGTCTCGACCAGCTCGTTCACGAGCTCGACCACGCCCTCGCCGTTGGGGCTGCGGGTGACGAGGTCGACCCGCGCCGCGAGGGCGGGGGGCGCGTTGGCCACGGCCACGGCCGCCTCGCACTCCTGCAGGAACGAGTGGTCGTTGGCGGCGTCGCCCACCCCGACCACCTCGTGCGAGGTGAGGCCGAGCCCGAGCAGCGCGAACCGCAGCCCGGTCGCCTTGTTGACGCCGGGCGGCAGGATCATGACCGAGTCGCCGTTGAAGATGATCTGCAGCTCGAGGGCGAGCTCGTGCAGCAGCGCGACCACGACCTGCTCGTGGGGGTGGTGCGTGGCGGCGATCACCTGCCCCACCTCGAGCGGGGCGACGCCCCGGGCGCGCAGCGCCTCGAGCAGCTCGGGCGGGGGCGGCGGGCCGAGGGGGAGGGTCTCGCGCGTCTCGGGCCAGTGCAGGAGGCCGCCGTTCTCGGCCACGATCGCGTCGAACTGGGTCAGCGGGCTCGCGACCGCGCGCAGGTCGTCGAGGCGCCGGCCCGTGACGAGGATGACCCGCCGCCCCGAGGCGCGCAGCCGGGCGAGGGACGCGCGCGTCTCGTCCGCGACCGCGCCGTGCCGCGCGATCGTGCCGTCGTAGTCGGTCGCGAGCGCCAGATACCGCAAGCCGCTCCTCCCCGCGCGCCGTGAGCGGCAGCAAACGCGGTCCCAGGCCGGACCGGCCGGTTGCCGGGGACGCGCCGCTGCCCGAGAATCGCGCGCCATGGGTCTCGAGGGGCGCGACTACATGCGCGACGCCGAGGGCTCCCGCGCGCTCGCGGGGAGCTGGGCGACGCTCCCGCTCAGCGTCAAGCTGATCGCGCTCAACCTCGTCGGGTTCCTGCTGTGGCAGGTCACCCCGCTGCAGCCGTTCCTGCTCCAGCACGCCGCGGTCAGCGGCGAGGCGCTCGCGGCGGGGCGGGTGTGGACCCTGCTCACGGCGGCCTTCTCGCACGCCGACCTGTGGCACCTGCTGTGGAACATGCTGTTCCTCTACTGGTTCGGCCCGGACCTCGAGCAGCTCTACGGGCGGCGCAACTTCCTGGTGCTGTACCTCGGGGGCGCGCTCGCCGCCTCCTTGGCCCACGCCGGCTGGGGGCTGGGGGTCGGGCCGGACCTGCCGGGGATCGGCGCCTCGGGCGCGGTGATGGCCGTGGTGGTGGTCGCCGCGCTGTTCTTCCCCCACCGCACGATCCTCGTGATGTTCGTGCTCCCGGTGCCGCTGTGGCTGCTGGCCTGCGTCAAGCTGCTGGGCGACGTGAGCGGCCTGGCCGCGGGCGGGAGCGGGATCGCCCACGCGGCGCACCTCGGCGGGGCGGCGGCGGGCCTGGCGTTCAAGCTGCTCGACCTGCGCCTGTTCGCCTCGCCGGGGCAAGAGGAGGAGCGCGCGCCGCTGCGCCGGCTGGTGGCCGGGCTGCGGCCGAGCCCGCGCGCGCCCGAGCCGCCGCGCCCGCGCGTGGACGCCGACACCGCGCTCGCGGTCGACGAGCTGCTCCGCAAGATCCACCGCGACGGGATCGACAGCCTCAGCGCCGAGGAGCGCGAGCTCCTCGAGAGCGCGAGCGCCCGCTACCGCGGCGGCGGCTGAGCCGCGCGTCGCGCCTGACCCCCGGCCCGGGGCGCGCCGCGCGCGGAGCGGGCGCGATCCGACCCCGCTCGCCCCTCCCCTCGCCTCGCGCCGCGCGCGGCGCGCGCTTTGCGCCTCGGCCTTCGCACGTCGCGACCTCGGCGCGCGCGGGCGCGCGGGCGCGGCGCCACCCGCGAACCACGAGGTGCACCATGCGGCGTCTCTCCACCGTCTCGGCCGGCCTGCTCTGCGCGGTCCTCGCCGTGGGCTGCCGGGGCTCGGGCTCGGGAGACGCGGGCAGCAACGAGGACGAGGGCGTGATCGAGAGCGCCAAGTCCAAGGCCGCCAGCGTCGTGCTCCCCGTCGACGAGGAGAAGCAGCTCGGCGAGAAGATGGCCGCGCAGATCGAGCAGGAGCTGCAGCTGGTGGACGACCCCGAGCTCACGGGCTACGTGCAGCAGCTCGGGCGCGAGGTCGTGCGCGCCGCGGGCGACGACGTGCCCGAGGGGATCGACATCGCGTTCGAGGTCGTGCGCGACGACCAGCAGATCAACGCCTTCGCGATCCCGGGCGGGACGATCTACGTCTACACCGGGCTGCTGCGCGCGGTCGACAGCGAGGCCGAGCTGTTGGCCGTGCTCAGCCACGAGGTGGCGCACGTCACCGAGCGGCACATCGCCGAGCAGCTCGCGGCGCAGTACGGGATCGAGACCCTGGCCGCGGTGGCGCTCGGCCGCGACGCGGGCGTGCTCGGGCAGCTCGTGGGCGCGGTGGCGGGGCAGGGCTTCCTGCTCAAGTACTCGCGCGACCACGAGGAGGAGGCGGACGCGGTGGGCCTCGGCTACGAGACGCGCGCCGGGTGGGACCCCAACGGCTACGTGAGCTTCTTCGAGGAGCTGGCGCAGCTCGAGCAGCAGGGCGGCGGCGGGTGGATCCCGAGCTTCCTCCAGACCCACCCCGCCTCGGCCGACCGGGTCGAGGCCGCGCGCGATCGGATCGCCAAGCTCGACGACGTCCCCACCAAGACCGGCGAGGACCGCTACCAGCAGTTCAAGCAGCGCGAGCTGCGGCCCTCGGGCGCCAAGTAGCGCGCCTCGCTCAGTCCGGGATCCCGCCGACCAGGCCGGTGCTCGACGTGGTCGGCGCGGGCGAGGTCGTCGGCGCCGGCGGGGGCAGGCTCGCGATCGCGGCCGCGACCGCCTCGTCGAGCTTCTCGGCCACGAACAGGGGGGCGGCCGGGTCGAAGAACCGGCGCCGCATGCTCCAGGCGGCGCCGCTGCCGGGGATCACGCCCGCGGCGCGCACCTCGGTGAACCAGTGGTTGCCGGCGCCGGCGAACGTCTCGCCCTCGGGGACCTGCTGGAGCGCGAGGGTCCAGTCGAGGAGCGCCTTGGTGTGGGCCGCGTCCAGCGGCACGCCCGTGCGCGCGGCGTGGTCCTCCCCGCCGACGTCCACCGTGAACGAGCCGTCGGGCTGCTTGCGCAGCACGAGCGAGACCATGACGTGCTCGCCGCCCCACTCGATCCCGCGGCGGTAGACCACCTCGGAGACGTGCGGCACCTCGAGCGCAGCGACCAGGTTCTGGGCGGCGGCCTGAAGCGCGCCGTGGCGCGCGAGCAGCCCCTCGTCGTGCATGGGGGCGTAGTAGCGCCGCGCGAGCCGCCAGGGCGCGCCGTTCAGCTCGCCGCGCACGACGAACCGCGTCCGCTCCTCGCGCCAGTCGGGCGTGAAGGCGTCGGTCGGGAACCCGTCCATGCCCGCCAGCGCCTGGCGCAGCTCGTCGAGCGAGCTCGCCGGGACGCTGACCCCGGTGCGGGTCGGCATGCCTTCGCCGCCGTAGTCCGCGAGGTAGGAGCCGTCGGGCTGGCGCTCCAGCCGGAGGCGCAGCGCGCTCTGGCCGTGGTAGGTGACCTCGAATCGGAGTCGGTCCAGCCGGAGGGTCGGCGCGGGCTGCGCGGCCGCGCCCGAGGGCGCGAGGACGACGAGGAGCGCGAGCAGGGCGAGGTGGGCGCGGGTCACGAGGACCTCCTTGGGTTGGCCGGCGCCTTGCAACGGGGGTGCCGCCTCCGAGGCCAGGCGGGATCACGGCGCCCAACCCCTGCGCTGGTCGTGAAATCGGCCACGCGGCCGAATCTCGGACGGATCCGGGACGAACGGGGCCACCGCGTCCGGCGGCCCGAGGCGGGCCGCGCGCGCGGGCCGGCGGCAGGATCGCCTGCTACCTTGGACCGGCGGGTGGCGAGTCGGAGGGGGCTCGTGGGGCGCAAGCGAGGCAAGCCGGACAAGCGCACCGGCGTGGTCGAGGTCGCGTTGGCGGCGGGGACGGCGCTCGGGGCCGTGCAGTCCACGCGCGAGCGGCTCAACCGGTTCCTGCTCCCGTTCGCCTGGGTGATCGGCGCGGTCGGCCTGATGGCGCTCGCGGCCTGCGGGGCGTTGGCCGCGGTGCCCGAGGACCACTGGCCCGAGGCGCTCGACCCCGACCTGCTCCCGATCTACTCCACCGTCAGCCTGGCGGCGGCCAGCATGCTCGGCTGGGGCTGCATGCAGCGCGGCATGGGGCGCATGCGGGCGCGGATCGGCTGGCGCGTGGGCGGCTGGGTGTTCGTGCTGCTGCCCGTGCTGTGCGGGGCCCTGGTCCTCGCCGACGGCCGCCTGGCAGAGCTGGCCGAGTGGCCGCGCGGGCGCGAGCTGGCGCTGTTCGCGCGCTACTACCCGCCCGCCCTGATCGTGCTCGCGCTGGTGGTGTTCTTCTTGGCCGAGCTGCGCGGCGGCGACGCGCGCGAGCGCGAGCAGCGCGGCCCCGGCTGGCAGCGGGCCGGCTGGTCGCTGCTCTTGATCGGCCCGTACGTGCTCCTGATGCTCACCCTGGTCCTCGGCTCCGAGGCGCCCTGGCTGAGCGAGCCCCTCCAGGACACCCTCGAGGAGCTGGGCGCCGGCGCGATCGTGCTGCAGGTCGCCATCGCCTACTTCGTGAGCGCGGGCGCTGCGTCGGCGTGAGGAAG
>CAZMSZ010000099.1:0-7263 GCA_964569055.1 uncultured Planctomycetota bacterium | reverse complement strand
CGGCTATCACCGCCGGCGCAGCCAGAAGCTCGGGAGCAGCACCGAGAGCACCGGGAAGATCTCGAGGCGGCCGAGCAGCATGGCGATCACGACCAGCAGCTTGGCCGCGGGCGCGTAGCGGCTGAAGTCGCCGGTCGGGCCGGCCGCGCCCCAGCTCGGGCCGATGCTGCCCATGCCCGAGACCGACATGCTGCCGGCCGAGACCGGGTCGGCGCCGGTGCCCGCGATCAACACCGCGAACACCAGGATCAACAGCCCGTAGCTGACGACGTAGGTCAGGCTCTCGCGCAGCTCCTCGGGGGTGACCACGTGCTCGCCCACCTGCAGCGGCACGATCGCGCGCGGGATCGCGAGGCGGCGGATCTCGAGGTGGACGTGGCGCACGATCACCATCACCCGCCGGAACTTGATCCCGCCGGCGGTGGAGCCCGAGCAGCCGCCGATCAGCATCAGGCACAGCAGCACCACCTGCCCCACGGCCGGCCAGGCGGTGTAGTCCACGGTGAGGAAGCCGGCCGTGGTCGACATGGAGATGACGGTGAAGGTGGCGTCGACCAGCGCGCGCCCCAGCCCGAGCACGCCCTGCGCGCCGTAGCGCGCGGCGTCGCCCCACAGGAACAGGATCGCGCTCATACCGAGCGACACCACCCCGAGCATCTTGAGGTAGCCGCGCACCTCGACGTTGCGCAGCGGCGCGCGCCAGTCGCGGTCCGCCACGGCCCGCCCGAGCGAGGCGAAGCTCAAGGCGCCGAGCACCATGAACAGGATCGTCACCACGTGCACGGCCGGCCCGAACGCGCCCAGGCTCGCGCTGCGCGAGGAGAAGCCGCCCGTCGCCACCGTGGAGAAGGCGTGGTTCACCGCGTCCCAGGGGGACATCTCGAGCAGGATCAGGAGCATGGTCAGCAGCGCGGTCGCGCCCACGTAGACCACCAGCAGCCCCTTGAGCGTGGAGCGCGTGCTGCCGCGGTAGCGCTCGGTGAAGAAGCTCGCCTCCGCCCGCTGGGTCCGGCGCAGCTCCTCGGCGTTGCCGAGGAACGGCGCGAGCACCAGCACGATCAGCACGATCCCCGCCCCGCCCAGCCAGTGGGTCAGCGAGCGCCACAGCACGATCGGGGCGGGCAGCGGGTCGACGTCGGGGAGCACCGTGGAGCCCGTGGTGGTGACCCCGCTCGCCGCCTCCACCAGCCCGTCGAGGAGGCCCGTCGTGCCGCTCGCCACGTAGGGGACGGTGGCCGCCAGGATCGCGGCCGCCCACGAGAGGGCCACGATCGCGAGCGACTCGCGCCGGGTCCACTTGCTCGCCCGCGAGCGGAGCGGCACGAGCAAGAACCCCATCAGCGCGGTCCCGAGCGCGCCCACCAGCAGCGGCACGGTCGGCGTCCGCGGGTCGACCAGCGCGACCATGACCGGGAACAGCTGCGCGACGCCCATCACGATCAGGGTGATCCCGACCGTGCCCAGCACGCCCGAGAGGTCGACCTGCAGCCGCCAGCCCCAGCCCGCGCCCGGGAGCGGCGTGGCCACGTGCTCGGCTCCGATCACCGCAGCGCCCCGAGGAACGCGTCCATGGCGCGCTGGTCGAACCGCTCGGCGGCGCCCACGAAGGTGAGCGCGATCGGTCCCTCGGGGCGGGGGACGACCACGATCACCAGCCGCAGCGGTGCGGCGCCGCCGCGGAGCTCCCACCGACGTCCCGGGTGCGAGCCGCCGAAGGCCGGCAGCTCGACCGCCTCCTCGGCGGTCGCCTGCGCGGCCTCCGCCCCGAGGTACTCCTCCACGAGCTTGGGCCAGTAGCCCTCGACCTCCGCCCGCGCCGCCTCGAGCGAGGTCCCGGGGGCGAAGGTCCACACCGCGATCGTGAGCGGCTCGCCGAGCGGGACCTTGTCGGCCTCGTACCCTTCCGGCACGAGCTGCACCAGGCGGCGCTCCTCGGCGATCGCCGCGCGGAACCCGCGGTAGCCGGGCGGGATCACGGCCGAGGGCGCGACCTGCCGCAGGACCGCCTCGACCTCGACCGGCTCGTCGGTGAAGCGGCGGTCGGAGCGGCTGACGGTGAGGGCGAGCAGCGCGAAGATCAGCAGGATCACGCCCCCGCACCCCACGCAGCCGCCGAGCTGGACGAGGGTCGCCCGCTCCTGCTGCTCGGTGGGGTCGTTCGGCTGGCGGTCCATGCGCTCCTCGCCCTCGCCCCCGGGGGCGAGCGGTCGCGGAGTCTATCGCGCTCGGAGCGCCGCGGGGACGCCGCGACGTCCCGCTCAGCGGCCCGCGGACTCGATCCCGAGCGCGCCGCCGGCCGCCTCCGGGGTCTCCTGCGCGAGCGGCAGCGTGCGCTGCAGCAGCACCGGCGTGCGCGCGCCCCGCAGCACCGACTCCGCCACCGACCCGAACAGCCAGCGGTCCACGCCGCTCCGCCCGTGGGTCGTCATGGCGATCAGGTCGCAGCCCTCCTCGGCGGCCACGTCCAGGATCGCCTCGCCCTCGCTCGCGCCCATCACCCCGCGCGTCCGCACGCGCCGCACGCCCTGCGCCTCGAGCTGCCGCGCGAACGGCTCGAGCGCGCGCTCGAGCGCCTCGGCCGACGGGAGCGCGACCGGGACGGGCCCTGGGATCTCCGCCGCCAGCCCGAGGAACACCCCGACCTGCACCAGCAGCACCTCCGCGTCGTAGCGGCGGGCGAGGGTCGCGACCCGCGGGAGGATCTGCGCCGAGCGCTCCGAGCCGTCGAGCGGCACGAGCAGCCGCGCGAAGCGGGCGGCCGAGGGCGGCGAGGGGACGCGGGGGTTGACGACGAGCACCGGGAGCGGGCTGGAGCGGATCACCTGCTCGGACACGCTCCCGCGCACCCAGCGCGAGACCCCGCTGCGCCCGTGGCTGGCCATGGCGATCAGCCCGGACGGGCCGAGGCCCTCGGCGTGGGCGAGGATCGCCTGGGTGGGCTCGCCCACCATGACGTGCGCGGCGGCCCGCGCGCCGCGGGCGGAGAGGTCGGCCCGCAGCGCCTTCAGCCAGCGGCTCGCCGCCTCGCGCCGCGCCTCGAGCGACCGATCACCCAGGTCCTCCTCACCCTCGGCGGGGCGGGCGGGGTGAAGCACGAACAACAGCTCCACCCGCGCGTCCTCGGCGTGCAGCAACCGCTCGACGTGCGGCAGCACCGCCCGCGAGCGCTCCGAACCGTCGAGCGGCACCAGGATCGTGGACGTCACGCGGCACCTCCGCGCGCTCAGCGCGCGACCGCCTGCTCGAGCGGCACGGCCAGGACGGAGCACGCCGCGCGCCGCGCCAGGCGCTCAGCCAGGTTCGCGCGCCGGAACCGCGC
Source organism: uncultured Planctomycetota bacterium (assembly GCA_964569055.1). Classification (GTDB taxonomy): domain Bacteria; phylum Planctomycetota; class J058; order J058; family J058; genus JAWLGW01. The sequence continues at coordinate 3,944 of CAZMSZ010000099.1, read as the reverse complement.
CAGCCCGCGCCGCCGCGCCGACCCGACCACCACCAGGTCGCAGCCCTCCGCCTCGGCCGCGCGCACCACCGCGTCGGGCACGGCGCCCACCTCGACGCGGGTCCTGAGCGGGATCCCGTGCAGGTCCACCGCGGCCACGCAGCTCGGCATGTCGCGCTCGTCGGGCTCGCCCGTCCGCGCGCCGAGCTGCGGGGGCACGACCGTGACGAGCGTCAGGCTGGCCACGAAGGTGCGCGCCAGGAACGCCGCGGCGGCCAGCGCCTCGTGCGCCGCGGGCGAGTCGTCCACCGCGCAGGCGATCCGGCGCAGCTCGGGGTGGGCCCGCCCCACCGGCACGACCCACACCGGCGCCGTGGCCCGGCGGATCACGGCCTCCGCGGTGGCCCCCAGCAGCAGCCGCTCGATGTTCGTCTTGCGCCCCGCGCCGATCACGATCAGCTCGGAGCCGCGCTCGCGCGCGGTGGCCACGATCTCCTCGGCCGGCTCGCCGACCCGCGTGAGCACGGTGGGCCCGACGTCGACCCCGGTCAGCTCGAGCCCCCGCCGCAGCTCGTCGGCCAGCTCGGAGGCCGCGTCGGGCAGCGGGCTGTCGCCGTCGATCACGTGGAGCACGTCGAGGTGGGCCCCGAACGTCCGGGCCAGCAGCCCCGCCTCGTCACAGGCGTCGCACGACTCGCGGGTGGCGTCCACCGCCAGCAGGATCGAGTGGATGGCAAGCACGGCACGACCTCGCTCGGCGAGACGGCCGCGAAGCGCGGGCCGACGCTGCAACCCGCGGCGCGGACCCGTCCGCGCGCGGTGGGGTCACACCCGTGTGACGCGCGGGTCGCGCCCGTCGCGCGCGAGGCGCGCGCCGTCGCGTCGCCGCTGGAGCTGCGGCCGGCGCGCCGGTTGCACGGCGCCTCCGGGAGGCCTCCCATGGCGCGTTCGATCCTCGTCCCCCTCGATGGCTCCGAGCGCGCGGCGGCCGTGCTCGCGCCGGCGGTCCGGCTCCTCGACGAGGGGGGGCGGATCACGCTCCTGCGCGTGGTCGAGGAGGGGCCCGGCGCCACGCAGGGCGTCGCCGAGCGGGCGCGGGTCTCCCTGGCCGAGCGCTGCGAGCGCCTGCGGGCCGAGGGCGTGGCCGCCGAGGTGGTGCTGCGCGACGGGGACGCGGCCGGCGAGATCCTGGCCTGCGCCGCGGCGCTCGGGCCCGACCTGATCGCCATGTCGACGCACGGACACAGCGGGCTGGCGCGGGCGGTCCGCGGCAGCGTGGCGGAGCGGGTGCTGCGCCACGCCGAGCAGCCGCTCCTGCTGTGCAGCCCGGCCGCGCTCGAGGCCGCCCCCGCCAGCCCCCGGTTCGCGCGGATCCTGGTGCCGCTCGACGGCTCGGAGCGCTCGGCCGCGGTGTTGCCGGTGGTGCTGCCGCTGGCCCGCGCGTTCGGCGGCGCGATCACGCTCCTGCGCGTCGAGCCGTTCGTCCCGGCCGCGATCCCCTCGCCGCTCCTCAGCTCGCCCGGGTGGGACCCCGCGCACACGGCCGCGACGCTGGAGCCGTTCCGCGAGCGGGTGGCGGCGGCCGGGGTGCCGGTCGAGGTGGAGGCCACCATGGGGATCGAGGTCTCCGAGATCCTCGACGCCGCGGAGGAGGCGGACCTGGTGGCCATGAGCACTCACGGCCGCTCGGGCCTCTCGCGCTGGTGGTTCGGCTCGGTCGCCGAGCAGGTGCTCCGTCACTGCAAGCGGCCGGTGCTCGTGGTGCGCGCCGCGGCCTGAGCGCCGGCCGCGGAGACTCACGAACGTGGAGCCCGCCTCGCCGCACCTCGCGCCCAGGGAGCTGCCCCTCGCCGACGGCTGCACGCTCCTGCTGCGGCCGATCGAGCCGGGGGACAAGGAGCAGCTCCAGCGCGGGCTGGAGCGGCTGTCGCAGCGCTCGCGCACGCGCCGGTTCCTGGCGCCGATCCAGCGCTTCTCGAGCCGCGAGCTGCGCTACCTGACCGAGCTCGACTACCGCGACCACATGGCCTGGCTGGCGATCGTGGCGCGGGTCGGGGAGCGCGCGGGGGTCGGGGTCGCGCGCTACGTGCGGCTCGAGGAGGACCCGACCGTGGCCGAGGCCGCGGTGGTGGTGCTCGACGAGTGGCAGCACCGCGGGATCGGCGCGGCGCTGATGGCCGCCCTGGCCGACTCGGCCCGCGCCAACGGGGTCGCGACGTTCCGCTGCTACGTGCTGCGGAGCAACGAGCCCGTGGTCCACGCGCTGCGCGAGCTGGGCGCCCGCCTCGAGGAGGAGGGCGGCAACACCTACCGGGTGGACGTGCCGGTGCCGGCGGCCGAGGTCGCCCTGCGCGAGACCCTCGGCGGCATGCTCCTCGGCGCGGCGGCCGACGGGCGGCTCGACCCGAGCGCGCTCGACGGCGGCGACGCGTCCGCCGCCCTCGCTGGTCCGGGCGGTGGGGAGGAGTAGACTCGCGTCCCAGGAGCCGGCGCGACGGTGCGCCGGCGAGGCGAGAGGACGCGCGGATGAACGTGCCTCGGATCCTGATCGTGGACGACGAGGAGGGCATCCGCGAGGTGTGCAGCGACACGCTGGAGCGGCTGGGCGAGGTCGAGATCGTCCAGGAGGAGGACCCGCGGCGGGCGGCGGAGCTGCTCGAGGAGCAGGGCTTCGACCTCATGCTGAGCGACATCAAGATGCCCGGCATGTCGGGGGTGGACCTGTTGCGCCACGCGCGCAAGCACGACCCCGACCTGCCCGTGCTGATGCTCACCGGGTTCCCCACGGTCGAGACCGCGGTCGAGACGCTCAAGCTCGGGGCGGTCGACTACCTGACCAAGCCGTTCCTCCCCGACGAGCTGCTGGCGAACGTGCAGCGCTTCCTCGCCGAGCGGCGGCTCAAGGACGAGAACGCGCTGTTGCGCCGGCAGGTCGAGCGGCGGTTCGGGTTCGGCGACCTGGTGGGCACCTCGCCGGCCATGCAGCGGGTGTTCGACGTGGTGGACCGGGTGGCGGCGACCGACGTCGACGTCTTGATCCTGGGCGAGACCGGGACGGGCAAGGAGCTGGTCGCGCGCGCGCTCCACGAGCGGAGCGGCCGCAAGGCGAAGCGGTTCGTGCCGGTCGACTGCGGGGCGATCCCCGACAACCTGATGGAGAGCGAGCTGTTCGGCTACGAGCGGGGCGCCTTCAGCGGGGCGCACCAGCGCTCGATCGGGCTGATGGAGTTCGCCGACGAGGGCACGTTCTTCCTCGACGAGCTCGGCGAGCTGCCGCCCATGCTCCAGGCGAAGCTGCTGCGCGCGCTGCAGGAGCGGCGGATCCGCCGCCTGGGGGGCAAGGCCGAGATCCCGGTGGACGTGCGGGTCGTCGCGGCGACGGGGCGCGACCTGCAGCGCGACGTGGACGAGGGGCGGTTCCGCCAGGACCTGTTCTTCCGGGTGAACGTGGTCACGATCAAGCTGCCGCCGCTGCGCGAGCGCGGCGACGACGTGCACCTGCTCGCCGAGCACTTCCTCCGCGCGCACGCGGCGGAGATGGGCAAGGGCGAGGTGACCGCCTTCGCGGCCGAGGCCCTCGAGGTGCTGCTCCAGTACCGCTGGCCGGGGAACGTGCGCGAGCTGCAGAACGTGGTCCGGCGCGGGATCGCCATGGCGCGCGGCCGCAAGGTGGAGGTGGACGACCTCCCCGAGCACCTCGTGGTCGCCTCGGGGCAGGGGGCCGACGGCGCGCCCGCGCCCTCGGCCACCGCGGCGGCCGCCGCCACGGCCGCCGGCGAGCTCGAGGGCGGGTTCTTCGAGCTGCGCGCGCGCCGGATCGCGGCCTTCGAGCAGGACTACCTCGCGAGCGTGCTGCGCGCCCACAAGGGCGACGTGGCCGCGGCCGCCAAGCAGGCCCGGATCCCGCGCGGGACCTACTACCGGCTGATGAAGAACCACGGGCTCAAGGCGGCCGACTTCCGCGA
>CAZMSZ010000098.1:0-21416 GCA_964569055.1 uncultured Planctomycetota bacterium | reverse complement strand
AAGCAGTCGTCCGCGACAGCCTCCCGAATCCGAATCCGAGTCCAAATCCGAATCCCAATCCGTCTCCGACTCCGTCTCCGACTCCGAGTCCGAATCCCAATCCGAGTCCGTCTCCGACTCCGAGTCCGAATCCGAGTCCGTCTCCGATCCGAGTCCGATCTGGCAAGGCGTGGCCGTCCTAGCGACAGCACAAAACCATGGCCCCGAGGAGCCACGCGAGTCGCAATCCCGCCCCGTCCTCGGATTCTTCGGCGCCCTCTCCAACACCGGGCCCTCTCACACCGAACCAGCCGAAGAATCCGACCGAAGAATCCGAACGGCCTTGCGCCCATCGCCCTGGTCCTGGATCCTGCGGGCCCATGGCCGCCGTCGAGCTGCGCGAGCTGGTGAAGGTCTATGCCCCGGGGCAGGAGCCCACGGTCAAGGGGATCGACCTTCACATCGCCGACGGCGAGTTCTTCATCCTGCTGGGCCCCTCGGGCTGCGGGAAGTCGACCTTGCTGCGCATGATCGCGGGGCTGGAGTCGATCAGCGCGGGGACGCTCGCGATCGGCGGGCGGGTGGTGAACGAGGTCCACCCCAAGGACCGCGACATCGCGATGGTGTTCCAGAGCTACGCGCTGTATCCCCACCTGACCGTGCGCGAGAACATGGGGTTCGGCCTCAAGATGCGCGGCACGCCCAAGGACGAGGTCGCGCGCCGGATCGCGGCGGTCGCGCCCAGCCTGGGGCTCGAGGCGCTGCTCGATCGGCTGCCCAAGGCGCTGTCGGGCGGGCAGCGCCAGCGGGTGGCGCTCGGGCGGGCGATCGTGCGGGAGCCGGCGGTGTTCCTGCTCGACGAGCCGCTCTCCAACCTCGACGCCAAGCTGCGCGGCGCCATGCGGGTCGAGCTCAAGCGGCTGCACCAGCGGCTGGGCACGACCATGATCTACGTGACCCACGACCAGGTCGAGGCCATGACCCTCGGCGATCGGGTGGCGGTGCTCCACGCCGGGCGGGTCCAGCAGGTCGGCCCGCCCATGGAGGTCTACGACCGGCCCGCCAACCGGTTCGTGGCGGGGTTCCTGGGTAGCCCGCCCATGAACTTCCTGCGGGCCGAGGTGGAGGGCGGCGCGCTGCGCTTTACCGACCTCACCTGGGAGGGCGAGCCGCTGCCGCTCCCGGCGCACCTCGCGGACGTGCCGCCGGGCCCGGTCGAGGTGGGCGTCCGCCCCGAGGACGTGCGCCTGGCCGCGGGCGGCCCGGGGCTGCGCTGCCGCGTGGCCGTGTGCGAGCCGCTCGGCGCCGAGACGATCGTGACCGCCGACGCGCTGCCGACCGGGCCCGCGGCCGCGCCGAGCCTCGTCGCGCGGCTGATCGGGGCGGTCCTCCCCGAGGAGGGGAGCGAGGCGGTGCTGCTCCCGGACGCCGCCCGGCTGCACCTGTTCGACCTCGCCAGCGGCAAGCGGGTCGGCGCGCCGCCGCCGCCGGCGCTCGCCGAGGCCGCCGCCGACGCGGGCGAGCCCGCCGCGTGAAGCGCGAGAGCGCGGTCGCGCTGGGGCTGCTGTTGTTCGTGATCGGGCTGCCGATCGCGCTGATCCCGAGCTGCACGCGCGACCCCAGGGACGTGCTCCGGTTCATGATCTGGGGCTCGCCCGACGAGATCCGGGTGGTGCAGGGGTTCGTGGACGAGTTCCGCGCCGTCCACCCGGAGATCGAGGTGGTGATCGAGGCGGCGCCCGCGTTCGGCTACGAGGAGAAGCTCAAGATCCTGTTCCTGGGCGGGAACGCGCCCGACGTGATGTACCTCGACCAGGACGACCTCGCGGCCTTCGCCGACGCGGGCTGGCTGCTCCCCATGACCACGCTCCTCGAGCGCGACCGGGCCGAGGTCGACCCCGACGACTTCTTCGGCGAGACGTTCGAGCGCTTCCGCCACCGCGGCGAGCTGTGGGGGATCTGCAAGGACTTCACCCCGCTCGTCCTCTACTACAACCGCGACCTGTTCGAGAAGTGGGACGTCCCGCTCCCCACGCCCGACTGGACGTGGGACGAGTTCCTGGCCCGCGCCAAGGCGCTCACCCGCGGCGGCGACTACGGCTTCTTGCTCGAGACCTGGCCCGAGGAGCTGTTCCCCTGGATCTGGCAGGCCGGCGGCGAGGTGGCGCGCGAGGAGCCGCCCGAGTGGCTGATGGGCAAGCCCGAGCACATCGACGCCTCGGCCGAGGGGCTGCAGTTCCTGCGCGACCTGATCTGGGAGCACCGCGTCGCCCCCGGGCCGAGCACCACGCGCGACCAGCAAGGGAACGCCCTGTTCCTGCGCGGCCAGGCCGCGATGTGCACCTACGGCCGGTGGGCCTGCATGGAGTTCCGGCACATCAAGGACTTCGACTGGGGCGTGGCGCCGCTCCCGCGCCACCGCACCCGCGCGGCCACCCTGTTCGCGGTGGCCTACGCGATCTCGCGCACCTCGCGCCGCCCCGAGGCCGCCTGGACGCTGGTCAAGTTCCTCACCAGCAAGGCGGCGCAGCAGGCGGTCGGCCACAGCGCGCAAGCGATCCCGGCGCGCCGCAGCGCCACGCGCTCCGACGCGTTCCACCGCCCCGAGGCGCTGTCCCACCTCCCGTTCGAGGTCGACGAGCAGCCCTACCTCGAGGCGATCCCCCACGGCCGGTTCTCGCCCCGGTTCCGCACCGCCGCCGAGGCCAAGACCGTGTTCGGCCGCGGGGTCGAGCCGCTCTGGAACGGCACCCGCAGCGACGCCCGCGCCCTGCTCGAGGAGCTGCAGCCGCGCCTCGATGAGATCACGGCCCGCTCGACGGAATGAGTGAGCCTACAGCCCCTGGGCCTCCAGCCACTTCTCGGCGTCCATGGCCGCCTTGCAGCCGGCGCCGGCGGCGGTGATCGCCTGCCGGTAGTGGCTGTCGTGGACGTCGCCCGCGGCGAACACGCCCTCGACCGAGGTGCGCGAGGTGCCGTCGAGCGTCTTGAGGTAGCCGGCGTCGGTCATGGCGAGCTGGTCGCCGAACACGTCGACGTTGGGGTGGTGCCCGATCGCCACGAACAGCCCGCCGTCGGGCCCGATCTCGAGCGTCTCGCTCTGGCCCTCGTCCTCGTTGGTCCCGGCGAGGACCAGCGCCTTCAAGAACCGCTCGTCGGGGACGATGTCGGTCACGGTCCGGTTGAGCTTCCACTGGATCTTGGGGTTGCTCCGGGCGCGCTCCAGCATGATCCGGCTGGCGCGGAAGCCGTCGCGCCGGTGCACGACCGTGACCGTGTGCGCGAAGCGGGTGAGGAAGTTCGCCTCCTCCATGGCGGTGTCGCCGCCGCCCACCACCACCACGTGCTTGTCGCGGAAGAACGCGCCGTCGCAGGTGGCGCAGGTCGTGACGCCCCGCCCGAGGTACTCGCGCTCGGGCTCGATCCCGAGGTACTTGGCCGCGGCCCCGGTGGCCACGATCAGGGCCTGGCAGCGGATCGTCTCCTTGGTCCCCTCCATCTGCTTGTCCACCTCGAGGGTGAACGGACGCTGCGAGAGGTCGGCCGAGATCACGCGGCCGGGAATGAAGCGCGTGCCGAAGCGCTCGGCCTGGCGCTTGAACCGCTCCATGAGCTCGGGCCCCATGATCCCCTCCGGGAACCCGGGGAAGTTCTCGACGTCGGTGGTCAGCATCAGCTGCCCGCCGGGGAGGTCGGTCTTGGAGGTGATGTCCCCGCCCTCGAGGCACACCGGCTCGAGCTTGGCGCGCGCCGCGTAGATCGCGGCCGTCAGCCCGGCCGGGCCCGAGCCCATGATCACGACCTTGTGGACGGTGTCGGACATGACGCGCCTCCGCCCGCGGCTCGTGCGCGGGAGGCGCGAGGATAAGGCAGGGCGGCCCTCGCGTCACCAGGCGGAGCGGGGCCGCGCCGCACCGGGTGGCAGCGCGCCGGGCCGGCTGGTTAGCTGGAGCCATGGGCCGCGCTCCCGCCACGATCGGCCGCTACGTGATCGAGCGGGAGCTCGGCCGCGGCGGCATGGGCGTGGTCTACGCCGCGCTCGATCCCGAGCTCGGGCGCCGGGTCGCGATCAAGCAGCTGCTGAGCGAGCGCGCCGCCGCCTCGAGCGGGGCCCGCTTCGCGCTCGAGGGGGAGGCAGCGGCGCGCCTGCGTCACCCGGGGATCGCGACGGTGCACGAGGCCGGCCTCGCGCCCGACGGCCCGTTCCTGGTGCAGGACCTCGTCGAGGGAGAGAGCCTGCAGGCGCGCCTGGCCCGGGCGGGTCCGCTCCCGCCCGAGGAGGCGGCGCGGCTCGGGGTGCAGCTCGCCGAGGCGCTGGCGCACGCGCACGGGCGCGGGATCCTCCACCGCGACCTCAAGCCCGCCAACGCGCTCCTGACCCTCGAGGGGCGGGTCGTGCTCACCGACTTCGGCCTGGCGCGCGACCTCGCCGACGAGCGCGAGCGCCTGACCCGCACCGGCGAAATGCTCGGCACTCCGGCCTACATGGCGCCGGAGCAGGCCGACGGGCAGGCGGCGGCCTACGACCCGCGGACCGACGTGTACGGCCTCGCCGCCACGCTGTACGCGCTGCTCACGGCGCGCCCGCCGTTCGAGGGGCCTGCGCTGCAGCTCGTCCACGCCGTGCTGCTGCGCGACCCGGCGCCGCCGAGCGAGCGCGTCGGCCGGGTGCCGCCCGCCCTCGACACGATCGTGCTCAAGGGCATGGCCAAGGAGCCCGGCGACCGCTACCCCAGCGCCGAGGCCCTCGCCGCGGACCTGACCCGCTTCCTCGCGGGCGAGCCGCCGCTCGGACAGGCGCCGCCGCGGCGCGGCCGGCGCGCGCGGGCGGTCGCGCTGGCGCTGGTCGCGCTCGGCGTGCTGCTGGCGGCGGTCGCCCTGCGCGCCGCGCGCGCGCGGCCCGAGCGCGAGCTCCCCGAGTGGACCCGCGAGCTCACGGCGCTCGCGGCCGACGTTCGGGGCGACCCGACCGCCTCGGCGAAGGCGGAGCGGCTGGCCCGGCTGCTCGAGCAGGTCGGCGATCTGCCCGAAGAGCAGCGCGCGGCGCTCGACCTGGCCGAGCCGCGGCGGGCGCAGCGCCTGGCCCTGGCAGCGCGCGCGCTCGAGGCGGCGCTGCGCCAGCGGGACGGCCTGCGGCTCGCGGCCTTGCTGGACTGGGAGCACGAGCACGCGCCCGCGGCGGACGAGGCGCGGCGCGGGCGCGCCCGCCGCGCCCGCGCGGAGCTGAGGCGCGAGCTCGCCAGGTCGGGCGTGCTGCGCGATCCGGGCGACGGCAACAAGCTGCACGTCCGCTCGGTGTGCTGGGCGGGCCCGCGCGAGCTGTGGGTGAGCGCCGCCACGCCCGACGAGGAGCGCGGCACCCTCCGGGTGCTGCGCCTGCCGGAGGTGAGCCGCCTCGGGCTGCGCGACGAGCAGCGCGACGAGCGCCTGCGCGGGTTCGACTCCATGGCCGACGAGCAGGTCGACCGCCCCAACGCGACCTCCTGGGGCCTCGCGTCGGCGGGCGGGCGAGTGGTCGCGGTGCTCCGCGGCGGGCTCGCGATCTTCGAGGCCGGGAGCCGAGTCGGCGCCGTGCCGCTGAGCTCGCCTGCCCGGCACCTCGCGCTCTCGCCGAGCGGCCGCTGGGCCGCCGCGGTGGTCGGCTCGCCCGACGAGTCGCTGCTCGTGGTCGACCTCGACGCGGGCGGTCGCGACGCGGTCGTGGCCCGCGCCCCGCTCGCGGCCCAGACCGACGCCCTCGCCTTCCGCGGCGAGGAGGAGGTGGTTCGCGCCGCGCAGCGGCCCGGGAGCGCGGAGGGCGAGGTGCACGCCGGCGAGGTGTTCGTCGCGCTGCACCGCCGGGGCGACCTCGAGCAGGTCTGGGTGAGCCCGCCCCAGCGCGAAGGCCAGCGCCCACGCGCGCTGGCCTGCACGCCCGCGGGCGAGCTGTTGATCGGCACGCTGGCCGGCGAGGTGCGGCGCCTCCGGCTCGGCGTCGCCGGCGGGAGCGACCCGAGCGCCGGCGAGCGGCTGCTCGCCCCCGGCGCGACCGGCGCCGTGCGGCACCTCGAGCTCGCGCCGGACGGGAGGCTGTTCGTCGCGCGCAGCGCCAGGGACGAGCTCGCCGGGACGGTGCGCTGGGAGCTGTGCGGGGTGGCGCCGGCCCTCGCCGCGACGATCGACGTGGCCAGCGAAATGGCGGTCGCCCCTGGCGAGCCCACCTTGCAGCGGTTCGCCGTCTCGCCGGACGGGCAGTGGCTGGCGCTCCTGTTCGACGACGGCACCGTCCGCACCTGGGGGACGCCGCCGTGAGCGCCCCGGGCGACGCGATCGGGCGCTACACGATCGAGCGCGAGGTCGGCCGCGGGGCCATGGGCGTGGTGTGGGTCGCGCTCGACCCCGTGCTCGGTCGGCGGGTCGCGATCAAGCAGCTCCACGCGGCCGACGCGCTGGGCGACCCCGCCGCCCTGACCCGGTTCGAGCGCGAGGCGGTGGCGCTGGCCCGCCTGCGCCACCCCGCGATCGTGCGCGTGCACGAGGTGGGGCGCGCGGCGGGCGGCCCGTTCCTGGTGCTGGACCTCGTCGAGGGCGAGACGCTCCAGGACCGCCTCGATCGCGCGGGGCCGCTCCCCGCCCGGGAGGCGGCCGAGATCGCGGCGAGCCTCGCCGACGCGCTCGAGCACGCCCACGCCGCGGGGGTGCTGCACCGCGACCTCAAGCCCGCGAACGTGCTGCTCGATCCCGACCAGGGCCCGCGCCTGACCGACTTCGGCCTGGCCCGTGACCTCACCGAGCAGCGCGAGCGCCTGACCCGCACGGGGCACCTCCTCGGCACGCCGGCGTTCATGGCGCCCGAGCAGGCCGACGGGCGCGCGCACGAGGTCGACGAGCGGTCCGACGTGTACGGCCTGGCGGCCACGCTCTACGCGCTGCTCACCGGACGCCCGCCGTTCGGGCTGGGCGCGGAGGGGCTGCTGGCCGTGCTGGAGCAGGTCATGGAGACCGCGCCGGTCCCGCCCAGGCAGCTCGTCCGCGGGCTCCCCGCCGCGCTGGACCGGATCGTGCTGCAGGGGCTGGCCAAGCGCCGCGACGAGCGCTACCCCACGGCCGCGGCCCTCGGCCAGGACCTGCGGCGGTTCCTCCGCGGCGAGCGGGTGCAGGCGCGCTCCCGCGGCGGGTCGGGGCGCGTCCTCGCGCGGGCCGGGCTCGCGCTCGCCGGGCTCGCAGCCGCCGGGCTGGTGCTCGCCGCGGCCCTCGCCCCCGACCCGCCCCCCCCACAGCCGGCCGCCGCGGCCGCCCCGCCGCCGCGCTCGAGCCCGGACGTGCCGCCCGCCGAGGCGGCCCGCCGCGCGCTCGCGCCCCTCCTCGACGCGCCCCCGACCCCCGAGCGCTCGCGGGCGCTCGCCGCCTGGTGCGAACAGCACGGCGCCGCGGCCAGCCCCGCCGAGCTGGCCGCGGCCCGGGGGAAGCTCGCCGAGGCGCCGCTGTTCACGCGCGCGCTCGCGCTCGACGCGATCGCGCCGGCGAGCGAGCCAGGGCAGCTCGTCGTGATCGAGAACGCGGGCGCCGAGGCGCGGCTGCTGGCGCTCTCCTGGCGCTCGGGCGCGCAGGAGGGCGCGCTGGACAGGTGGAGGCGCGAGCCGCCCCTCCCCGCCCAGCGCAGCCGGAGCTGCTCGATCGCCAGCGGGCGCGACGCGCTGTGGGTCGCCTCCGGCCTCGGCCTGCGGGTCTATCCCGCCCGAGGCGAGCCCCGCCGCTTCGCGTTGTCGCCGCCGGCGGAGGCGCTGGCGACGAGCCCCGACGGGCGGATCGGCCTGGTCGCCAGCGGCGGCACGCTGCTCGCCCTCCGGCTGGACGGCGGAGAGGTGCCGCCGATCACCGGGCGGGTCCGCATGGCCGCTTGCCTCGAAGACGGGACGGTGGTGCTGGCGCGGCAGCGCGGCTCCTTCGCGCCCCGCGGCGGCGCGCCCACCCAGGCGGACACCCTCGAGCGCCGCTCGCTCGCGGGCGGGGACCCGCTCGCCGCGGTGGAGTCGCTGTACTCCGTGGTCACGGCGCTGCTCCCGCTCGGCGCGGCCCGCCTCGCGGTCGGGACCTTGTATGGGAAGGTCAGGTTCTTCGAGACCGACACCTTGAGCGAGGCGGTGGCCGAGACGATCGATCCCGACGGGCTGGGCGCGGGGTTCGGGGTGCGGCCGAGCCACTACGGCCAGATCGCCGGGCTGGCGCGCTCCCGCTCGGGCGGGCGCCTGTACGTGCTGCGATGGTTCCAACGCACGGGCCACGTCGCGGACGAGGCCTCGCGGGACGAGAGCCGGGACGACACCCTCGAGCTGTGGTGCTACGAGCGCGCCGGCGAGGGCTGGCGCGCGGTCTCGCCCTGGGGGCCGCTCGCGCTCTCAGGCCGCTCGACCGTCACGCCGCTGATCGCGCTCTCCTCCGACGGGCGGCGCCTCGCGGTGGCGACCCACGACCGGCTCGAGGTCTGGAGCACGCCGCCGTGAGCGGGCCCCAAGAGCGCCTCGGCCGCTACCTGATCGAGCGCGAGCTCGGCCGCGGCGGCATGGGCGTGGTCTACGCCGCGCTCGACCCCGCGCTCGGGCGACGGGTGGCCGTCAAGCAGCTCCTGGCGGCGCACGCGCTCGGGGACGCGACGGCGCTGGCGCGCTTCGAGCGCGAGGGCGCCGCGCTGGCGCGCCTGCGCCACCCGGCGATCGTGCGCGTGCACGAGGTCGGCCACGCGGCGAAGGGCCCGTTCCTGGTGCTGGACTTCGTGGACGGCGAGTCCCTCCAGGCCCGCCTCGAGCGCACGGGGCCGTTGCCGCTGCCCGAGGTGCTCCGGCTCGGGGCGTCGCTGGCCGACGCGCTCGCCCACGCCCACGCCGCGGGGGTGCTGCACCGCGACCTCAAGCCCGAGAACGTGCTGCTCGACGAGCAGGGCGCCGCGCGCCTCGTCGACTTCGGGGTCGCCCGCGACCTGGCCGAGACCCGCGAGCGCTTGACCCGGACCGGCGAGCTGCTCGGCACCCCCGCCTTCATGGCGCCCGAGCAGGCCGACGGACGCGTGGCCGACGTCGACGAGCGGACCGACGTGTACGGCCTCTCCGCCACGCTCTACGCGGCGGCGACCGGCCGCCGGCCGTTCGAAGCTGCAGGGGACGGGGTGCTCGCCGTGCTGCAGCAGGTGTTGACCCAGCCGCCGCCGCCGCCGAGCGCCCACCTGCCGACGCTGCCGCGCGAGCTCGAGCGGCTCCTGCTCGCCGGCCTGGCGAAGCGCCGCGAGGACCGGCCGCCGAGCGCCGAGGCCCTGCGCGACGCGCTGGTCCGGCTGGCTGCGGGCGAGCCCGGGCCCGCGCCGCGGGCGCGGCGAGGGGTCGCCGCCGCGCTCGCCGTGTTGGCGCTCGGGGCGGGCCTCGCGCTGCTCGCCGGCCGAGGCCGGGCGCCGGCGGCTGCCCCCCGCGCGGCGGTCGGCGCGAGCTCCCCGCCGCGGTCCGAGCCGTCGCGCTCGCCCGCCGAGCAGGCGCGCGGCGCGCTCGCAGCGCTGCTCGAGCGCTCGCTCCCGCGCGCGCGGCTGTCGGACGAGCTCGCCGCCTGGTGGGACGTGCACGAGCCCGCGGCGGATCCGGAGGCGCGCGCCACCGTGCGGCGCCTGCGCCGCGACCTCGCGCGCGAGCCGCTCGAGACGATCCCGCTGGGCGCGTCGTGGGCCGCCTGGACCGCCCAGCCCGACACGGTGGTCCTGCTCACGCGCCCCGACGCGGACAGCGCGGCGCTCAGCCGTCACCAGCTCCTCGGCCGCGCGACGACGACGGTGTGGCGGGAGCCGGTCCCGCGGGCGCTGGCGGGGACCCCCCGGCTAAAGACCGTGCGCGGCGCGACCTGGGCAGTGGCCGGGGCGCAGCTGTTCGCGCCGTCCGCGAGCGGCGAGCCGGCTCGCCTCCACCCCCTCGGGGGCGGCAGCGCGACCCTGGCGGTCGCTCCCGACGGACGACGGGCGGCGGTCGTCCTGGGGGCCGGCACGGACCGCGGGCCCTTCGAGCTGGTGGTGCTCGAGGCGGACGGCCGCGTCGCGGCGCGCGCCCCGCTGGAGCGGCCCACGCAGCTCGCGGCGTTCGTCGACGCCTCGGCCTTGCTGCTCGTCAGCGACGTCGAGCCGCTGGCGTTGAGCCGGAGCAGGGTCGAGAGCCTCGAGCTGTGGCGGCTCGAGGGCGGGGGCGCGACCAAGCTCGCGGAGACGACCCTCCACGCGGGTGGCCTGAAGACGCTCGCGCTGCTCGACCCGGCGCGGGTCGCGCTCGGGGGGAGCGACGGCGTGATCCACGTCCATTCGCTCCCCGCGCTCACCGAGCTCCCCGACCACGCGATCGACCCCGATGGGGTGCTGTCCGGCAGGGGCGTGCGCCGCGGCTACTACCGCACCGTCACCAGCCTGGCGGTCGCTCCCGCGGCGGGTCGCCTGTACGCGGTGTGGCAGCCGTCGGTGGGGCCCGATCCGCCCGAGCTCGCGTGCTTCGACCTGCGGACCCGCGCCGAGCTGGACCCCTGGCCCGTCTCGCTCCCCGCCCGAGCGCAGGGAGCGCCGCGGCTGGCGCTCTCGCCCGACGGGCGGCGCTTGCTGCTCGCGACCGGCGACCGGGTGGAGGTCTGGAGCACGCCGCCGTGAGCGGGTCCGGCGAGCGCCTCGGTCGCTACGTGATCGACCGCGAGCTCGGCCGCGGCGGAATGGGCGTGATCTACGCCGCGACCGATCCGGAGCTCGGCCGGCGCGTGGCGATCAAGCAGCTGCGCGCGACCGGCTCGCTCCGCCACCCCGCCGTGCTGGCCCGCTTCGAGCGCCCCGACGGCGCGCTGCGAGGGGAGGGGCTGCGCCATGGCGGCTACCGCGCCGTGACCGACCTCGCCGTCTCGCCCGAGGGGGACCGCCTGTACGCCGTTCGGGTGCACGCCCTCACGGGCGAAGCGGAGCTCACCGCCGTCGCGCTCCCCCTCGCCCGCGACGCCACGCCCTCGTGGCGGGTCGCGTTCGCGCGCGAGCGCTCCGACCCGACCCCGCGGCTCGCGCTCTCGGCCGACGGCCGGCGGCTGCTCGTCGCCGCGGGCGGCCGCCTCGAGGTGTGGTGCACGCCGCCCTGAGCCGCCAGCGCCCTCGCGGGCCCCGCCCCGCGCCCGGGCCCTAAGATGGGCGGATCGTGGAAGCCACCGAGCGCGTCGCCCTGCAGGAGAAGGTCGCCCTGTTCCCCACCGGGCCCGGGGTCTACACGTTCCTCGACGGCAAGGGGCAGGTGATCTACGTCGGCAAGGCCAAGAACCTGCGCGCGCGGGTGCGCAGCTACCTGCGCGACGGGGACGACGGGCGGCTGTTCTATCGGCACCTCGTGAGCGGGCTGCGCGACGTGCAGTGCTTCAGCACCGACACCGAGAAGGAGGCGCTGCTCCTCGAGAACACCCTGATCAAGCGGCACCGCCCGCGCTGGAACATCAAGCTCACCGACGACAAGTCGTTCCTGCAGATCGAGGTCACGACCCACGCCCCCTGGCCCAAGGCGCGCCTGGTGCGCGCGCGGGGGCGGGCCAAGAAGGGTGAGGTGTTCGGCCCCTACGCCAGCGCCCGCGCCGTGCGCGAGACGCTGCGTGGGGTCAAGCGGTGGTTCCCGCTGCGCACCTGCAGCGACGCCGAGCTGCGCCAGCGGACGCGCCCGTGCATCGAGTTCGAGATGGGCCGCTGCCTCGCCCCGTGCGTGGGGCGCTGCACCCCCGAGGAGTACGACCAGGCCGTGCAGGAGGCGCTGCTGTTCCTCAAGGGGAAGGACGAGTCGCTGCTGCCGCGGCTGCGCGAGCGCATGGCCGAGCACTCGCGCGCGCTGCGCTACGAGCAGGCGGCCCGGGTGCGCGACCAGATCCGCGCGATCGAGCGCACGCTCGAGGCGCAGCGGGTGGCGCGCGAGGGCGCGCGCGACCAGGACGTGTTCGGGGTGGCGGCGCACCACGGGCTGGTGATCGCGCTGCACCTGCCGGTGCGCGAGGGGAACCTGACCGAGCCGCGCGCCTACGAGCTCCGCACGCCGCTGCCCCCCTCCGAGGCGTTCAACGCGTTCCTGGGCCAGTTCTACGGCGAGGACCGCTACGTCCCCCACGAGGTGCTGCTCCCGTTCGACGTGGAGGACCGCGAGCTGCTCGCCGAGCTGCTCGCCGAGCGGCGCGGCACGCACGTCGCGGTCAAGGCCGCCCTGCGCGGCGACCGCAAGGCGCTGGTCGACCTCGCCTGCAAGAACGCGGCCCTGGCCCTCGAGACCGGCGAGCAGAAGCGGCGCGTGACGCAGGAGGTGCTCGCCGGGCTGCAGCGCGTCCTGGGGCTGCAGCGGCTGCCGCGGCGGATCGAGTGCTTCGACATCTCCACCCTGCAGGGGAGCTTCACCGTCGCCTCCAAGGTGCGGTTCGTGGAGGGCGACCCCGACCCCGGGGGGTATCGCACCTACAAGGTGCGCACCGTCGAGGGGCAGGACGACTTCGCGGCCATGGAGGAGGTGATCGAGCGGCGCCTCGCGCGCGGGCTCGAGGAGGGCGACCTCCCCGACCTGATCGTGGTCGACGGCGGCTCGCCGCAGCTGGGGCGGGCGCTCGAGGCGGCGCGCCGGGTCGGGCTCCCGCCGCAGCGCACCGAGCTGGTCGGGCTCGCCAAGGCGCGCCGCTTGGGCGACGACGAGGACGAGAGCCTGCGCGCGTTCGAGCGCGTCCACCTGCCGGGCGGCGGCCCGCCGGTGGTGCTCGAGCCGGCCTCGCTCGAGTGCCGCTTCCTGGCCCGGGTGCGCGACGCCGCCCACCGGGCCGCGATCAACTACCACCGCGAGCTGCGGCGCAAGAGCGCGCTCCGCTCGGGCCTGGAGGAGGTGCCGGGCGTGGGGCCCAAGCGGCGGCTGGCGCTGCTGCAGCGGTTCGGCAGCCTGCGCCGGATCCGCGAGGCCTCCCTCGACGAGCTGAGCGAGGTGCTGCCGCGCTCCCTGGCCGAGGCGGTGGCCGAGTTCCTCGCCCGAGCGCCCGAGTGAGCGCGTAGACTACCCGGCCATGCCGCGGCTCGCGCTCGACCCCGCCCGCTCGACCCTGCGCGTCTGGACGTTCAAGGACGGCCTGTTGGCGCGCCTCGCCCACGACCTCTCGCTCGAGGCGACGGGGCTGCGCTCGACGCTCGAGCCCGCCGAGGGCGGCGACCGGGTCGAGCTCGACGTCCCGGCCGACGGGCTGCGGGTCCGCGGGCAGGTCGTGCGGGGCGAGGTGACCCCCCTCGGCGACAAGGAGCACCGCGAGATCGAGGGGAACGCGCGCGGCCCGCGCGTGCTCGACGCGGCCCGTCACCCCACGGTCCGGTTCCGCGGCGCGGGGCGCCGCGAGGGCGAGCGGGTGCGGGTCGAGGGGACGCTCGAGCTGCACGGGGTCACGCGCCCGCTGAGCGTGGAGGGGCGCTGGCGCGAGGCGGCCGGCGCGCTCGAGGTGGAGGGCGAGGTCGAGCTCCGACCCAGCGAGTGGGGGATCGCCCCCTACACGGCGCTGCTCGGGGCGCTCAAGGTCCAAGACCGGGTCCGCGTGACCTGGTCGCTGCGCTACGAGGGAGCGGAGGCATGAGCGAGGGGGCGGGGGCGGGCGCGTGCCCGCGCTGCAAGGAGGCGCAGCTCGAGGCGCTCGAGGAGCGGGGCGTCCCGTTCCGCGGCTGCACGGCCTGCTTCGGCCTGTTCGTGACGGCGCGTGACCTCCACGACTACGTGGTGCGCGCCACCGTGCCTCAGGTCGGCGAGGCGTTCACCGTGCTGCTCGACGCGACCCTCGCCGGCACCTCGTCCACCAGCGTGCGCCGCTGCCCCGACTGCGGCGACGCCCTCCAGCGCCTCGGCTTCGGCGAGGCGCCGTTCGTGATCATCGACATGTGCATGGACCACGGGGTCTGGCTCGACAAGAAGGAGCTGACCAAGATCCTGCGCAGCTCCCGCGCCCACGCGGCCGCGATGGGCCTGACCGCCCCGTTCGTGGACGACGAGGAGGACGAGGACGGCGAGGGGTAGCGAGCGGCAGAGGCGCGAGGGAAGCAGGAAATATCAAGAGGGAATTGCAAATTAGGAATGCCAGAGCGGCTATCGCGCCGCAGCGCGCGCGTTCCTGACTAATTTCGAATTTCTAATTCCCTTTGATATTCCTCATTTCCTTCGCCCTGGCCTCGCCTATGCCGCCCCGCGATTCTTGAGCAGCGCCGCCAGGAACTTGCCCGTGCTGGTGGTGCTCTTCTTCGGTCGCCGCCGCGGCGCCTCGGGCTCGAGGCCCACTCGCCGGCGGCCGAGGACGGCGCAGGCGTTCTCGAGCTCCTCGGCGCTGTCCATGCGGGGCGGCTTCTCCTGCAGGGCGGGGTCGCTGGTGGAGAGGTCGTGGCCGATGGCGCGGATCGCCTCGACCCGCTCGAGCGCGGCCTCGAGGGCGCGGTAGGTCGGGCCCGCGCTGGCGCCGAGGTCGGAGCCGGTGACGCTCGACTCGTGCAGGGCGAGGGTCGCGGCCGAGTCGGCGCGGGTGCTCCAGGCGACCGGGCCGCTCGAGCCGCCGCGCGTGGTCGTGCTCGCGATCGGCCGCTGGCGCGCGGAGAGCGCCGTCCGCAGGCTGCGGTCCTGGTCGTTGCTGAGCAGGCTCTGCTCGATCAACAGCGCGCCCGCCCGCAGACAGAGGCGGCGCGACTCGAACGCGCGGCGCTGCTGGTCGAGCACCCGCTTGGCGCTGCGGCCGTCGATCCAGCGCTGGCGCACGGCGAGCTTGAGGTAGCTCTTGTCGTTCTTGCGCATGACCCGGAACTGCTGGTGGGCGCGCAGCCGCTCGAGGCGGCGAACGGTGATCGCCCGCCGCTCGAGCAGCACCTGCTCGGGTGAGCAGCGGCGCGCCGCTGCCTCGGCGATCGCCTGGTCCGCCTGCTCCGGGGTGAGGTAGCCGCGCTCGACCGCGATCCCGAGGAGGTCCGTGGAGCTTGCCATCGAGGTCTCTCCTGGCGTTGGGGGTCGCAATTGCAAGAGCAGGTCCGCGGTTCAGCGCTATGAAGAAAGCACTTATGAGATTGCGCACCCGTCGTGACTCCCAAATGAAACCGTCCGCTCGATACCAAGCTGAAACGAATCCGAATCGGTGGAGGAAGAACGGAACGGTAACGACGCTCGGCGTGGGCTGTCCGACCTGCGCTGTAGGTTGGGCGCCCACATGGTCGCCCTGACCTTCGACCGCGGCAGCTTGCTGCTGCGCGGGCTCGACCCCGCCTTGGCCGAGCGCCTGCCGGAGGCCCGCGCGGACGGCCGGCTGGGCGGCGCGCCCGCGGTGCGGGTCCCGGCGCACCACTATCACTCCGTGGTGCGGCTGCTGGTCGGCTTGGGGATCGGGTTCGAGGACCGCGCCCAGGCGTACGAGCGGCTCGACCTCGCGACGCCGGACCTGACGCCGCGGCCGTATCAGCTCGAGGCGGTGGCTGCCTGGCGCGCGGCCGGACGCAGGGGCCTGGTCGTGCTGCCCACCGGGACCGGCAAGACGGTGATCGCGCAGCTCGCGATCGCCGACACGGGGCGGAGCACGCTGGTGGTCGTGCCCACCCTCGACCTGCTCGCGCAGTGGCATGACGGGCTCGCGGCCCGGTTCGGCGAGGAGCGGGTGGGCGCGATCGGCGGCGGCACGTTCGAGCCGCGCCCGCTGACGGTGATCACCTACGACTCGGCCTACCTGCACCTCGAGCGGCTCGGCGACCGGTTCGGGTTGCTGGTGTGCGACGAGGTCCACCACCTCCCCGGCCCCAGCTTCGTGCAGGGCGCGCGGATGGCGCTGGCGCCGTTCCGCCTGGGGCTCACGGCCACGCCGCCCGAGGCGGAGCGGCTCGCGGTCACCGAGGGCGTGGTGGGGCCGATCGTGTTCCAGCGCGGGATCGGCGACCTCGCGGGGGAGTTCCTCAGCACGTACGAGGTGGTCCGGGTCGAGGCGCGGCTCGACCCCGAGGAGCAGGCGGCCTACGCGGCGGCGCGCGCGGACTACCGCGGGTTCCTGGCGCGGGAGGGGATCCGCCTGGGGGGACGGCACGGCTGGGCGCGCTTCCTGCGCGCGGCTTGCCGCTCGGAGGAGGGGCGGCGCGCGCTGCTCGGCTGGCGCGAGCAGCGCCGGATCGCGATGGGCTGCCGCGACAAGATGGCGCACCTCGAGGCGATCCTCGCCCGGCACGCGCAGGAGCGCGTGCTGGTGTTCACCCACGAGAACGAGGCGGCCTACGAGGTCTCGCGCCGGTTCTTGGTGCCGGTGATCACGCACCAGACGCGTCCGCGCGAGCGGCGGGTGATCCTGGCCGGGCTCCGCGCTGGGACCACGCCGGTGATCGCGACCTCGCGGGTGCTGAACGAGGGCGTCGACGTGCCGGCCGTCGGGGTCGGGGTGGTGCTCTCGGGGTCGGCCACCGTCCGCGAGCACGTGCAGCGCCTCGGGCGCCTGCTGCGGCGGGTCGAGGGGAAGCACGCGGTGCTGTACGAGGTCGTCACCGCGGACACCAGCGAGGTGGCGGCGAGCGCGCGGCGACGGGAGCACGATGCTTACCGCTGACCTGCTGCTCGCCAACGTGCGCGGCAAGCGGCTGACGCCGCGCTACCTGCCCACGGCGGGTCCGGCGGGCGAGGCGGCGCGGGCGCGGGCCGGCGAGGTGATCGCGCTGTTCGAGGCGCACCTCGGCCGGGCGCGCGGCGAGCTCGACGAGGCGCTCGCCGCGCTCACGGCGGGGCGGCCCGACCTCAAGGTGGACCGCGGCTTCGCCAAGCTGCTCGAGGACCGCGCGACGTTCCGGGGGCTGCCGCACGAGGAGGCCTGCGCGCTGCGGCTGCGCGTGTTCCAGGCCGCGGCGCGGGCGCGCCGCGAGGGGCGGTTCGCGCGCGAGGCGGTCCTGGCCGAGGTCGCGGGCGAGGCCGGCCCCGCGGGGGCCGCCCGCGTGCTCGAGCAGCTCTACGGCGACCACAAGGCGAACGAGGTGCTCGAGGCCCTCGCGCCGATCGGCCCGGCCGCCCTGGTGGACCGCTACAACCTCGGCCTGGCCCAGGCCGCGCTGCTGCGGGCGCTCGAGCTCGACGCCACGGTCAGGGACCCCGGCCCGCGGCGGCTGCGGCAGCTCGTGCGGCAGGTGCGGTTCTTGGGGCTGCTGCACGAGGCGCGGCGCGAGGAGGACGGCGCGCTGCGGCTGCGGCTCGACGGCCCGCTGTCGATCTTCGAGGTCACCCCGCGCTACGGGGTCCGCATGGCGGGGTTCCTCCCGGCGCTCGTCCGCTGCGACGAGTGGCGGCTCGAGGCCACGGTCCAGCTCGGCCCGCGCCGGCGCCGGCTGGAGCTGGTGCTCGGCCCCCAGGACGGCCTGGTGAGCGACGGGGCCGACCTCGGCATGTGGCTCCCCCCCGCGGTCGAGGCGCTCCGCGGCCGGTTCCCCGAGGTGGCCCCCGGCTGGCGCGTCGACGAGGACGTCGAGGTGATCGATCTCGGCGGCGAGGCGGTCGTGCCCGACCTCCGCTTCGTGCACGAGGCGAGCGGCTGGGTGGGCTACCTCGAGGTCCTCGGCTACTGGCGCCGCCGCGCGATCGCCCGGCGCCTGGAGCTGCTCGCGCGGCACCACGAGGCGAACAACCTGGTGCTGGCCGTCGACCGCGGCCTGGAGCTGGGCGAGCAGGGCGCGCGCGGCCTCGGCCCCGCCGTGGTGCCGTTCCGTGAGCTCCCGAGCGCGCGCAAGGTGAAGCAGGCGCTGGAGGCGCTGAGGAAGAGCGGTTAGCGGTTGGCCTCGTGCTCGTGCTCGTGCTCGGGAGGCTGTCGCGTCGAGCCTCGTGCCCATGCCCGTGCCCGTGCCCGTGCGCCGTGCTCGTGACCCGCCTGAGTCCACGCGCCGTCGCACAGCACCGCGAGCTCGCGGACGAGCCGGGGTCACGCGCACGGAGACGGGCACGGGCAGGGGCACGGGCACGAAGGCTGACGCCACGGCGACAGCCTCTCGTGCACGAGCAGCACGCTACTTGCGATACCGCGCCGGGATCTCCACCCCCGCGCCGCGCAGCAGCTCGCGCAGGCGGCCGGGCTGATACAGGTCGACGTAGGCGCCCTGGATCTCGGTGCCGTCGTGGGCGGCCCACATGTGGGCGCGCATGTGCCGCTTGGCCTCCTCCTTGGAGGCGCCGAGGAACTCGATCTCGTAGAGGGCGGCGATCACGCCGGTGCGGTCGGCGCCGCCGGTGCAGTGGAACAGGATCGGGCGCTTGGTGTCGTCGAGGAGCACCCGGAACACCTCGATCAGCTCCGCGTCGGTCGGCACGCGCTTGGCGCTCATCTTGACCCAGTGGTGCTGCAGGCCCTGCTCGGCGATGAACGCCTGCAGGTTGACCTGCACGGCGCGCCGCCGCCCTGGCTCGTGCTCGTCCTCGACGAACAGCGTGGCCTCCTTGTCCTGATCGCCGTTGAGCGAGAGCACCGTCCGGCCGCCCTTGGCGGCGAAGCGGAGGAGGTCGCCGGGCTGGGGCTGGCGCGAGCGCATGATCCACAGCCCGTCCTCGCTCGGCTCGACCATGCCCCGGTTGCGGGCCAGCAGCCAGCGCCACTCGCGTCCGTTCTTCAACAGGCGCAGGACCATCTCCCAGGTGGTCTCGGCCTCGCCGAGGTCGAGCTGCTCGTAGTCCTCGCCGGCCGTCCAGCGCATGCGAATGCGGTCGTCCCCGTCGGCGCGCGTGAAGGCGCGCGCTTCGCCGTCCTCCAGGGCGAGCGCGCCGACCAGGCCCGGCGAACGCGCGAGCACGAGCGCGCGCTCCTCGAGGCGGGCGACCCCCTCCTCGACCTCGCGGCGGCCATCGGCGAACGCGCGCTCGGCGCGGAACGAGGCGTCGTTGCGGATCTCGAGCTCGCCCGTGAACGCGACGCCGGCGCGCGCCCCGGTGAGCGGGTGGCGACCGATCAGCACGAGCTCCTGCGCCGCGGCAGGGGCGGCGCACAGCAGCGTGAGCGTGAGCAACAGCGGTTGGGTCCGGGTCATGAGGCGCTCCTCCACGAGCGCCTTGGGCAAGCCCTCGGCCGGGCGTAACCTCAACGAGCAGGGCCCATTGGTTCATTTTCATTTCGTGTTCGTCGTGCGTCTCTTTTCCGCCTCTTCGGCCGATTGGGGCCAGGCCGATGCGACCTCGCCCGGCGTTATCGGTATGCTGCGCTCAGGTCGGGGGTCGCTGGATGGGTGACGAACGACGCGCGCCAGGCCAGCCCGCACCCGCGGGCGCGACGTCTCCCACCTCGCTCGCACAGCACGCGGCCGCGCTCGAGGCGCGCGTGCGCGCCCTCGAGGCAGAGGCCGCCGAGCACGCGGCCCTGATCCAGGAGCTGCGCGCCTCTGAGCGCATGCTCCGGCTGGTCATGGACACGATCCCGCAGCGCCTGTTCTGGAAGGCGCGCGACTTCCGCTTCCTGGGCTGCAACCGGACGTTCGCCGAGGACGCCGGGATCACGCCCGACGCGCTCGTCGGGACCGACGACTTCGAGCAACCGTGGCGCGAGAACGCGCCGCTGTACCGCGCCGACGACACGGCGGTGATCGATCGCGGCGAGGAGCGGATCGGCTACGAGGAGCCGCTGGTGCGCGGCGACGGCGAGCGGCGCTGGCTGCGCACGAGCAAGGTGCCGCTGCGGGACGAGTCGGGCGCGGTGATCGGGGTGTTCGGCTGCTACGAGGACATCACGGAGGCGCGCCTGGCGCGCGAGGCGCTCGTGGCGAGCGAGATGCGCTACCGCACGATCTACGAGCACTGCTCCGACGCGATCTTCCTCATCGACGTCGAGGGCGCCATCCTCGCCCTCAACCCGGCGGTGGACTTGCTGTTCGGCTGGAACCGTAACGAGCTCGTCGGGCGGCCGGTGGCCGAGCTGATCGCGCCCGAGGACCTCGCGCGCGAGCCGCTCGCGCTCGACCTCGTCCGCCGCAAGGGGCGCATCCTGCGCGAGCGCCGCCTCAAGCGCCGCGACGGCACCTGGGCGACCGTCGAGGTCAACGCCTGCGCGCTGCCCGACGGCACCTTCCTGGGGGTGACGCGCGACATCACCGAGCGACGGCGGCTCGAGGAGGAGCTCAGGCACGCCCAGCGGCTCGAGACGCTCGGGCGCCTGGCGGGGGGCGTGGCACACGACTTCAACAACGTGCTGACCGTCGTGCAGAGCTGCGCCGAGCTGGCGCTGCGCCGCTACCAGCGGGGCGAGGACCCCGCCGGCGAGCTGGCGGAGATCCGCCTGGCCTGCGAGCGGGCGCAGCGCCTCACGCGCCAGCTCCTGACCCTCAGCCGGCGCGAGCCGCTCCGCACGCAAGAGCTCGACCTCGGCGAGCTGGTCCGCGGGGCCGAGGGCATGCTCGCCAGCCTGGCGGGCGAGGCGATCGCGCTCGAGCTCGACCTCGCCGAGGGGCTGCGGGTCCGGGCGGAGCCCAGCCGCCTCGAGCAGGTCCTGCTCAACCTGGCCATGAACGCGCGCGACGCCATGCCCCAAGGCGGCACGCTCGGGATCCGGGTCCGACTCGACGACGAGGCGCCGGAGGAGGAGCCCTGGGTCGCGCTCGAGGTGTCCGACACCGGCGTGGGCATGGCGTCCGCCACCCTCGAGCGCGCCCTCGAGCCGTTCTTCACCACCAAGGAGGCGGGCCAAGGGACCGGCCTCGGCCTGGCGACGGTGCACCAGGCCGTGGCGCAGATCGGCGGCCGGATCGCCCTGAGCAGCGCGCCTGGCGAGGGGACCACCGTGACGCTCCGGTTCCCCTCCGTCGTTCCGCCGAGCGACGCCGGCCCCTGCGTGGCGCTGGCCGAGGACGACGCGGGCGTCCGCTGGGCGATCGAGCGGCTGCTCCGCCGCGCCGGCTACCGGGTGCTGGCGGCGCGCGACGGCGAGGAGGCGCTGCGCCTGGCGGCCTCGGCGGAGCGCGCGGTGGACGTGCTCGTCACCGACGTCATGCTGCAGGGCATGAGCGCCGCGGCGCTCGCCGCGCACCTCCGCCGGGAGCGGCCGCAGCTCCCGGTCGTGCTGCTCTCGTCGTCGGCGCCGCCTCCGGCGAGCGCCGCGGCGGTGATGGCCGAGGGGCCGTTCGCCACCGTCAAGAAGCCGTTCGAGGCGGGCGACCTCCTCGACGCGCTCGAGCACCTGCTGGCGGGTTGAGCGCGCCGCGGCTCGCGGCCGCGAACTCGTCGTGCTGCCCGTGGGTGGGATCGGCCGTCGAGTCGAGGTCCACGGTGACGCGCTTCGCGCGGCGGAAGCGCCGCTTCAGGCGGTCGAGCCGCCAGAGGAGAAGTGCGCGAGACGCAGAGGGCGCCGAGCACGCAGAGATTCTCTGTCGCGCTCTCTGCGCTTCGCGCTCCACCGACACGCGCCGAGCCTCTCCAGGCCTGCCTGGCTCTGGTTCCGATGCTCGAAGAGGGTGGATCTCT
>CAZMSZ010000097.1:8980-21527 GCA_964569055.1 uncultured Planctomycetota bacterium | reverse complement strand
GCGAGGACCTCGCGGGTGGCGCGCAGCACGGCGTCGGGGGTGAGGCTGATCGAGTCGATCCCGTGGGCCACCAGGAAGGCGGCGAAGTCGGGGTGGTCTGAGGGGGCCTGGCCGCAGATCCCGACCTTCTTGCCGTGGCGGCGGGCGGTCTCGAGGAGGGTGGCGATCGAGCGCTTGACCGCCTCGTCGCGCTCGTCGAACAGGGGGGCGACCTGCTCGGAGTCGCGGTCGACGCCCAGCACGAGTTGGGTGAGGTCGTTGCTGCCGATCGAGAAGCCGTCGAACACCTGCGCGAACTCGTCGGCCAGGATGACGTTGGCCGGGATCTCGGCCATGACCAGCACCTCGAGACCGTCCTGGCCCGGCTCGAGGCCGCCCTCGCGCATCACGTCGAGCACGCGGCGCCCCTCCTCGGGCGTGCGGCAGAACGGGACCATCACCTTGAGGTTCGTCAGGCCGAACGTCTCGCGCACGCGCTTGACGGCCGCGCACTCGAGCAGGAAGCCGTCCTTGTAGCCCTGGTGGTAGTAGCGGCTCGCCCCGCGCCAGCCCAGCATGGGGTTGGGCTCCTCGGGCTCGAAGTCCGCTCCGCCGAGCAGGTGGGCGTACTCGTTGGTCTTGAAGTCGGAGAAGCGCAGGATCACGGGGCGCGGGTAGAAGGCGGCCGCCAGGGTGCCGATCCCCTGGGCCAGGCGGTCGACGAGGTACTCGGTGCGGCTCGGGTAGCCCGCGGTCAGGCGGTCGACCTCCTGCTTGACCGAGTCGGAGAGCGTGTCGTAGCGGGTGAGCGCGAGGGGGTGGACCTTGACCCAGCTCGCGAACACGAACTCCATGCGGGCCAGGCCGACCCCCTCGCAGGGGAGGCGCGAGAGGCCCAGGGCGCGCTCGGGATCGGCCACGTTCAGCAGGATCTTGGTCCTGGGCCGCGCGAGCGTGCTCGGGTCGAGCTCCTCCACGTCGTAGGGGAGGCGGCCGGCCTGGACGGTGCCGGTCTCGCCCTCGGCGCACACCACCGTGATCTCCTCGCCGCTCGGGACGAGCTCGCAGGCGTCGGCGGCGCCCACGATCGCGGGGATCCCCAGCTCGCGCGCCACGATCGCCGCGTGCGAGGTGCGCCCGCCCCGCTCGGTCACGACCGCGGCCGCCTGCTTGAGGATCGGCTCCCAGTCGGGGTCGGTGGCCTCGGTGATCAGGACCTCGCCCTTCTTGAACACGCGCATTTCGCTCGGGTCGCGGATCACGCGCGCCTTGCCGCTCGCGACCTCGTCGCCGACGGCCTGCCCGCTCACCAGCACCCGGCCGCGCTCGCGCAGGCGGTGCACTCGCAGGGTCGGCCCGGTCCGCTGGCTGTGCACCGTCTCGGGCCGGGCCTGCACGATGAACAGCTGGCCGGTGACCCCGTCCTTGGCCCACTCGATGTCCATGGGGGTGGGCCGGCCGGCGCGGCGCGAGTAGTGCTCCTCGATCTGGGCGCACCAGCGCGCGAGCTCGAGCACCTCGCGGTCGGCGAGCGAGGGGCGGCAGCGCTCCACCTCGGGCACCGGGGCGTTCACCAGGCGGTGGCCGGCGGGGTCGTAGGCCAGGCGCAGCTCCTTCTTGCCGAGCCGGCGCCGGATCAAGGAGTCGTAGTTGGCCGCGAGGGTCGGCTTGTGGACCCAGAACGCGTCGGGCTCGACGCGGCCCTGGACGATGTTCTCGCCCAGGCCGAAGGCGGAGGTGATGTAGATGATCTCGCGATGGCCCGACTCGGGGTCGAGCGTGAACGCCACGCCCGAGCTCGCGGTGTCGGCCCGCACCATGCGCTGCACGCCGACCGACAGCGCGACCGCGTCGTGGGCGAAGCCCATGTGCTCGCGGTAGCTGATCGCCCGGGCCGTGAACAGGCTGGCGAAGCAGCGGCGCACCTTGTCGAGGAGCTCCTCCTCGCCGCGCACGTGGAGGTACGACTCCTGCTGGCCGGCGAAGCTGGCGTTGGGCAGGTCCTCGGCGGTGGCCGACGAGCGCACCGCCACGTGCACGTCCTCGCCCGTGCCCAGGGCGGCGTAGGCCTCCCGCAGCGCGGCCTCGAGCTCGGGCGGGTACTCGCCGCGCACGATCATGGCGCGGATCTTCTGGCTGGCCGCCTCGAGGTCCTCGACCTCGCGGGGCCCGCCGTCGCCGAGGGCCTCGGCGATCCGCGCCTCGAGCTCGTTGTGCCGCAAGAACGCGCGGTAGGCGCCCGCCGTGGTGGCGAACCCGTCGGGGACGCGGATCCCGAGCCGGCTCAGCTCGCGGAGCATTTCCCCGAGGGAGGCGTTCTTTCCGCCGACCTCGGCCACGTCGTCCGCCCCGACCTCCCGGAACCCGCGCACCCACTTGCTCGCCATCGAGGACCTCCGTGCGTCGGGGCGCGCCCCAGCACGCCGCGGGCCGGCGCCCCCGCTCGGCGAGCGCGCGAGCCGTCGTTCCCGCGTCGAGGCTCAAGCCGCCCGCCCCCGCCGACCGAAGAGAGGGCGGGAGGCTCTCCGTGAGCGTGCTGCGCTACCTGCTCGTGATCGGGGTGATCGGGGGCTTGGCCCTGATCACGGTGGCCGAGCACGCCGAGCGCACCCGGATCGGCTTCGCCCTGCGCGAGCTCGAGACCGAGCGGGCCCGGCTGGCCGAGGAGGAGAAGACCGCCCGGTTGGCGTTCGAGCAGGCGGTCGTGCCCGAGCGGCTGCTGGAGCGGGCGGCCGCGATCGGGGTCAGCGCCGGGCGGGGTCGCGGGGCGGAGCGCCCGGGCGCGGCGCGGTGAGGCCCGCCCGCTCGCCCCTGGGGGCGCTCGGGCGCTGGTCCCTGATCGCGGCGGCGCTCGTGATGGCGGCGGTCCGCAAGGTGCACGCGGAGCTGGCTCCGAGCGAGCGGCGGCCGCTCCGCCCCGGGCGGGCGTCGCGCCTGCGGGCCCGGCTGCTGCTCTCGACCCTGCTCCTCGTCTACGGCGCCCTCGCCTATCGCCTGTACGTGCTGCAGGTGGTCGAGCACGCCAAGTGGGCCGAGGCGGCGGACCGCCAGCACGTGCGCCTGCGCACGATCGAGCCGGAGCGCGGCCGCCTCCTGATGCGCGACGGCGTGCGCCGCGTGCCGGCGGCGGTCTCGGTCGAGCGGTTCAGCCTGCTCGTGGAGGGGCGCGCCGGGCAGGACCCGGAGTTCCTCGCCAAGCTGACCCAGGCGCTGCCCGACCTCACGGCGCACGAGCGCGAGCAGGTCGCGCGCCGCCTCGCGCAGGGGCGCGCGTTCTACCTGCGCCGCCGGCGCCTCACGTACGACGACGTCGTGCGCGTGCGCGCGGTCCAGGAGGCGACCCGCCTCGCTCGGATCTCGCTCGAGCGCGAGCCGGTGCGCGCGTATCCCTACGGCGCCCTGGCCGCGCAGGTCCTGGGCGTGGTCGGCGCCGACCCCACCTGGAACACCGGGCTCGAGCGCGTGCTCGAGGCCGCGCTGACGGGCACGCCCGGCCGCCGCGAGGTGCGGCTCGACAACCGCCACGGCGAGCTGGTCATGCCGGGCGCGGTGCTGGTCCCCGCCCAGAAGGGCTGCGACGCGCTGCTCACGCTCGACCGCTCGGTGCAAGCCGTGGCCGAGGCGGAGCTGGCCGCGGTGGCCGAGGCGTTCGAGCCCGACGGCGCGGCGGCGGTGGTGGTCGACGTGACCACGGGCGACGTGCTCGCGCTCGCCTCGTGGCCGACGTTCGACCCCAACACGCGCGAGGGCGACGCCGCGCGGGGTCTGCGCAACCGCGCGATCACCGACACCTACGAGCCCGGCTCGACGATCAAGCCGCTCCTGTTGGGGACGGCCTGGGAGCTCGGCCTGGGCGGCCCCGACCGGGCGCTCCTCTGCCCGCGGACCCTCAAGGTGCCGGGTCGTCGCAAGCCGATCGTCGACTCCCACACCGTGGGCCACGCGACCGAGCTGCAGGCGCTGGTCGAGTCCTCCAACACCGGCGCCTACCAGGTCACGGCGCGCCTGTCCCCCGAGCAGCTCCGCCACGCCCTGGCGGGCTTCGGCCTGGGCCGCGAGACCGGGCTCGGCCTGCCGGGCGAGTCGAACGGCGACCTGCGCCAGCTGGCGCGCCTCCCCGAGCCCAACACCCTGGGCTCGATCGCCCAGGGCTACGCCGTCACCGTGACCCCGCTCCAGATGGCGCTCGCCTACGCCGCCCTGGCCAACGGCGGGACCCTGATGCGCCCCCGCCTGATCGAGGCGATCGTCGGCGCCGGCCCCGAGGCCGGCACCTTCGACCCCCAGCCGGTGGCCCGCCCCCTCTCCCGCGCCACCACCGACGACGGCCTGCGCCGCGCGCTGACCGCCGTGGTCAACTCCGAGCGCGGCACCGCCAAGCGGGCCCGCTCCGACCGCTACACGATCGCGGGCAAGACCGGCACCACCAAGCTCCTCGTCGACGGCCGCTACCACGAGCGCGAGATCGTGGCCTCCTTCTGCGGCTACGCCCCCGCCGAGCGCCCCCGCCTGGCCTTCGCCGTCGTGGTGTGGGCTCCCAACCCGAAGAAGAGCAAGACCGGCCGCGTGTGGGGCGGCACCGTCGCCGCCCCCGTCGCCGGCAAGATCGCCGAGCAGGCCCTGCACCTGCTGCGCGTGGAGCCCACGCGGACGGTGGAGGCCGCGAAGTAGCGCGGGCCCCTAACGTGGGCCAAGCGCAACAGGTACCATTTGGCCGTGCTAATCGAACGGGTCCACATTCCGCGCTTTCGCTCACTGAGGAACGCGTCACTAGATTTTCGAGCGCCGGGTAGCTCAGCCGTAAGGTACGCCGTGCTGATCGGGCCTAACGGAGCAGGCAAGACCTCGGTGCTCCACGCTCTCGCCCGCATGCTAGGTGTGTTGATCGGCCCGAACGCGAAGGCGATGCGCGATCCAGACGATGCAGCCCGCTGGTTGCTTCCGAGTGCTCTGAGCCCGCCCAACGCCGATGATGAGGGCTGGGCGACTCTAAGGTTCGCCGAGTACCCGCCCGGCCACCCCACACCTCATGTCGATTTGGAGTTCGGGCGGGAAATCGCGGGCGGAGTCCGCGTGGATCAGAGCCAGCTCCTTCCTTTTCAGCAGTTCGCCGGAGCATCGCTCTTCGTGGCCGCGAGTCTTGAGCCTCATCTGCCCTTGGATCAGCCGCTCCAGCCAGACCGACAGTTCGGGATCTTGTCGAACGCCCTTGCCACGGACTGGACGACGAGGGCTGATGTAGATGCAAAGCGAAGCAAAAAGGTACATCAGTGGCTTCTACACCAGCGATTGCTTGACGACGTGCCGCAGCTGTGGAGTTCGCTTGAGCCTTTTTTTGGGCGAAGGGTTCATTACATTGGTGTCTCTCCGCATGATCATGACCTCTATTTTCAGATTGGGGGCGACTTCGTCGGCTTCAACGACCTGAGCGCCGGCGAACGAAAGCTCGTCTTCCTGTTTGCGACGATCGTGATGCACTGCAAGGGTGAGGGCGTCGTCCTGATCGACGAGCCCGAGTCGCACTTCCACCCCGAATGGCAATGGAAGCTGCGCGACGCGCTGCTGGCCCTCGTGCCGCACGGGCAAGTCATCCTCGCGACTCACTCCCGGGATATCATCGAGGGACTCGATCCGCACGAGCTGTTCGAGCTCCAGCGGGTCCCGGCCAACGGCAAGGGTGAGCAGTCGAACCCATGATTTCGCCCTCCGTCGAGTACACCGAGGTCGTCGTCCGCCGCGCGGTGGAAGCAGGGCCGGAGAACGTCCGGAGTGAGCGGTTCTTCGGAGTCCCCAACCCGGACGCACAGCGCCGCCGCGAGCTCCGCCGGCTGCGCGAGGCGCTTTCGCACCTCGCCGCCGCTCCCGACGAGATCGGGGTTCAGGAACATGCCTTGACGCTGCGCTCCGCCGTGGCCGCGCTCTGGCGCCTCCGCGACGGGCGCTCGGACGAGTGGCAGAAGGCCGTGAGCCTGCTTCTGGGTGCCTTCGCCGAGCTCGGGCAGTATCCGAGCACGTTGAACCGGGAGGGCATCGAGGATCTGCGCAACTGTCTCGAGGCGGTGCTGAGCGAGTCTCACGGGACCGCCGAACAGGGGAAGGCGCTCCGACGTGCCATGCGCGGCGCGGGTCTCAATCCCTACGCCGGAGTGGTCTTCACCTCGGCGCCCAGCGAGGGTGCGCCTCTCGAATGAGTCCGGACGAGCAGGCGAGCGAGGAGTTGTTCGTCGACACCTCCGCGATCATCGCCCACCTCGTCGGCCACCCGGAAGTTCGCCGAGTCGTCGCCTCGCAGCTGCAGGCTGCAGACCGAGTCGTGACAGGCCTCGTCGTCCGTCAGGAGCTCAAGCGGCGGTTCCTGGACGCAGTGCGCTTCGTGTACGAGCGTCTGCTCGAGGCGTCGAACTATCACGAGGCCTATCGGGTAGCCAAAGACGCCCTCGCCACCTGGC
The DNA here is from genome assembly GCA_964569055.1 of uncultured Planctomycetota bacterium. Classification (GTDB taxonomy): domain Bacteria; phylum Planctomycetota; class J058; order J058; family J058; genus JAWLGW01. Next base: position 15,099 of record CAZMSZ010000097.1, on the reverse strand, counting down.
AAAAGCGCAAGCTGAGCCTCGCCGTCGATCTTCTCGTGACCTATGCCACCGAGGCCGGCGATCTCACGCAGAGCGAGCTGAGGAAGCACGTGTTGTTTCGGCTCGAGGCGCTCCTCGACGACGCGTGGGACCTGTTGCACGAAGTCGTGGACGAGGTCTTGCGCGGCTCCGGCTGCGCGTTCGGCCAGGAGCCGCCAAAGCGAGACGGCGCGACGTGGAAGCTCGGACGCCGCAAGTGCAGCCTCGCGGGCGAGGCATGCACGATCGCGGACTTCTTGGTCATTCGGCGCAGCGCTGCCGAACGGATCCTGGCGCGGCTTGAGGAGCAGGCGCCGACGGAGGAGCTCGCGGACGCTCGCGAGTTCCTCGTGGCAGTCTTGCCCGAGCCTGGCCTCTGCCGGGAGCGCTCCCCTTGCCTCACCGTGGGTGACCTCCTCATCGCCCTCGAGAGCGCCGACGTGCCCACGTTCTGCACTCTGAACGGCGCCGAGAGCCTCCACCTCTGCGCGGCCCTCGGTCAGCGCCTGGTCCTCTGCCCAGCCCGCCCGGGGAAGGCCCCGGAGATCCACGACTTCAGCGCTTGTTGACGTCTCTGTGACGTCGGAAGCGCGGGCCGGGGAGGGCGCCCTCTGCTGGGCCGAGTGCCTTGGCTCTCTCCGTCTTGTATCAATCTATTCTCGCGCCAAGGCGTGGCCCTCCCCACCTCCCGCCCCATCGCGCGATCTTGGATCGTCCGGCTCCCACACAGCCGCGTTCCCCCACCCCACCAGCAGCCGGACGATCTAAGATCGCGCCCCGTGATCGAGGTCGAGTCGCTGACCCAGCGCTACGGGCCGTACGTGGCCGTGCGCGACGTGTCGTTCGCGCTGGGGGCGGGCGAGGTGGTGGGGTTCTTGGGGCCCAACGGGGCGGGGAAGAGCACCACGCTCAAGGTGCTCGCGGCCTACCTCGCGCCGAGCGCCGGGCGGGTGACGGTGGGCGGGTTCGACGTGCTGCGCGAGCCCGACGCGGTCCACTCGGTGCTGGGCTACCTGCCCGAGCACTGCCCGCTGTACGAGGAGATGCTCGTGCGCGACCTGCTCGCGTTCGTGGCCCGGGCGCGCGGGATCGAGCGCGCCGAGCGCGCCGGCGCGATCGGGCGGGTGGTCGAGCGGTGCGCGCTGGGTGAGGTGCTCGAGCGGCCGGTGCGCGCGCTCTCCAAGGGGTTCCGCCAGCGGGTCGGGATCGCGCAGGCGCTGGTCCACGACCCCGCCGTGGTGGTGCTCGACGAGCCGACCAGCGGGCTCGACCCGCACCAGGTGCAGGAGGTGCGCGCGCTGGTCCACGAGCTGGGTCGGGAGCGGACGGTCCTGTTCTCGAGCCACGTGCTGGCCGAGGTCGAGGCCACCTGCCGGCGGGCCGTGATCGTGCGCAAGGGGCGCGTGGTCGCGGACGACGCCCTCGACGCGCTCGAGCGGCGGGTGGCCGGCGGGGCGGTGGTGTGCCGCTTCGCCGGCGCGCCCGAGCTCGAGCCGCTGCGGGCGGCCGTGGCCGCGCTCGAGGGGGTCGCGAGCGCCGAGCTCGAGGCGGCGCTCGGGCCCGAGGCGCCGCGCGGCCTGGTGGTCCGGCCGCGGGAGGGGACGAGCGACCTCGCCGAGCGCCTGTTCCACCACGCCGTCGGCGCGGGGCTCGCGCTGGAGCACCTGGCCCCGGTGCAGGTCACGCTCGAGGACGTGTTCGCCGCGCTGACGGCCGAGCCTGCGGACGACGAAGGGTCGCCGGCGTGAGCGAGCCGAGCCCCTCCGCGCGCCCGCGGCGCGCGCCCTCGCGCGAGGTGATCGCCGCGGTGGCCCGCCGCGAGCTCGGGGCGCTGTTCGGGCAGCCGGCGGCCTGGGTGTTCCTGGCCGCGTTCCTGGCGATCGCGGCCTTGCTGGCGCTGCGCGGGTTCTTCGAGCGCAACGTCTCGGACCTGCGCGACGCGTTCGCCGGGCTGCGCTGGGCGTTCGTGCTGCTCGCCCCGGCCGCGGCCATGCGCCTGTGGGCCGAGGAGCGGCGCGCCGGGACCGACGAGCTCCTGCTCACCCTCCCGGTCCGCCCGTGGGAGGCGGTGCTCGGCAAGTACCTGGCCGGCCTGACCCTGATCGGGGTCGCCCTGGCACTCGCCGCGCTGATCCCCCTGTCGCTCGCCCCGTTCGCCGAGCTCGACCCGGGGCAGCTCGCGGCGGGCGCCCTCGGGGCGCTGCTGCTCGGCGCCGCGTTCCTGGCGATCGGGCTGCTCGCCTCGGCGCTGACCAGCAGCCAGGAGGTCGCGTTCCTGCTCGGCGCGGGCGCCTGCCTCGCGCTCAACCTGCTGGGCGATCCGGCCCTGGTCGAGCGCGCCGCGCGCGTGCTCCCGGGCGGGCTGTGGGCGTTCACCGCGGGCAACCTGGCGGTCGGGCCGCACTACGAGGCGCTGACCCGCGGCGTGCTCGACGGGCGGGCGGTGGTCGCGTTCGCGGGGCTGAGCGCGGTCGCGCTCCTGGGCGCGGTGCTGGCGATCGAGCGGCGCGAGCCGGGCCGCCAGGCGCTCGCCACCGCGGCGCTCGCGGTGGCGGCGCTGCTGCTGGCGGTGGACCTCGCCGCGCAGCCCGCCCTGCTGGTGCGCGTCGACCTGACGCTGCGCCGCTCGAACTCGCTCTCCGAGGTCACGCGCGACCTCCTGGCGCGCGCGCGCGGCCAGGTCACGGTGCGGGCGTACCTCTCCGCCGGGATCCCCGAGGAGGCGCGCCCGCTGCAGCGACGCCTGTTGGACCTGCTCCGCGACGTCGAGGCCGCGGCGGGCGGCGCGGCGCGGGTGGAGGTCGTCGACCCGACCACACCCGAGCTGCAGGAGGCGGCCGAGCGGCACGGCGTGCGGCGGTTCCAGCTCCAGGTCAAGCAGGAGGGCGGCGCCGCCTTCCGCACGGTCTACGCCGGTGTGGTGGTGTTCCACGGCGCGCGCCCGCCCGCCGCGATCCCCGTCGCGCTCGACCCCGCGCTCCACCTGGAGTACGAGCTGGCGCTCGCGCTGCGGCGGGTGCTGCTGCCGCGGCAGGTGGTGGCGCTCGGCGGCGAAGGCGCGGAGACCTACGGCGCGGCCAGGGCGCTGCTCGAGCGCCCGTTCGAGGTGCGCGCCCTCGACCTGGCGCGCGAGCCCGAGGTCCCGCGCGACGTGACGGTCGTGGTCTACACGGCGCCCCGGCCGCCCTCGGAGCGCGCCCTCTACGCGCTCGATCAGTTCGTGGCCCGGGGCGGGCGCCTGGTGCTCCTGACCGAAGGGCACGGGCGGGCCGACCCGGTCGACCCCTGGCGCCTGGCGCCGCACGAGCAGGGCGCGCTGGCCCGGACGCTCGAGGCCTGGGGCCTGGCGCTCGGCCCGGGGCTCGTCGTGCAGGAGCCGCACCGGGCCTGGCCGCTCAAGCTGGGCGAGGGGCAGGTCCAGGCCTACTACCCCTGGTTCCTCACGCCCGGGCCGCAGGACAACGGGACCAGCCCGATCGGGGCGGGCCTGGGGCGGGTGGTGTTGCCGTTCGCGAGCGAGGTCCGCGCGGTCGGGCCGGCGCCCGAGGCGGGCGAGCGGATCGGGCTGTTGTTCAGCGAGCCCGCCTGGACGCTCGAGGGCGAGCAGGCGAACCACCCCGCGCGCGATCTGGGCGCGGAGCTGTCGGGGCGCGAGCGCGCGCCGCGCGTGCTGGCGGCGGGCGTGCGCGGCCGGCTGGGGAGCGCCTGGCGCGGGGGCGCCGCCCCGGCCCCCCCCGAGCCGGAGGAGGGCGTGGCGACCGGCGAGGACCCGCTCGCCACGCCCCTGGCCGAGCCCGCGGGCGAGGGGCGGGTGGTGGTGGTGGGCGACGCGGACTTCGCGCGCGACTCCTGGCTCGAGCACGGTCCGGGCGGGGCGGACCTGCTGCTCGATCTCGTGGAGTGGGCCGAGGGCGACGCGCGCCTGAGCGTGATCCGGGCCCGGGCCGCCGCGCCGCCGCTGCGCGGGGCCGACGCCACCTGGCTCGGGGTCGAGGCGAGCACGGCGGTGTGGTGGCTCGACCTGGCCGGCTTGCCGCTCCTGGTGCTCGGCCTGGGCCTCGGGCGGCTGGCGCTGCTCGAGCGGCGGCGCGAGCGGGCCGCCTCCCGCCGGCGGGCGGAGGGCTCATGAGCGACCGCGTGCGCGCGCTGCTCGGGCTGGTGGCGGCCCTGCTGCTGGTGCGCGGCGGGCTGTGGCTCGCCGGGCGCGAGCCGGCCGAGGTCGGCCGCGCGCTCCTGGCGTTCGACCCGGCCGCGGTGGCCCGAGTGCGCCTGTCCCACGGGGCCGAGGCCCTGGTGCTCGAGCGGACGGACGGCGGCTGGAGGCTCGCCTCGCACGGGGATCTCCCGGCGCGCGAGGGGGCGGTCGAGGCCCTGCTGGCGCGCCTGCGCGAGTGGCGGGTGGAGCGCGTGGCGGGCGACGACCCGGCGCACCACGAGGAGTGGTTCCTGACCGAGGCGCGCGCGCGCCGGATCGTGCTCGAGGCCGAGGGCGGCGCGCAGCTGGCCGAGGTGTGGGTCGGCAAGGTGACCGGGATCGACCCGGACGCGCCCAAGACGGGCGAGACCGACCTCGACGTGGCCGACCTCGGCCTGGTGGTGAGGGCCCGCTCGGGCCCGGGCGAGCTCCCCGATCGGGCCCTGGTCGTGAGCGCGTTCGTGACGCGTCAGCTCGACCCCGAGCCGCGCACCTGGCTGCCGCACCCGCTCGTGGGTGGGACGGCCGACGAGGTGAGCCGCCTGGCGTTCGCGCCGCCGGGCGCGCCCGCGTTCGCGTTCGAGCTCACGCCGCCGCGCTTCGTCGAGCCCAGCCCCGTCGCCCCCGCCCCGCTCGACCCGCTCGCCGCGCGGGCGCTGGTCCAGCGGCTGTATCTGCTCGAGGCGCTCGGCCCCGCGCCCGGGGGCGAGCCGCCCGCGAGCGCCGTCCGGGTCGAGGTCGCCCGCGCGGACGCGCTCGACGTGCTCCGGCTGTGGGAGCAGGACGGCGCGTGGCTGCTCGAGCGCGGGGATGGCCTGCGCGTGCGGGTCCGCAGCGCCGCCGCCGCGGCGCTCGCGAGCGCGCGCGCCGCGACCCTGGTGCGCGAGCGGCTGTTCCTGATCGCGGCCAGCGACGTGCGCGAGGTCCACTGGAGCGGCGAGGGCTTCGCGCTCGCGCTCACCAAGTCGGAGCGAGGCTGGCAGGTCGAGGGCGCCGGTGGACGCGTCGTCCTGTCCGCCGAGCGCGGGCTGGCGCTGGCCCGACGCCTGGCCGAGCTCGAAGCCGCGGGGTGGCAGGCGAGCGACGGGGTCCCGCCCGCGACCGAGCGCCTGCGGGTCGTCACGCGCGGCGGGATCGAGCACGTGGCCGAGCTCGGCCCCGGACCCCAGGGCGCGACGGCGGCGAGGCTCGCCGGCGTGGAGGGCGTGGCGCTGCTCGACCGGGAGGCGGTCGCGGCGCTGCGCGCGGCGTTGCACGACCCCGCCGGTGAATGAGGGCGCGGCGGAGGCCGCGGGCCCGCGCCGCGGCGCCCGCGGCAAGCGCCTGGCGCTCGGCTGCGCGGGGCTGCTCCTGGCCGGGGTCGCTGCCACGCCGCCGCTGGCGCGCGGCGCCCCCGCGCTCCTGATCGAGCGCAGCGCGCCTCGCCGCGCGGACGCGCTGATCGTGCTCGGCGGCGATCACCGCGGCGGACGGATCGACGCCGCCGCGGCCCTGTTCGCGGCGGGGCACGTCCCCGAGGGGCCGTTTCTGATCTCGGGCGGGCCGCTCTACGCCGAGCTGACCTGGGCCGAGGTCATGCGCGGGCGCGCCCTGGAGCGCGGCGTCCCGCCCGCCCGGATCTGGCTGCAGGACCGCTCGCGCACCACCGTCGAGGACGCCGCGTTCACGGTGGCCCTGCTCGACGCGCGCCTCGCCTCGCCCCCCGGCAGGCGAGCGGTCCTGCTCCTGGTCACGTCCGCCTGGCACTCCCGCCGCGCGGCGGCCGCCCTGCGGGCCGCCGCGGGCGAGCGCTACGAGGTGGTCTCCTGCCCGGCCCCCGACCCCGACCCGCGCTGGTGGCGCGACCCCGAGGCGACGCGGGCGCTGGTGACCGAGGTGCTGAAGTACCTGTGGCCGGGGTGAGCCG
>CAZMSZ010000097.1:0-8880 GCA_964569055.1 uncultured Planctomycetota bacterium | reverse complement strand
CTCAGCCCTTCCCGCCGCGCATCGCCACCATCTTCTCCGCGAGGTCGACCACCCGGTTGGAGTAGCCCCACTCGTTGTCGTACCAGGCGACCACGCGCAGCAGCCGCCCGTCGGTGACCTGGGTGAGCGACGAGTCGAAGATGCACGAGTGCGGGTTGCGGATGATGTCCGAGGAGACGATCGGCTCGTCGGTGTACTCCAGGATCCCGCGCAGGGGACCCTCGGCCGCCTGGCGCACGGTCTCGTTGACCTCCTGCGCCGTCACGTCGGACTGCAGCTCGGCCACGAAGTCGACCGTCGAGCCGTCGGGGATCGGGACGCGCATGGCGAGCCCGTCGAGGCGGCCCTCGAGCTCGGGGAGCACCGCGCCCACCGCCTTGGCCGCGCCGGTGGTGGTCGGGATGATGTTCATGGCCGCGGCGCGCGAGCGGCGCAGGTCGGCGTGGTCGGCCACCTCGGCCAGGCGCTGGTCGTTGGTGTAGGCGTGGACCGTGGTCATCAGGCCCTTCTGGATCCCGAACGCGCCGTGGAGGACCTTGGCGAGCGGGGCCAGGCAGTTGGTGGTGCACGAGGCGTTCGACACCACCCGGTGGTCGCCCGTGAGCAGGCCGTCGTTGACGCCGAGGACCACCGTGGCGTCGAGGGCGTCGCTGGGCGGGACGGTGAGGATCACCGCCGGCGCGCCCGCCTCGAGGTGCTTGGCGAGGTCGGCGCGCTTCTTGAACCGGCCGGTCGACTCGACCACGAGGTCGACCCCCAGCTCCTTCCAGGGGAGCTTGGCCGGGTCCCGCTCCGAGATCAGGCGGGTCTTCTGCCCCTCGACCTCGAGCGTGTCGCCCGACAGGTTGACGGGCTGCTCGAGCCGGCCCATGACCGTGTCGTACTTGAGCAGGTAGGCGAGCGCCTTGGGGTCGGCGATGTCGTTGATCCCCACGACGGTCACGTCGGGGCGCCTCAGCGCGATCCGATAGACGCAGCGGCCGATGCGGCCGAACCCGTTGATGCCGAGCTTGATCATGGCGTCTCCTAGAGGGTCGCGGCCATCCGCTCGATGAGGTCGACCACACGGTTGGCGTAGCCCCAGCCGTTGTCGTACCAGGTGGTGGTCTTGACCATGTTGCGTCCGAGGACCTTGGTCAGCGGCGCGTCGAACACCGCGGTCCTCGGGTTCCCGACCACGTCGGTCGAGACGACCGGCTGCTCGGTGTACTCGAGGATCCCCTCGAGGTAGCTGTTGGCCGCGCTGCGCAGGGCGCCGTTCACCTCCGCGGCGGCGACGTCGCGTCGGAGCACGGTGGTCAGGTCGATCACCGACCCGTCGGGGACGGGCACGTTGAGCGCCATGCCGTTGATCTTGCCGCGCAGCTGCGGGAGGAGCTGCTCGACCACCCGCACCGAGTAGGTCGAGGACGGGATGATGTTCTCGGCGGCGGCGCGCGAGCGGCGGATCTGGGTGTGGGGCACGTCCGCGAGGCGCAGGTCGTTGGTGTAGGCGTGGACCGTCGTCATGGAGGCGCGCTCCACGCCGAACGCCTCGTCGAGCACGCGCATCACGACCGCGAGCGCGTTGCTGGTGCACGAGGCGTTGGAGATCACCTTGTGCGTGCGGTCGATCCGGTCGTCGTTGATCCCCATGCAGAACACCGGGATCTCGTCCTGCTTGAGCGGGGGCACGGTCAGGATCACGCGCCGCGCGCCGCCCTCGAGGTGCCGGTCGAGCACGTCGAGGGTGCGGTACTTGCCGCTCGCCTCGACCACCACGTCGACGTCGTAGTCGCGCCAGCGGACGTCGCCGGGCTCCTTGCTCTTGACGAGCGGGATCGCCTTGCCGCGTACGAACAGGTGCCCCGGGCCGGCCCTGGCCTCCTCGGGGAACCGGCCGTGGATCGAGTCGAAGTTGAGCAGGTAGACCAGGTTCTCGGGCGGGGCGACGTCGGCGATGCAGCGCACGTCGAAGTCGCGGCGGCCGTACAGGACCCGGAACACGTTGCGGCCGAGGCGGCCGAACCCGTGGAAGCCGATGCGGACGGTCATGCCACCTCCGGAGGGGGCCCAGGCAGGCGCGCGCCTCGCGCGCGCACGGGCGGGCATTATTGCCCCTCGCCTGGTGGTTGAACAGCGACGGGCTGAACGAGAGAGGCAATGAGCGCACGTTCCCCGGACGGGTGGTCGCGCGCGTGGCGCGTCGCGTCGTAGGCGCGACCGTTTCGCCGTGCGTGAGGGGGACCGGGCGAGCGCGTGCTAAGGTGCGGCAGTGGAGGAGCTTCGCCAAGAGCGCCCCGCCGCGCCGCGCCCTCTCCCCCGGGCGAGCGACCTGCTCCGACGGTTCCCGGTCACGGCCGCCCTGCTGGCGCTGACCTTCCTGATCTACGGGCTGGAGTACCTGCCCGACGGGCAGGTCACCGCCCTGCTGCGGCTGGGCGCCGTGCGCGGCGACCTGGTGTTCGAGCGCGGCGAGCTGTACCGCCTGATCTGCCCGATCTTCCTGCACGCGATGTCGCCGCACCTCGCGGTCAACGCGTTCGCGCTGCTGCAGCTCGCCGCGCTCACCGAGTACGTGTTCGGGAGTCGGCGCCTGATCGTGGCCTACCTCGGCACGGGGATCGCGGCCTCGCTGGCCTCGGCGCTCGCGCGCGCGAGCCCGTTCCCCTCGGTCGGCGCCTCGGGCGCGCTGTTCGGGCTGGCCGGGCTGCTGCTCGCGGTCGGCGCGTTCGGGGCGGGGCCGGCGCGCGCCGAGCTGCGCCGGTTCACCGGGCGGGCGCTGCCGATCAGCGTGGGGCTGTCGTTCGCGGTCGGCGTGGCGATCGCGCTGTTCTGGCGCCCGGTGGTCGACAACTGGGCGCACCTCGGCGGGTTCACGGCCGGCGTGGCGCTCGCCGTGTTCTGGCGGCGCCCCGACCGCCGCCCCAGGCGCGCCACCACGGCCCTGGCCGGGGGCCTGGCCGGGCTCGCGCTGGCCTCGCTGGGGTGGATGGCCGTGGACGGCGGCGGCGCGGCCCACAGCTTCGAGCGCGACGCGGTGCGGCTGCTGCGGCCCGAGCTGGCCGCGATCGAGGAGCCTGCGACGCGGCTGGAGCGCCTGGCCGAGGCCGTGCTCGTGCTGGGGTACGAGCTCGGGCCGCGCGCCTCGGTCCGCGCCGCCCGGGCGCTGGTCGACCGCCAGGGGCTGGCCGCGCTCGTCGGCCGGGTGGAGGAGGTCGAGCCGGTGCAGCAGCTCGCCGAGGCCATGCTCCTCGTGAGCCACCCCGACGCGGACCTCCCGCACGAGCGCTGGCTCGCCCTCGCGCCGCACGACCACGTGGCGCTCAACAGCCTGGCCTGGTGGCTGCTCGTGGCGGGGCCCGTCGAGCGCCGTGACCCCGAGCGGGCGCTGGCGCTCTCGCGGCGCAGCCTGGCGGAGCTGGGCTCGCCCACCACCCCGCAGGACCGCATGGCGCGCGCCGCGTACCTCGACACCCAGGCCGAGGCGCTGCTGCAGCTCGACCGCGCGGCGGAGGCCCTCCCGCTCCAGCGCGAGGCGGTGGCGATCGGGCGGGTCGAGGGCTCGCGCGAGCTGCCCGAGCTCACCGCCCGGCTGCGCGCGATCGAGCACGCGCTCGCCCCCGCGGGAGGCTGACGCTCAGCCCTCGCGCCGCCGCGCCGTCTGACGCTCCGCCTCGCGCAAGGCGGACTGCAGCGCCTCGCGCGCCACCGGGACGCCGTCACGCACCGCGCGCGCGAGCTGGCCGAGGAACGCGGCCAGCTCCACGTTCTCGGGCGCGCCGCGGCTGCGCAGCATGGCCTCGGCGTGCGCGAGCGCGCGCGCCGCCTCGCCCGGCTCGCCCGCGTCGAGCTCGAGGATCGCGAGGCGCACCCACCAGGCCGGGCGCGAGTTGGAGCGCTGCCGCAGCCCCTCGCGCAGCTCGGCCCGCACGTTCTCGGCGGTGAACAGCGGGTGGCCTGCGGTGAGCGGGGTCATTCCGCCCGGACCGAGGGACCACAGCGGCCCGAGCAGGGCGAACTGATCGACGCGGCCATAGTCGCGCGAAGGCGAGGTGGCGTAGGCCTCCTCGATCAGCGCGATCGCCTCCTCGAACCGCTCCAGCTCGAGCCGTCGCTCGACGCCTGCCACCAGGAACCGGAACCACACGTCGTCGGGCGGCGTGAGCAGCGCCCGAGCGCGGTCGCAGTCGAGGGCGGCGCGGGCGCTGTCGCCCAGGGCCCAGTGAGCGGAGGCGCGCGCGTCGAGCACCCACAGGCGAGGGTCGCGGTGGCCGAACAGCCGGGCGGCGAACGTCCCGTCCCGCAGCGGGCCGCCCCGGCGCTCGAGCGCCTCGAGGAGCTCGTCGGCCAGCGCGATCGCCTCGGCGGCCCGGCCGTGGATCCGCGCGAGCATGGAGCAGCCCGCGATCCGGAAGGCGAGGCGGTCGTCGGGGGTCGCGGCGGCGGCCGCCGCGTGGCGGGCGAGGGGGAGGAACTGGTCCTTGGCGTGGCCGAGCTCCGCCAGCAGGATCAGGTTGGCGAGCAGCGCGACGTCGTCGCTCGCGACCTGTCCCAGGCAGGCGGCCGCGTGGAAGTAGGCGACGGCGACCTCGGCGCCGCGCTGCTGCGCCAGCGTGGCCGAGGCGACGTCGGTGTAGAACCGCACGAGCTCGCGCCAGGCCTCGCCCAGGGAGTCGACCCGCGGGCGCGCGCGCGCCAAGGCCTCCACCACCGCCCGGAGCTCGAGCAGGCGCGGGAGCGGGGCGATCCAGGCCACGAACGCTCCCTCGGGGCGCTCGCGCAGCGCGCGCCGGGCGGCCGCGCTCGCCGCCTCGATCCACCGCGCGAGCTCGGGCGAGCTCGGCGCCGGGCCCGCGAGCCCGAGCGCGTCGAACGGCTCGGGCGCGCGCAGCGGCTCGGCCGCGAACAGGCGGGCGCTCTCGGCGAGCGCCGCCCGCCAGGCCGAGCCGCGCGGGAGCTCGGGGGTGGCGCCCGCCAGCTCGAACGCCGCGGCGGCCTCGCCCAGGGCGAGGAGCGCGTCCACCCGCAGCGCGCGCTCCCGCGCCCCCTCGCGGCCGAGCGCCGCGCGCAGGGCGTCGAGGTCGGCCAGGGTCGCGCGCGCCGCGCCCTCGTCCAGACCGGCGCGCGCGCGGAGGTGCGCGCGCCAGCCGCGCAGCTCGGGGGCGGCCAGCCCGCGCGCGGCGGCGCGCTCGACGGCCAACAGCGCGGCCTGGGGCGCGACCCCGCTGTCGAGGACGGCGACGCCGCCCGCCAGCGCGAGCGCCAGCGGGTCGTCGGGGTCCGCGCTGGCCGCGAGCGCGGCCCGCGCCTCCCGCAGCGCGCCGGGCGCGCCCTGCGCCGCCCGAGCCAGCGCGCGCAACGCCGAGGCGCGCGCGCGCAGCGCCGCCGCCTCGGGCAGCCAGCCGGGGAGCTCCGCGGCGCGCGCCGCCAGCTCGGCCAGCCGTGGTTCGCGCGCGCCGAGCGGCTCGGAGGCCGTGAGGGCGGCCAGGCAAGCGGCGGTGAGCTCGGCCGCGCGGGCGCGCTCCTCGGCCCAGCGCGCGCCGAGGAGCAGGAGCGCGCCCAGCAGGGCCACGGCGATCGCGGCGGCCACCCGGCGGCCGACGCGGCGCGACGGGGTCGCGGCGAGCCCTGCCCGCAGGGCGTCCGCCACCGCCGCCGCGCTCTGGGGGCGCGCGGCCGGATCCTTGGCGAGCGCGCGGAGCGCCAGCGCGTCGAGCCAGGCCGGCACCGCGGGGCGCCGCGCGCTCGGCGGGGTCGGCGGGTCGTTCACGATCGCCGCCAGCCCGGCCAGCCCGCGCGTGTGGAACGGCGGCTCCCCGGTCAGCAGCCCGCACAGGAGGGCCGCCAGCCCGTAGACGTCGGTCCGCTCGTCGGTGCGCTTCTCGGCGCGGACCTGCTCGGGCGCCATGTAGCCGGGAGAGCCGAGCAGCTCGCCGGTGTGGGTGAGCCGCGAGCGGGCGTCGAGCTGCAGCGCCAGGCCGAAGTCCGTCAGGCGCGGCGTGCCGGCCTCGTCGAGCAGCACGTTGTGCGGCTTGAGGTCGCGATGCAGCACGCCGCGCGCGTGCGCGTGGGACAGGGCGTCCGCCAGCTCGGCCACCAGCGCGGCGGCCTCGCCGGGGGGGAGGGGGCCCTCGCGCTCGAGGCGCCGCTGCAGGCTCCCGCCGAGCGCCAGGTCCTGCACCAGGTACGGCGCGCCGGCCTCGAGGTCGGCCGCGTGGATCCGCACGATCCGCGGGTGGTCGAGGCGCGCGAGCAGCTCGGCCTCCGCGCGGAAGCGCGCCGCCGTCGCCTCGTCGACTCGCCCGAGCGCGCCGCGGTTCGCCAGCGTCTTGAGCGCGTAGTGCGCGCCCGTGGCCTGGTGGACGACCTCGAACACCTCGCCCATGCCGCCGCGGCCGAGCTCGCGGACGACGCGGTAGGGGCCGAACCGGCGGGGCTCGCGGCTCACGTCCTCGCCGTCGCGCTCAGCGCGCCTTCGGCTCGGCGCAGGCCACGTCGCCGACCCGCGCGCGGCACCGGGGGCAGGTCAGCGCGCGCCGGTGGAAGCCGCGCCCGGAGCAGGCGGAGCAGCGCGGGAAGTCGCCGGGCCGGGCCTTGGGGCAGTGCAAGAAGTGCTTGGCCCAGTCGACCACCCCGCCGCCGCAGAAGCCGCAGCGCGCGCGGTCGGGGCGGACCAGCGGCGGCTCGTGCGGGTCGGGGCGGAGCTGCCGCGCGTTCCAGCGCCGGACCACCAGGCCGCAGCTCGGGCAGGCGTAGAGCCCGGTCGCGTCGATGTGGCGGCACAGGTCGCCGTTCTTGCCCGAGCGCGCGCAGCGCACCTGCCCGTCCGCCCCCCGCAGGACCGGCCCCGCGCAGGCGGGGCAGGCCGGGAGCTCGGGGTGGAGCGGCTCGCCGTCGGCGACCTCGAGCCGGATCAGCTCGTCGTGCTGCGCGCGGGTGGCCCGGCCGGCCTCGACCAGCTCGAGCAGCGCCGCGCGGCGGCTGGCGCGCAGGCGCTCCTCCACCCGGGTCTGGGCCTGCTGCAGCGTCTCGCGCACCTCGTCCCACAGGGGGTGCAGCCCGGCGACCTCGCCGGCGGCGTCCCACACCACGGCCGACCCGGCGGAGATCCGCTCCTGCGCCTGCGCGAGCACCTCCTGCGCCGCCTGGGCGCGGTCGGCCCGCAGGTAGACCTGCCCGAGCCGGAGCAGCGCCTCGGGCGTCGCGTCACCGCCGCGGACTCGCCGCTCGAGGCGCGAGATCTCCTCGTCGATCCGGGCCACGCAGCCGAGACGCGGCCTAGGGGACCGAGCCCGGGGTGGCCGGCTTGAGCTGCCAGGTGTTCACCCAGTCCTCCGAGGTCTCGTCGTGCTGGTTGCCGTTCCCGGCGACCACGCCGTTGCCGCGGTTCGCGTCGCGAGTCTCGGCGCCCTCGGTGAAGTCGACCCGGTGGAAGCTCTGCGTCGCGGTCGGGCTCTGCACCGGCTGCGCCTGCTGCTGGATCCCGGGGTCGGTCTCGTCCACGTAGGCGGTCGCGGTGGTGTCGGCGTCGGGGCCGTCGGTGGACTCGCCCGACTTGTCGACCTCGAACCCGTTGGCGCCGAACGTGAAGACGTCGATGTCGACCACCCGGTCGGACGTCCCGTCCCAGTGGAACAGGTGGATGTTGTCGCCGTCCTTGAGCAGCACGACGTTGGTCCCGACCTCACCCTGCACGAAGTTGGGCGTGCCCCCGGCTCCGGCGGTGGCCCCGTCCCACACGAGCAGCGTGGGGATCCCGGTCGTGGCCGGGTTCCGCAGGCAGAAGCTCGGCTGGATCGCGTTCTGCGCCGCGAAGCCCAGCGCGTCCATCACGACCAGCACGCCCTGCCCGGCGGGCAAGAGGCCGTTGGGGAACTGGACGGTGAACGTGACCGCCGCGGCGCTGCCCGGCTGCGGGTGCGAGAAGTGGTCACCGGTCGGGAGCTGGAAGTAGCTCTCGGCCAGCGAGACGGTGGTGTGGTTGCTGAGGTAGACCGTGGACATGTCGACCGGGAGCGGGCTGGCGTTGAACAGCTCGATGTAGTCGGCCGACACGGAGCCGGACGCGCCGACCACGCGCACCTCGGAGATCGCGAGGTGGTCGGTGAAGCCGACCACGGCCTCCCCCGAGGTGTCGCCGAAGCTCTGCCCGGTGGCGATGGTGGGCGTGACCAGGTTGAAGTTCGAGTCGAAGGCCACGATGTCGGTCGCGGCCGCGATCGGGGCGGCCACGCTCTTCCCGGCGTCGCCCGGCACCAGCGCCGCGTCGTCGGGGAGCATGAGGAGAATGAACCGCTTGGGCTGGCCGGTGGTGAGCGTCAGCGGCGGGTTGTTGAAGAAGAAGCTGAACTTCTCGGGGGTCGCCGTCATGTTGAGCGGCGTGACCTTGGCCGCGGTCAGCTCGGCCTGGTCCACCGCGCCGTCGGCGTTGACGTCCTCCACGAGGCGGGCCGCGGTGAACTTGGTGTTCTCGAGCGGCGCCGTGGTCGTCCCGCCGCGCGACTCGAACGTCAGGGTGTTGACGTCGACCGTGCCCGTGTTGATCGCGGCGAGCGTGAACATGAACGCGGTGACGTGCTGGCCCTTGCCCACGAGCTGGGGGAGGGGCGAGGTCGCGAACGGGGTCACGGTCAGCTCGACGGTGGCGCCGGTGGGCGGACCGATCGGGTTGTTGCCGAACCGGGTCTTGCCCTCGTGCTTGCCCGTGCTGCAGCCGACGGCGACCAGCGCCGCCAGCGCGGCGCCCGCGAGGGTCGTCCGGAACCGAAGCTTGGAGGTCATGCGTGCCTCTCACCCAGCCTGCGCGCGGGCCTAGTCGGCTGATTCTTGCACGCCGAAAGGGCGGCGGGCAACCGTGCTTGGCGCTGCGGAGGGGAGTTGGCGCCGCCCTTTCGGCGA
>CAZMSZ010000096.1:8373-21720 GCA_964569055.1 uncultured Planctomycetota bacterium | reverse complement strand
CACGTCGGCGTACGCGCGTCTACTCCAAGGGACTTCGCCCGCGCGGCACTAGCGCGTGTTGTCGCTCGTCGTCGCCCCGCGTACCATGCCGCGCCTCACGCGATCGGAGCGTCGTGCGGCATGTCCGAGCTCGCCCGGCTGAGCCTGTCCCTGGAGCGGAGCCTGCTCGAGAAGCTCGAGGCGCTGCGCGAGCAGGCGGGCTACGCCAACCGCTCCGAGTTCGTGCGCGACCTGATCCGCGAGCGCCTGGTCGAGGAGGAGTGGGAGCGCGACCAGGAGGCCGTGGGGGCCGTCACGCTGGTCTACGACCACCACGCCCGCAACCTCGGCAAGCGGCTGACCGGGCTGCAGCACCAGCACCACGGGCAGGTGCTCGTGACCACCCACGTCCACCTCGACGCCCACCTGTGCGTGGAGGTGATCCTGGTGCGCGGCCGCGCCAGCGAGGTGCGCGCGCTGGCGGACGCGCTCGGCCGGGAGAAGGGCGTGCTGCACCGGGCGCTCTCCATGAGCTCGACCGGCGTGGCGCTGCGGTGAACGCCGAGGTCGTGTCCGAGGAGGAGATCGTCCGCCACGTCGCGGAGACGCTCGCCGGGGTCACGGTGGTGCGCCCGCAGCCGGGCGACGCGCCCGCGATCGCGGTCGGGGACTCGTTCTTCATTTACGACCCCGCGGGGGACCTCGAGGATCGCCACCGAATGCCGTTCGCCACGATCGTGACGAAGGACTACGGCGACTTCGACGCCGCCTCGCAGCTCGACCGGCCCGGGGTGTTCCGACTCAACGTCGGCCTGAGCCCGGAGCGCTACCGCGCGGCCTTCGGCGAGGGGCCGGGGCCGCAGGCGACGAGCGGCCCCGACGCGCGCTGGGACTTCGCGGCGCTCGACCGGCTGATGCCGCATCCGGTCTACGCGCCGCAGGGGTGGGCCTGCGTGCTGAACCCCAGCCGCGCGACGTTCGAGGCGCTCCGCCCGCTCCTGGCCGAGGCGTACGAGCGCGCGGTGGAGCGGGTCACCCGGATCCGCAGCCGACGCGGCTCCTGAGTCGGTTGCGCGACGCTTGCGATTTGGCGGACGACGACACCTCACGGGTGGCCAGGCGTGCGCCGAGCGGGTATTACGGGAGTGCGGTTCGTAATACCGAGGTGCCCGTGACTCCCCGCATGCTCCGCTGGCCGCTGCTCGTAGCGGCGCTGGCCGCGCCCACCGCCGCCCTGGCGCACTTCACGATCGCCACCGTGAACACCCCCTTCGCGCGCAAGGGCCAGCCGGTCGAGCTCGAGGTCGCGTTCGGGCACCCCTTCGAGGGCGACCGCACCGCGGCGCGGCGCCCGGCCGCGGTGCGCGTGCACGCGCCGTCGGGCGCGGTCAGCGACCTCGCCCCGTCCCTGGTCGAGGGCACCGAGGGCGAGGCGCGCAGCTGGCAGGTGTCCTTCACCCCGACCGAGCGCGGCGACCACGTGATCCTGGTGGAGGGAGCGCCGAACGTGCACGAAGGCGCGGCGGTCCTCGACCTCACCAAGCTGGTAGTGAACGTGTCGGGGGTCCAGCGGGGGTGGGATCGCGTCCTCGGCCTCCCGGCCGAGCTCGAGCCGCTCACGCGTCCCTACGGCCTCGAGGCGGGCACGACCTTCCGCGCGCGCGCCCTGGTCGACGGGAAGCCGGCCCCGGGAGTGCACGTCGAGCTGGAGCACCTCAACGCGACGCCCCCGGCCGAGGTCCCGCCCGAGCCGTTCGTGACGCGCGTCGAGAAGACCGACGCCGACGGCGAGCTGGTGGTGACGCTCGACCGCGCCGGCTGGTGGATCCTCGCCTTCGCGGCGGACGCGGGCGAGGTGGAGCACGAGGGCCGGACGCTCCCGCGCCGCGCCCGCGCCGCGCTGTGGGTCTACGTCGGGCGCTGAGCGCGGGCGAGGCGCGGCGTGCACATCGACGACGGCGTGGTCCCCCCAGCGGTGCAGCTCGCGGGCGCCGCCGCCGCGACCGCGCTCGCCGCCTGGACCGTGCCCCGCCTCGCCAAGGACTCGCCGCCCCGGATCGCCATGATCACGGCCGCCCTGTTCGCGGCCACGCTGATCGGGCTCCCCGTGCCGGGCGGGGGCACCCGCGTACACCTCGTCGGGATCGGCCTGGCGGGGGTCGTGCTCGGCCGCGGCGCGTTCGCCGCGGTGCTGGTGGCGCTGGTGCTGCAGCGGCTGCTGCTGCAGGTCGGCGGTGTGACCACGCTCGGCGTGAACGCGACCACGCTCGGGGTGGGCGCCCTCGTGACCGCCCTCGCGTTCCACCTGCCGCGCCGCGCCGCCGGCCCGCTCGACGAGCGGGCGCGCCGCCGCCTCACCCTGCGCGCGGGCCTGGCGGCGGCGCTGGGGACGGCGGCCTCGCTCGTCCTGTACGCGGGCGCGCTCCTCTCGGCCGAGGCCGCGCTGCGCAAGGTCGCCTGGATCTGCATCGTCGCCCACGGGCCGGTGCTGGTGATCGAGGCCGTCATGACGGCGTCGGTGGTCGGGTTCCTCCTGCGCGTGCAGCCCGAGCTGGTCGGCGCGGGCGCGCCCGCCTCCCCCCGCGAGCCCGCGGCGCCATGAGGGCGCCCCGCGCTGGCCAGGCGCTCGTGCTGCTCGCGGCGCTGTTCGCGGCCGCTCCAGCCCATGCCCACCGGCTGCTGGCCGAGGCCACCCTCGACGGCGACGAGGTCGTGCTCGAGTCCTTCTTCGGCGACGGCGCGCCCGCGGCCCGCGCCGAGGTGACCGCCCGCCGCGGCGAAGAGGTCGCCTGGCGCGGGCTCACCGACGAGGAAGGACGCGCCCGCTTCCGCCCGCCGCGACCGGGGCGCTACGTGCTCGAGGTGATCGAGCCGGGGCTGCACCGCGCGACGGTGGAGATCGACGTGCCAGCCGGCGCGAGCGCTGCCGCGCCGGTCGGCTCGCTCGCCGCCGCCGAGGCGTCGGGCGCGGCGGGCGAACCGCCCGCGTCGACCCCGCCCCCGGTCGCGCGCGGCGTCCCCTGGGACCGTGTGGGGCTGGGGCTGCTGGTGATCGGCGCGCTCGCCGCGCTGCTGCCGAGCCGCGGCGCGCCGGAGCGCTCGTGGCTCTCGCGTCGCGACGACCGGGCGCGCCTGCTCACGGCCGTGGGCCTCGCGGCCGTGATGGCCGCGGTGGCCACGCTCCGGGCCACGGTGTGGTGCAGCGCGCTCGGGGTCGCGCTCGCGCTCTCGGTCGGGCTCGACGCGCGGACCCTCGCGCGCCGCCTGTGGCCGCTCGGGGCGGTCCTCCTGCCGCTGCTGCTGGTGACCCCCTTCCACTGGCCGAGCGACGCGCCCTGGCGCCCGCTCGTGCCGAGCTGGAGCTGGGGCCCGACCGACGTCGGCCTGGAGCGCACGGCCGCGCTCGCCGCACGCGTGGTGGGGATCGCGCTGGTGGTCACGGCCGCGCTCGCGGCGGCCCCCTTCGACCGCACGATCCGCGCGCTGCAGGACCTGCGCGTCCCGGCGGCGCTGACGCAGGTGCTCCTGCTCACCTACCGCTACCTGTTCGTGGTCCAGCGCGACCTGGCCGGGGCGCGCGCGGCGCTCGCGGCGCGCGGGTTCGCCCCGCGCGGCGACCTCGCCACCGCGCGCACCTTCGCGGGCGTGGTAGGCGGGCTGCTCGTGCGGAGCGTCGCGCGCACCGAGCGCGTGGAGCAAGCCATGCGCTGCCGCGGCTACCGCGGCGCGCTCGTGCTGCCGCACGCCAGCGGCTGGGAGGGCGCCGACGGCGCGCTCCTCCTGGGCGGCGCCGCGCTGGCCGCGCTCCTGCTCGCGCTGGAAGCGGGGTGGCTGACGTGAGCGGGCCGCTGCTCGAGGCGCGCGGCCTGGCCTACACCTACCCGAGCGGGCGCGCCGCGCTGCGGAGCGTCGACCTGGCGGTGGGGCGCGGCGAGCGCCTGGGCCTGGTCGGCCCCAACGGCGCCGGCAAGAGCACGCTGCTCCTGCTGCTCAACGGCGTGCTCCAGCCCGCCGCCGGCGCCCTGCTGCTCGACGGCCAGCCCGTGCGGGAGGGCGCGGCCGAGGCGCTCCACCGGCGGGTGGGGGTGGTGTTCCAGCAGGCCGACGACATGCTGTTCACCCCGCGCGTCGCCGACGACGTGGCGTTCGGCCCCCGCCAGGCCGGGCTGCCCGAGCTGGAGGTCGCGGCCCGCGTGGCGCGCGCCCTCGCGGCGGTCGGAGGCGAGCACCTCGCCGAGCGGGTGCCCCACCACCTCTCGGGCGGTGAGAAGCGGACCGTGGCGCTCGCGGCCGTGCTCGCCATGGAGCCGGAGGTCCTCCTCCTCGACGAGCCGACCAGCGACCTCGACCCGCGCGGCCGACGCAACCTGCTCGCGCTGCTGCGCGGCCTGAAGCCCGCGGTCGTGGTCGCCAGCCACGACCTCGAGTTCGTGCTCGCCCTGTGCGAGCGGGTGGCGGTGCTCGACGGCGGCGCCGTCGTCGCGGGCGGCCCCGCCCGCGATGTGCTCGGCGACGAGCCGCTGATGCTGGCCCACGGCCTCGAGCGCCCGCACTCGCTCACGCCGCACGGCCACGGCGAGGACCACGGGCACGAGCACGACGCGGGCTGAGGCCGCTCGCGTCTGCTGCCCAGGCGATACGCCCGTCTACCCCCAGGGGGACTTCGGCCGCGCGGCGCTACGGCTCCTTGTGCTGGCGCCGGTGCACCCCGTGCTCGTCCTCGTACAGCTCGTGCATGCCCGCGAAGGCGATCACCGAGCCGAGGAGCGCGACGTAACCGAACAGGAACAAGGCGCCGAAGCCGAGGAGCGGGCGCCCGAACACCATCCCGGCCACGAAGGCCAGCACGCCCACCACGGCCGCGAACAGGAACAGGCCGATCGCCACGCTGCGCGCTTCACCGCGGGTGTAGCGCTCGCTCTGCTCGAACGCCTCCACCACGGTCTGCGCGGCGGGCCGCTCCTCGGGGTGCCTCTTCCCCTCCTCGATCGTGAGCGCCTCCTGCTCCTCGGGGGTGCGCGCGCCCATGGCGCGCCGGTCGAGGTCGATCGCGACCATCAGCAGCGGGACCAGCACGATCAGCGGCGCGGCGGGGATGAACCCCCACGGGCCGAGGATCGCCATGCCGAGCACGGCCAGCACGATGTTCACGATCACCAAGGCGAGCAGGACGCGTCGCGCCCGCATCAGGACGGCGTGCATGTGGGGCCAGGGGAACCAGTGCCGTCGGCCGCGCTCGTCGCGCACGTAGCGGACCGGCTTGACCTCGGTCCGCTCCTGCAGGTCGGCTTCGTCGCGGCCGCGCTCGCTCGGGGGGGCGGCGCCCCGCTCGGTCTTCGATCCGATCACCGTCTGTCGAGGGCTCACGCCGCTCCCTCCTCGGCCACACTCAGCCGGCGCTTCCCCGCGGAGAAACGCGCGGAAGTCACCAGAGCGCAAGCGGTCGGCCGAGCGTGCTCACGACGGAAGTCTCGCAGGTTCGGTCGACGCACCGCGCCGTGTCGAGACGGTCCTGGCGCGTGCGGGAGAGACGAGACGCTGATGTCCAGATCCCCGAGGGCCACCACGGGTTGCGTTCGGCACGCGGGCGCCGGCGGCGCGGGCCTGTCGGGGGTGATCGCGATACTCGCGGGTTGGCGTGGAGGAGTGCGCGATGACCTCGGAGCTCGATCTGCCCTCGAGCCTGCGCGAGCGGGTCGTGGCGCGGCGGACGTTGCCGGCGCGGCCGGCGCGGACGGTCGCGCTGCCCGCCGCGGTGCCGGCCGCGCTGCGGCGTTGCCTGGAGGA
Organism: uncultured Planctomycetota bacterium; assembly: GCA_964569055.1. Classification (GTDB taxonomy): domain Bacteria; phylum Planctomycetota; class J058; order J058; family J058; genus JAWLGW01. Next base: position 15,954 of record CAZMSZ010000096.1, on the reverse strand, counting down.
GCGGGGGATCGAGCGGCTCTACACGCACCAGGCCGAGATGTTCGAGCGCGCCCAGGCGGGCGAGGATGTGGTCGTCACGACCGGGACCGCCAGCGGCAAGTCGCTGGGCTTCCTGCTGCCGGTCTTGAGCGCGGTGCTGGCCGACCCCGCCGCGCGGGCGCTCCTGATCTATCCGACCAAGGCGCTGGCGCACGACCAGCTGCGCGGCGTGCTGGCGCTGGCCGACGCGCTGCGGGCGGGCGGCGAGCACGCGCTCGAGGCGGGCGTGTACGACGGCGACACCTCGCCCGTCGAGCGCAAGCGGCTGCGCGAGCGGGCCAACCTCGTGCTGACCAACCCCGACATGCTCAACGCCGGCCTGCTGCCGGCGCACGGGCGGCCGGGCTACAGCCACCTGTTCCGCAACGTGCGGTTCGTGGTGCTCGACGAGCTCCACGTGTATCGCGGCGCGTTCGGCTCGCACGTCGCCAACGTGATCCGGCGGCTGGTGCGGGTGTGCCGGCACTACGGCTCGGAGCCGCGCTTCCTCTGCAGCTCGGCCACGATCGCGAACCCTGGCGAGCTGGCGGCGCGCGTGTGCCAGCGCCCGGTGAGCGTGGTCGACGACGACGGCTCGCCCGCGCCCGGCAAGACGATCCACTTCTATCAGCCGCCGCTCGAGGCCGACGGGACCCGCCGGCCGGCCGGGCGCGAGGTGGCCCACCTGCTGCCGCACCTGATCAAGCAGCGGCAGAAGTCGATCGCGTTCTGCCGCAGCCGCAAGGAGACCGAGGTGGTGCTCAAGGAGGCGCGCGACCACCTGGCCTCGGTCGACGGCGGGCACGACGAGGCGGCGCTCCTCGGCGCGTACCGCGGCGGCTACAAGCCCGAGGAGCGCCGCCGGATCGAGCGCGACCTGCTCGAGGGCCGGCTGGTCGGGGTGGTCTCCACCAACGCGCTCGAGCTCGGGGTGGACATAGGTCAGCTCGAGGTCGTGGTCCAGGCCGGGTTCCCGGGGACGCGCGCCAGCTTCTGGCAGCAGCTCGGGCGCGCCGGGCGGCGCGGCCGCGAGGCGCACGGGCTGCTCGTGCTCGCGGCCGAGCCGGTCGATCAGCTCCTGGCCGGCGACCCCGACTGGCTGGTGGGGCAGCCCACCGAGCAGGCGGTGCTCGACCCCGACAACCTGACGATCCAGCTCGCCCACGCCCGCGCCGCGGCGGCGGAGCTGCCGCTGACCCTCGACGACGCGGCCTGGTTCCCCGACCTCGGCGAGGTGCTCCCCGTGCTGCAGGAGGCGGGGGAGGTGCGCGAGGTGTTCGGCGCCTGGCACTGGTCGGGGCCGCCGTTCCCGGCGGGAGACTTCAGCCTGCGCGCCACCGACGGCGACCGGTTCAAGGTGGTCGACCGCACGCGCGACCTGGTGCTCACCGAGATGACCCGCCCGCAGGTCTACAAGGAGGCGCACCCGCGCGCGGTCTACCTGCACGGGGGCGAGGAGTTCTTGGTGGAGGAGCTCGACCTCGTCGGCCACCGCGCGCTGTGCGTCCCGGCGGCGCAGAGCTTCTACACCCAGCCCGACGTGCGGACCCAGCTCGAGGTGCTCGTCACGCAGCGGCGGGCGGCGCTCCCGCGGACCCAGGCCTGGTTCGGCGACGTGCGCGCCCTCGAGACCGTGGTCGGCTACAAGATGCTCGAGTTCCACAACCACCAGAACCTCGGCTACGAGCGGCTGCACCAGCCGCTCTCGACGCGGCTCGAGACCGAGGCGGTGTGGGTCGCGATCCCCGAGCCCGTGCTGGAGGCGCTCGGGGAGCGACGGCGCGACGCGCTGCAGGGCGTGGTGCACGCGCTGCGAGCGGTGGCGCGGCTGGCCACGCTGGCCGAGCGGCAGGACCTGATCGGGACCTCGTTCCCGTTCGCGGGGCCCGAGGGCGAGGGGCCCGGCACCGCGGTCGCGCTCTACGACCACCACCCCGGCGGGCTCGGGTTCGCGGCGCGGGCGTTCGAGCAGCTCCCCGCGCTGATCGAGCAGGCGGCGCGGCTGGCCGAGGGGTGCCGCTGCGGCGAGGGCTGCCCCGCCTGCACCGGCGGGAGCGCGCGCTCGCGCTCGTTGATCGGCTGGGCGCTGCGGAGCCTGCTGGAGGAGACGCCGCCGCCGGCGGGCGTGCACCTCACACGCGCGCCGGCGAGCGCGCCGCAGGAGACCGCGCCCCCCGAGCCCGCGCGCGTGCCGTTCGCGGAGCTGCCCGCGCGCTGGGGCGAGGTCCAGGCGGCGCTCGCCGTCTGCCGCGAGACCGGGGCCGAGCTGCTGCGACGCACGGCGGTCTCGCGGCGCGGCGAGCGCTTGATCCTCGAGGTGGCCGGCCCCGGCCTGGTGCGCTGGCTGGAAGGCGACCCGGCGCAGCGCGCCCTGCGCGCCCTGATCGAGCGGCACGTGGCCTGCCCGCCGAGCTGGCGGCTCGCGGCCGAGGTCCCCGAGGAGCGCGGCCCCGAGGCGGAGCGCGCGCGCCACGAGCTGCGCCGTCGACACGAGGACCTGCTGCGGGGCGAGGCCGAGACCGAGCGCGCGGCGAGCGCCAAGCTCGCGGGCGGCTTCGTGCTGCGCGAGCCGTAGGGCGCCCGGCGTGAGCCGAGTCGGCGACCTGCAGCGGCGCCTGCGCGCGCGGCGACTGGGGCTCGAGGAGCAGCCGCCGGCGCGGCCGAGCACGCCGCCCCCTGACCTCGCGCCCGAGGGCGAGCTGCGCGCCCGGCTGGAGGAGATCGCCCGCGCGGCGCCGGCGCTCCACGCGCGCCTGACCCGCCTCGACGCGTATCAGCTCCGGGCCGTGCTGGCGGACGCGCCGGCGGTGGTGGTGCAGGCGCAGGTCGGCAGCGGCAAGACCACGGTCCTGGTGCACAAGCTGCTCGCGCTCCACCTGCTGGACGGCGTCCCGCTCGAGGAGCTGGCGGTGCTGACCTTCACCCATAAGGCGGCGGGGGAGGTGCGCGCGCGGCTGGCGGAGGTCGGCCTCCCGGCCGAGGCGCTGTGGCTGGCGGGGACGTTCCACGCGGTCGCGGGCGCGCTGCTGCGGCGCGTGCTCCCGGTGGAGCGGCTGGGGCGCTCGCGCGCGTTCCAGCTCGTCGACGCGCGGCAGCGCGAGGAGCTGTGGGACCGCCTGATCGCCGAGCACGACCTCGACGTGAAGTACAGGGCCAAGCTCGCCCAGCGCTGGGAGGCGCGCGAGGGGCGCGGCGCGCGCTACGGGAACATGCGCCGCGACGACGACCTGGCCCGCCTGGTGAGCGCCTACGAGGAGCTCAAGGCGGCGCGCGACCTGCTCGACTTCGAGGACCTGTTGACCGCGGCCAGCGAGCTGTTGCCCGAGGCGCCGGCCGGCTGGCGGCGACCCGCCTGGATCCTGATCGACGAGCTGCAGGACACCAGCCCCGAGCAGCTCGAGCTCGCCGAGCGCCTGGCCGGGCCCGAGACGCGCCTGTTCGCGGTGGGCGACCCCAACCAGGTGATCTACTCCTGGCGCGGCGGCGACCCGGCCCTGTTCGACCGGCTGGCGCGCCGCCCGGGCGCGCTGCGGCTGACGTTGCCCGTCAACTACCGCTCGACCGCGGCGATCCTCGAGGCCGCGCGCGCATTTCTGGCCTCGGAGGGCGCGGCGGCCGGGTTCGGCCCGGGCGCCGAGCCGTCCGCGCGCGCGCTGGTCGCGACCCGCGCGGGCGGCGAGCCGCTGCTGGTGCTCGACCACCACGACCCGCACGCCGAGGCGCTGTACCTCGCCGAGCGCCTGCGGCGGCTGGCCGCGGCGGGCTGCCCCTGGGAGGAGCTGGCCGTCCTCGTGCGCACGCGCCGTCAGCTCGAGGTGCTGCGCGACGTCCTGCGCGGCCAGGGGATCCCGTGCGAGGTGGGCGACGGCGAGGAGGGGCCCGCGGTCACCTGGCTGCGGCGCCTGCTCGCGGCGGCGCTGGCCGAGACGCGCGGCGGCGGGGACGACCCGCCGAGCGCCGCGCGCTGGCGCGAGCTGCTGGTGCACCCGCGCTACGGTCTGTTGGCGCGGCGCGACCTGCCCGCGCGCGCCCTCACGCGCCCGAGCTGCGGCGCGGCCGCCGAGGAGCCCGACGGCCTGACCGCGCTCCGCTGGGCCCTCGCGACGCGCCTCGAAGCGACGACCCGCCCGGCGCGCTCGCGGGGCCGCCTGCGCGCCGCCCTGGCGGCGGCCGCGCGGCTGGCCGAGCTGCCGGCCTGGCTGGCACTCCACGCGGACGAGCCGGCGCTCGAGGTCGCGCTGGCCCAGCACCTCGAGCTGGCGCGCCACCTCGGCCCGACGACCTCGACCTTCGCCGAGGAGAGCGAGCACACCGCGCGCGCCCTGACCCGCTGGCTCGCGGCGGCCCGCGCCCGGCTCGAGGCGCGAGGCGCCTCGCGCGCCGAGCGCGCGAGCGCGCTCGCCGAGGCGCTCGCCGCCGACCGCCCGCCGCGCCGCGCCCGCGTCCGCGCCGGCCGCGTGGCGCTGCTCACGCTCCACGCCAGCAAGGGGCTCGAGTTCCAGCACGTGTTCCTGGCCGGCGCCAACGCAGGTGTGCTCCCGCTCGCCTCCGCCTGGCGCGATCCCGCCGCCTTCCGCGAGGAGCGCCGCCTGTTCTTCGTCGGCCTGACCCGCGCCCGCGAGTCGGTCGAGCTGTCCTACACCCGCACCCCCCCCCGCCCCGACGCCGCCGGCGAGCCGAGCGGCTTCCTGCGCGAGCTCCCCCCCGCCTGCGTACGCTGGCTGGGCCCGGGCGAGCTCGCCGAGCGCTGCCGCGCGCTCGCGCCCCCACCCCCTGCGGAGCCCGAGCCCGACCCGTGGCGACTCGGCGCGCGCGTCCGCCACCGCAAGTACGGCCCAGGCGAGGTCGTCGCCGCCGACGCCGAACGCCTGACCGTCCGCTTCGCCGGCCACGGCGAGAAGGGCTTCGCCCGGGCGCTGTGCCCGCTGGAGGTGGAGGACGCCCTTTGACGCGCCTTGAGGCGCGAGCGAGGCGCCACTCTTACGCAATGGCAGATCTGATGAACGCGAGGCACTCTTCCACCTCTTCCTGGAAGAAGACTGCGTCGATGAAGGTCTCAGCTCCAGCGCGATACCGCTCGGCCTCGGCGCGGGGGCACAGGAAGAACGCGACTACCACGGGGCGAGCGCGGACCACTTGCTCGCGGAGCTTGGCCCGGAGCAGGGAGACCTTGTCGATCGCCTCTCGCGTCGATCGGACTCGATGACCTTTGAGCTTGAGGCCGCCGTACAGCAGCTTCATTTCGAGCGAGACCTCGGCGATCTCGTAGAGCCGCTTCTGGATGTCGTCGGCGACGCGGCGGATGCTCTTGATCTCGAGGTAGAGCTGCGGGGGCTCCTCCGTCGCCGGATCAGGTGCTACGCCGTCGGGCTTACGTGACCCAATGAGCAGGCCCGGGACCTTTCGGACGGGCGGGCTCATGGCCACCGCGATCCCCTCCTGCAACAGCCGTTCCCGGAACACGGACTCGAGGGTTCCGCCACGCCGCTTGCGACCGAGATCCCGGGCACGCAAGGCGACCGAGCTGGTGACCAGCCCGACCGCTGCCTCCTGTACCGGGAGCCGTTCCTTTACGGCGAAGGCGCGCCTCAGCGGCTTGGGGACGACCGCGGCTTCGGGGGAGGATTGAGCCCCCTTTGAGAGTCGTTCGTGTCAAACGCGCGGCGGCGAGCAGGAGGTAGTAGCCCTCCTCGGATGCGAGCAGCTCGTTGGTCTCGGCGAGGGTCAGCTCACCCAATCGGAGGGTGCCACGCTTCAAGTGTCGCTTGAGCGGGCCGCGGCGCAGCAGCCCTTCGATACGTCGGCGAAAGTCGTCGAGGTCGGGGTGCTCCGTCATGCGAAGGGTCTGGGGACACCGACGGAGCGTTCCCCGCTCAGTGGCGCTCGATGACGGCCAGATCGCTGCTCGATAGGCCAAACAGCTGCGCCGCAGCGCGCTCGAGGGCGGCTTGGTCTCCCCGCTGTGCGTCGCGTGCGATCCTGCGCCGGACTCGCGACGGTGCGTCCGGAATCGGGAGCTTGGCGAGGAATTGCCTGCGATATCGGCGGAACCCGTCCTTGACGACCGGCGCCGTGAGATGGATCAGGAACTCGATCGGCTTGGTGTTCAAGAGGCCCGTTAGAAACCAGGGATCGACCTCCAAATCCGGGACGACGTAGTAGGCGCTGTGCAGGACGGCGCAATGTCCGGGATCGAAGGCAAAGCGACTGGTGAGCGCCACGTCGGGGACGACGATCTTGGGTGTCCGCGCGAGGTCGAAACCAACGGGATCGTGAACGTCGTACCACGCCTTCTCCCAGACGCGGACGCAATGTCGGGCCTCGAGCTCCGGCCGGAACCGCTCGAGATACCGCCGCGTCCGGGGAAAGCGCGCGAGGTCGATCAGTCGCGCCGATCCATCGGATGCAAACTCGTACGGGAGCAGCAACTTCAGCCGAGGAGCCGAGGGGTGGAAGCGCTCGATGTCGCGACCACGCAGGGCGTCCCGCAGTAGCTCGGGCTCGACGGGAACTTCATCGTCGGACGCGAAGAGGAAGAGGCGATCGCGACCGGTCGCGTAGCCCGCAGAGATTCGCTGGGAGAGCGACTCGAGCACCGGGTGTGAGCCCCGAAGCCGCTCGGCCACTTCGAGGAGGTCGGGTTGGAGGACGTTCCAACCGTCCGGGCGTAGGCGCCCCTCGGCGGCGACACGCGCGCTTTGAACGACGGTGACCTCACCAGGAGCGTGAGCACATTCCGAAACCTCGATCGTGGTGGATCGGGCCCCCCTCTCGAGCACCGTGACGCACGGAACCGTCGCGGCGTCCGCGAAGACCTTGTGCGACCGGAATCGGCTCACCCGCCGCACTGCGGCACGTTCCATGACGAGCGTGCGCAACGCCGCCATGCTCTCGCCTGCGAGGAACTTGTCGGGCGTGACGAAGGCGAGCACGCCGCCCGGAGGCAGGAGCTCGAGCGCTCGTTCAATGAACAGCGCATACAGGTCGATTCGACCGAAGGCGCTCTGAAATCGCTCCCGCAACCGATCCTTGGCCGTACCCGTGAGACGCGTGGTTTGCACGTAGGGGGGGATTTCCCACGATCAGTGAGATCGGCGCCGCCGCGCGCGGAAGCGGCAGCTCATCCGTCAGGAAGTCTGCGGTGACGACGTTTCGGAGGAAGAAGGTCGGCGGCACGGGTCGGCCAGTCCATGCCGCGACGCGCTCCCGAACGGCAGAGCGAGCCAGGTCGCACGCGGTCGGATCAATGTCGATCCCGAAGATGCCTTTGGCCACGTCCTGCAAGAGCTTCTTGCGCCCAGCAGCGGCTTCGAGCGCCATGCCCTCCGACTCGAGCTGCCGCGCGTGGCGGTCCACGGCGGCCGTGAGGAAGACGCCGGCACCACACGCCGGGTCGAGCAACCGGCCAAGCGGCGCACCGCATGACGGCGCGAAGCTCGCCTGGTCCAGCACGAATTCGACCAGGGCGGGGGGCGTGTACACCGCACCCGACTCGCGTCGGTCGTCGACCGTCCGCGAGGCGAGATATGCCTCCCCGTCGAGCTCACGAAAGAGCGGGAGCGT
>CAZMSZ010000096.1:0-8273 GCA_964569055.1 uncultured Planctomycetota bacterium | reverse complement strand
TTCCCATGCGAGGCTCAACTCCCCTCAGCGCCAGGTTACGCTCGCGGCGCGGAGGACGACGTGAGCGAGCACATGAGGGACAGGCGGTGATCGCGCCCGCCGGGCCGGGGTGGTTGGAGCGGGTGGAGGGCTGCCTGTTCGGGCTGGCCCTCGGCGACGCGCTGGCCGCGCCGACGGAGTTCCTGTCGGTCGAGAAGATCCTGGCGCGCTGGCCTGCTCGGGGGGCGGACGATCCGGGCGGCCCGAGCGAGCCGGCCGGCGACCCCGCGCGGGTGACCGACGACACCCAGATGACCCTCGCCGTCGCCGACGCGCTGCTGCGCGCCGAGCGGCTCGAGCCCGGCCCGATCGAGGCGGCGCTCCGGCTCACGTTCGTGCGCTGGCTGGTCGATCCGGAGAACGACCGCGCGCCCGGGCGGACCTGCCTGGAGGCGTGCGGGCGGCTCGCCGCGGGCAAGCCGCTGGTGGAGGCCACCGTCGCGGGCTCGAAGGGGTGCGGGGCCAACATGCGGGTCGCGCCGGCCGCGTTCCTGCCGCCGCAGCTCCGCGCGCCGGTCGCCCACCTCCAGGCCGCGCTGACCCACGGGCACCCCACGGCCCTGGCCGCGTCGGACCTGACCTGCGAGGCGATCGCGCTGCTCGCCGGCGGCGTGGCGCCGCGCGCGCTGCTGGACGCCCTGCGCGAGTACGCCGCCTCGGCGCGCCAGCGCTACCACCACGACTGGCTGGGAGCGCTGTGGCAGCGCCCGGGCGAGCGCTCGCCCGAGGCGTTCCTCGCCCGCGGCTGGGACGAGTGCGCCGGCGCGCTCGACCGGGTCGAGGCCGCGCTGGCCCGACCCGACCGGTCGGCCGACCCTTGCCTGGCCACGGGCGACGGGTGGGTGGCCGAGGAGGCGCTCGCGACGGCGCTCCACTGCTTCCTCCTCTACCCGAGCGAGCCGGTCGCGGCGCTCCGACGCGCGGCGGTCACGCGCGGCGACTCCGACTCGATCGCCTGCCTGGCGGGCGCCTTCGCGGGCGCCAGCCTGGGCGTGGCGGCCTGGCCCGACGAGTGGCTGGGGCGGATCGAGTACGAACACCGCCTGGCGCAGGCCGCGCGAGGGCTGGCCCGGCTCCGCTGAGCGCTACGGCCAGGAGGCCGCGCTTCGCTCCGATCAGGTAGTCTGGCTGGCTTCCGTGGCGCGGCGCCCGCAGGGGCGATCCGCGCCCGCGCCTCCTTTGGGGAGGCGCTTCACGAGGAGACCATGGGCAAGAAGAAGCACATCCGGCTCACCTCGCACCCGGGCGCGCACGGACCCAAGCCGCTCCCGGTCCAGTGGGGCGCGCCGACGCCGCAGGAGCGGGGGCCGCTGATCGCGACCCTCACCGACCCGAGCAAGCGCAACGTGATCGGCAGCCACTCGGGCTCGTACGCCGTCTACCGGGCGCTGGCCGTGGCGAGCGGGCGCCTCGACCCGAGCCACCGCCCCGACCTGACCAACACCTCACCCACCAACCCGATCGGGCCGTTCCCCTCCTGGGCGGACCCCGACAAGATCGTGTCGATCGACCCGTGGGGCGCGGTGGTCGCCGACGCCTACGCCGACTTGCTGGCGCAGGGCTACGACATCCGCCCCTCGATCGCGATCACCCGGGCGCACATCCAGATGCCCGAGCTGCAGGACGCGATCCGCGAGCGGCGGATCGTGCCCGACGGCGTGGTGCTCAAGGAGAGCGGCGACGTGGTGGTCACCAAGGCCGCGATCGAGCCGGTGTGGCACCTGCCCGGCGTGGCCAAGCGGTTCGGGATCAGCGAGACCGAGCTGCGCCGCTGCCTGTTCGAGCAGACCGCGGGCATGTTCCCCGAGCTGGTCACACGCGAGGACCTCGACGTGTTCTTCCCCCCGATCGGCGGGCAGACGGTCTACATCTTCGGCGACGTGGCGGCCGTCTCCGACCCGAGCAAGCGGCTCGCGGTGCGCGTGCACGACGAGTGCAACGGCTCGGACGTGTTCGGCTCGGACATCTGCACCTGCCGCCCGTACCTCGTGCACGGGATCGAGGTGTGCCTGCAGATGGTCGCCGAGGGCGGGGTGGGCCTGATCGTCTACAACCGCAAGGAGGGGCGCGCGCTGGGCGAGGTGACCAAGTTCCTGGTCTACAACGCGCGCAAGCGCCAGGAGGGCGGCGACCGCGCCGACGCCTACTTCGTGCGGACCTCGTGCGTGGCGGGCGTGCAGGACATGCGCTTCCAGGAGCTGATGCCCGACGTGCTGCACTGGCTCGGGATCACGCGGATCGACCGGTTCGTCTCCATGAGCAACATGAAGTTCGACCCGATCGTGCAGAGCGGGATCGAGGTGGTGGAGCGGGTCACGATCCCCGAGGACCGGATCCCCGCCGACGCCATGGTCGAGATCGACGCCAAGAAGGCGGCCGGCTACTACACCGACCAGGCCGTCCCCGACGCGTCCGAGCTCTCCAAGCCCAAGGGGCGCGGGTTGAACGAGGCGTGAGCGCGGCCGCCGAGCGCGCCGCGGCCGACTACCTGCGGACGCCCGCCGCGATTCGGGCGCGCTGCGAGGCCCTGCTCGCGCGCGCCGAGGCGGGCGAGTCCGAGCACTTCCGGATCGTGCCCGCGCGGCTCGCCGACGTCGCCGCGCGGGTCGAGGCGACCACGCGCGCGGCCTACCCCGACCTCGCGGTGCCGTACCACAGCCGCTGGCGCCACTTCGAGGTGGGCGGCGTCGACCGGGTCGCGCGGTCGCTCGCGCCGCGGCTCGAGGGGCAGGACCCGCAGGAGCGCGGCCGGGTCGAGGTCGACCTCGCGGTCACGAGCGTGCTGCTCGACGCGGGGGCGGGGAGCGCCTGGCGCTACCGCGAGGCCGCCACGGGCCAGGTGTGGGGCCGCTCCGAGGGCCTCGCGCTGGCGAGCTTCGACGCCTTCTTGGCCGGGCGGTTCTCGAGCGACCCCGCCCGGCCGCTGCGCGCCGACGCGGCCGGGCTGCGGGCCGTCCGGGCCGAGGACCTGGCCCGCGCGTTCCAGGCCGGCCCCGACAACCCGCTGGTCGGGCTCGAAGGGCGGGCGAGCCTGCTGAGCGCGCTCGGCGACTCGATCGCCGCCCGCGCGGTCGCGTGCGGCGAGCCGCCCGAGGAGGCGCGGGTCGGGCACCTGTTCGACCGCCTGCTGGCGCGCGCCGCGGGCGGGCAGCTCTCGGGCGAAGCGCTGCTCGACGAGGTGCTGGCGCTCACCGGCCCGATCTTCCCGGGACGCGTGACCCTGGCCGGCGCGCCGCTCGGGGACGTGTGGCCGCACCCCGCCCTGCCGCACGACGGCCCGGGGAGCGACCTGGTGCCGTTCCACAAGCTGTCGCAGTGGCTCGCCTACTCGCTCCTCGAGCCGCTCGAGGCGGCGGGCGTGCGCGTGGACGTCGCGCCGCTCACCGGGTTGCCCGAATACCGCAACGGCGGGCTCCTGGTCGACCTCGGGCTGCTCGAGCCGCGCCACGAGGGCGTGAGCGGGGCGGCCCACCCGGCGGGCGCGCCGGTGATCGTGGAGTGGCGCGCGCTGACGCTGGCGCTCCTCGACCGGGTCGCGGCGGCGGTCCGCGAGCGGCTGGGCCGCACGGCCGAGGAGTTCCCGCTGGCGAAGGTCCTGCAGGGGGGCACCTGGACGGCGGGACGCGAGGTGGCGCGCGAGCGGCGCGCGGACGGCTCGCCGCCGATCAGGATCGAGAGCGACGGGACGGTGTTCTGAGCGCCGCGACCGCGGCGCGGGATGGAGAGAGATGGCCGACCTCGACAACGTTCACGTGATCAAGCACCCGCTGATCCAGCACAAGCTGTCGCTGATGCGGCGCAAGGATACGGGGACCTACCAGTTCCGCACGCTGCTCCACGAGATCAGCATGCTCCTGGCCTACGAGGTCACCCGCGACATGCCGGTCGTCTACGAGGAGATCGAGACGCCGCTCGCGACCATGAAGACGCCGGTGCTCGAGGGCAAGAAGCTGGCGGTGGTCTCGGTGCTGCGGGCCGGCGACGGGATCCTGGAGGGGATCCTCAAGATCCTCCCCTCGGCCCGCGTGGGGCACATCGGCCTCTACCGGCACCCCAAGACGCTCGAGGCGATCGAGTACTACTTCAAGATGCCCGAGCACGTGCCCGACCGCGAGGTGCTGATCGTCGACCCAATGCTCGCGACCGGGCACTCGGCCGTGGCCGCGGTGGATCGGGTCAAGCAGACCGACCCCAAGAGCATCAAGTTCCTCTGCCTGCTGGCCGCCCCCGAGGGGCTGGCGACGTTCGCGGAGAACCACCCCGACGTGCCGGTCTACACGGCGGCGGTCGACGAGCGGCTCAACGAGAAGGGCTACATCCTCCCGGGCCTGGGCGACGCGGGCGACCGCCTGTTCGGGACGAAGTAGCGCCGGCATGTCCGGGCCCGCAGCGGGCCGCTGGCGGGAGCACGGGCCCGCCGTCCTCGCGCTCGCGCTGTTCGCGCTCGGAGTGCTCGGACCTGCCGTCCTGGGCGACCAGGCGCTGTTCGGCGTCGACCTGCGCTACCACCAGTTCCCGCTCCGTCGGTTCCTGGCGGAGCAGGTCGCGCGGGGCGAGGCGCCGCTGTGGTGGCCGGAGCTGAGCGGGGGCTACCCCGCCCACGCCAACGGCGAGGGCGGGCTGCTCTACCCCCTGAACGTGCCGCTGTGGGCCCTGCTCGGGGTCGTCCAGGCGACCGACGTGGCGGCGCTGCTGCACCTGATCGCGTTCGGGCTGGGGGCCTACGCGCTCGGGCGCACGCTCGACCTCGAGCGCGAGGGGGCGCTGTTCGCGGCCCTCGCCCTGACGGGCGGGGGCGTCACCGCCGGCGCGCTGGGCTGGCCGAGCGCGCTGGCGACGCAGGCCGCGGCCGTGTGGGCGCTCGTCGCGACCTTGCGCGCGATCGCCCCGGGCGAGACCAGCGCGCGTCGCCGGCGCCGGGTCGCGCTGGCGGCGCTCGCGTGGGGGCTGGCCGCGCTGGCAGGGCGCCCCCCGCGGCTGTATCTGGTCGTCTGGCTGGCGGTGGCGCTCACCGCGGCGGTCGGCGCGCCGCGCGGCGCGCGCGGAGCCACGCAGGCGCTGGCGGTGCTCGCCCTCAGCGGCGCGCTCGGCGCGCTCCTGGCGGCGGGCCAGCTGATCCCGACGCTCGAGCTCGCCGCCCTCTCGGAGCGGGCCGGCGGGTTGCCCGAGGCCGCGGCCGCGGTCGGGAGCCTGGCGCTCGACGGTCCGGGCCTGCGCCTGTGGCTGCTGGGCGCGACCGACCCTGGGCTCCTCACGGGCGATCGCGCGGAGAGCGCCCAGTACCTCGGCCTGCTCACCCCGCTGCTCGCGCTGGGCGCCGCCGTGACGGGGCTGCGTGGGCGCGATGGGCGCCTCGACTGGCGGTGGGTGGCGCTGCTCGCGCTCGGCGCGTTGGGGTTCCTGCTCGCGCTCGGCCCCGCCACCCCCGTTTTCTCGGCGGCGCGCGCGCTGCTCCCGGGGTTCGCGAGCTTCCGCGCGCCGGCGCGGGCCCTGGTGTGGACCTCGTTCGCGCTCGCGCTCCTGGCGGGCCTCGCGCTCGACCGCCTCGCCGCGCGGCGAGGCGCTCGGACGCGCGCGCTGCTGTGCTGGGGCGCGCTGGCGCTGCTCGCGCTGGACCTGGCCCCCTACGCGCGCGCCCGGGCGTGGCTGGGGCCGGAGCGCGCGTTCCTGGCGCACGATCCCGTCCTGCTGGCCGACCTGCGCCAGGCGCAGCGGGTGGCGCTCGTGGGCCTGCCGCCCGTCATGGCGCCCACCCTGCCCTCGGCGCCCGACGCGGCCGCGGCCGAGGTGAGGCGCCGCGAGGCGCTGTCCAACAACCTGGCCGCGGCGCTCGGCGTGCGCCAGGCCGGCGGCTACGGCTCGCTCGCCTCGGCGCGGCGAATCCGCCTCCTGGCCGGAGGCGGCGAGGCGGCGCTGTTCGATCGGCTGGCGCTCGCCGGGACCTCCCACGTGCTCGGGCCGGCTCGGCTCACCCACGCGCGCCTGACGCCGGGCGGCGCCTACCTCGGCGGCGCGGTGCGTCTCCAGGCGCTCGCGCCCCAAGCGGTCCCGCCCGAGGCCTGGCTGGCGACCCGCGTCCGCCAGGTCGCGCCGGGCGACCTCGACGGTGCAGAGGCACACCTCGCAGCCGGCGGCGGCTACCCCGAGCCGGCGATCGAGGCCCACAGCGCGGGCGGCGCCGCGGCGCCGGGCGCGCTCGCCTCCGCCACGCCCGTCCCGCTGGCGCGCCCGAGGCCCCGCGAGCTCACGGGGGTGGTGGAGAGCGCCGCGGGCGGGTGGTTGATCGTGCAAGAGTCGTGGGCCCCCGGCTGGCGCGCCCGCGTGAACGGGGTCGAGCAGCCCGCGGTCCCGGCGAACCTGGCGTTGATCGGGATCGAGGTCCCCCCGGGGCGCGCCCGCGTCGAGCTGATCTACGCGCCGACGAGCTGGACGATCGGGCTCACGGGCAGCGCCCTGGGCGCGCTGGCGATCGCCCTGGCCCTGGCGCTCCCCGCCCGTCAGTCGAGCTCGGCCAGCAGCGAGCGCAGGTAGCTCGGCGTCTCGCGCAGCCGGCTCCCCCACCACGAGAACGGCTCGCCCGGGACCCGCAGCGCCCGCGCTCCGGGGCACACCGCCGCCAGCTCGGCCGCGTGCGCCTCGCGGAACGGGTAGGGCTCGCTCGAGAGCAGCAGCACCTCGGGTCGAGCGACGCGCAGCTCGGCTTCCTCCACGGCCGGGTAGCGCGGCCGCCCGGCGAACACGTTCACCAGGCCGGCGCGCGCGAGCACGTCGTCGATCAGGGTCCCGCCGCCGGCGACCATGAGCGGCGCCCGCCAGATCAGGTACGCGACCCGGCGAGCCGGCCCCGGCTCGAGCGCGGCGAAGCCGCCCCGGATCTCGGCCGCGAGCGCGGCGCCCGCCGCCTCGCGCCCGACCAGCGCGCCGAGCCTCACCAGCAGGTCGGCCGCCTGCGCGACCGTGGCCACGTCCGTCACGTAGACCGGAGCGATCGCCTCGAGCGCCAGGACCTGCGCGCGCTCGTTCTCCTCCTTGTTGGCCAGGATCAGGTCGGGCCGGAGCTCCGCGACCCGCTCGGCGCGCACGTCCTTGGTCCCCCCGACCCGCCGCTTGCGCTCGCGCCACCCCGGCGGGTCGACGCAGAACGTGGTGACCCCGACCACCTCCTCGTCGAGCCCGAGGTCGGCGAGCGAGCGGGTGATGCTCGGCACGAGCGACACGATCCGCCGCGGCGGCGAGGCGAGGCGCACCGGGCGGTTCAGGGCGTCGTGGAGCATGGGGAGAGGAAGAAGAAGAAGAAGGAGATGAAATATGAAATATGAACAGGGAATTTGGAACTGGAAATTAAAAATGGCTGTCGCTGAACAGGAAGTGGCCAGGAGAGGGTGGCTCACATGACGCGATAGCTGTTCTGGCATTTGTAATTTCTAATTCCCTGTTGGTATTCCTCATTTCCGGCTGTCCTCCTGCCTCACAGGTTCCGTCGGTACTCCCCGCCCACCTCGTACAGGGCCCGGGTGATCTGGCCGAGGCTGCAGTGCTCGACCGCCTCGAGCAGGGCCGCGAACACGTTCTCGCCGGCCAGGGCGGCCTGCTTGAGGCGGGCCAGGGCGGCGGGCGCCTCGGCGGCGTGCTCGGCGTGGAAGGCGGCCAGGCGGCGCAGGCACTCCTGCTTCTCCTCCTCGCTGGCGCGGGAGAGGGCGACCTCGCGCTCGGCCTGCTCGCTCTGCTCGCGGGGGAGGAACGTGTTGACGCCGATCAGGGGCAGCTCGCCCGAGTGCTTGAGGCGCTCGTACTTGAGCGAGTCCTCCTGGATCATGCTCCGCTGGTACTGGCGCTCCATGGCTCCGAGCACGCCGCCGCGCTCGGTGAGGCGGTCGAACTCGGCGAGGACCGCCTCCTCGACGAGGTCGGTCAGCTCCTCCACGATGAAGCTGCCCTGGGTGGCGTTCTCGCAGCCGACCAGCCCGAACTCGCGGTTGATGATGAGCTGGATCGCCATGGCGCGCCGCACCGACGCCTCGGTGGGGGTGGTGATCGCCTCGTCGTAGGCGTTGGTGTGCAGGCTCTGCGCGTTGTCGAGCGTGGCCAGCAGCGCCTGGAGCGTGGTGCGGATGTCGTTGAACTCGATCTCCATGGCGTGGAGCGAGCGGCCCGACGTCTGGATGTGGTACTTCAGCATCTGGCTGCGGGCGTTGGCGCCGTACAGCCGCGCCATGGCGACGGCCCAGATCCGG
>CAZMSZ010000095.1:7293-21741 GCA_964569055.1 uncultured Planctomycetota bacterium | reverse complement strand
TGCCACGGGCGGCCGGAGGTGCGCTCTGCCTCGAACGCGCTTGTTCAAGGTCTAGCTGCGCAGGCCGACAGGTAGGATCGGCTTATGTTCGGGTTCTTGCCGCGCGGGCGCCGCACGGCGAGGCGCACGGCTGGCAAGGGCGCGGCCGGAGAGGGGTTCGGCGCGGGCCTGCCGTTGGGCGCGGGCGCCTGGCGCGCTCCACGCGGCGCGCCGAGCCTGGTTCGCCTCCTACCCTGGGTAGCGACCGCGCCCGCCCACGACCGGAGAGCGTTGCCGCGGTCGACCCCACGAGCGAGGGACGTCAGCCTTCGAGCGCCCTGAGCTCGACCACGCGCGCGACGATCCGCGCGGCAGCCACCGGCGGCGGCTCGTGGGCCGTGTCGATCACCAGGCGCTCGGTGCTCCAGGCTTCGTAGTCGCGGCACCGCACTGCCTCCCAGGTCGGGAGCACGAGCCCCGGGACGTCGCTCGCGCGGGTCTCGACCCGCCGCCGGTGCTCGGCGGCGTCGCTGCACACGACCTCGACCTCGAGGTGTCGCGCGCCTTCGCCGCGGGCCACCTGCCGCCAGGCCCGCCGCGTGATCTCGAGCGGATTGCAGGAGTCCGCGATCACGCTCGATCCGACCCGCAGGTTGTCGGCCGCGATCCGATAGGCCAGCCGATAGCCCTCGTCGGCGACGACCGGCCCGCACAGGTCCCGCAGGCCCTGCTCCAAGGTGTCGATCCGCAGGTAGACGGCGCCCGTCTCACGCGCGACCTGTTGGGCCAGCGTGGACTTCCCGGCGCCCGGGAGCCCCGAGAGGATCAGCAGGATCGGTGGGCTCATGCTCCGCGCCTCGGCTGGGTGGGACGGCTCGGCTCCAGGATCCCCGATCGGCCAGGCCCCGCCACGGGGAGCTCGCTCGTTCCGCCCCGCGCGGCCTCCGTCCTCTACGATCGCGCCATGACCTCCGGCGACCAAGACCCCGAGCGCCTCGCGCTCTCCCCCGAGCGCATGCGCGCGCTCGCGCACCGCGTGGCGGACCTGCTCGTCGAGCGCTGGGCGGGGCTGCCAGACGCCAAGATCCCGCCCCACGAGCCCCGCGCCGCGGCCCGCGCCCGCCTGGCCGAGCCGCTGCCCCGCACCGGCCGCCCGCCCGAGGAGGTGCTCGAGCGGGCCGTGCGCGACGTGCTGGCCCACGCGGCGCCGACGCACCACCCGCGCTTCTTCGGGTTCATTCCCTCGCCCGGCAACTTCGTGGCGGTGCTGGCCGACGCGCTGGTCGCCGGCTTCAACCCGTTCGCCGGCAACTTCGTCGAGGCCTCGGGCCCCCACGAGCTCGAGCGCCTGACGGTGGGCTGGCTGCGCGAGGCGCTCGGCTTCCCCGAGGCCGCGTCGGGCCTGTTCGTGAGCGGCGGCTCCATGGCGAACCTGACCGCGCTCGCCGCCGCGCGGACCGCGCGCTTGGGCGGCCGCCCCGATCCCGCCGCGCGGATCTACCTCTCCGACCAGACCCACGGCTCGGCCCAAAAGGCGCTCCGCGTGCTCGGTTTCGCGCGCGAGCAGGCGGTCACCGTCCCGAGCGACGACTCGTTCCGCACGGACGCGACTGCGCTGGCCGACGCGATCGCCGCCGACCGCCGCGCCGGCCGCCGCCCGTTCGCGGTGATCGCCACCGCCGGCACGACCAACACCGGCGCGGTCGACCCGCTGGACGCGCTCGCCGAGCGCTGCGCGCGCGAGGAGCTGTGGCTCCACGTGGACGGCGCCTACGGCGCGGCGGCCGCCCTCGGCCAGCGCGGCCGCGCGCTCCTGGCCGGGATCGAGCGCGCCGACTCGATCTCGCTCGACCCCCACAAGTGGCTGTTCACCCCCTACGAGTGCGGCCTGGTGCTGGTCCGCGAGGGCGCCTGGCTGGAGCGCACCTTCGCCGCGCGCGCCGACTACCTCGACGACGTCCAGAGCGACGAGCCCGACCTCCAGGACCAGGGCGTGCAGCTCACGCGCTCGCTGCGCGCCCTCAAGGTGTGGGCGACCTTCCAGACCTTCGGCGCCGACGCGATCAGCGCCGCGATCGACGGCGGGATCGCTCGCGCCGAGCGGGTCGCAGAGCTCGTGGCCGCCATGCCCGGCTGGGAGCTGGCCGCCCCGCCCTCCCTCGGGATCTGCGCCTTGCGGGCCGCGCCCCCCCACCTCGAGCCCGAGGCCCAAGACGAGCTCAACACCGACCTGGTCCGCCGCCTCGCCGCCACCGGCGTGGCCCAGGTCTCGTCCACGCTCCTGCACGGCCGGCGCTGGCTGCGCATGTGCCCGATCAACCCGCGCACGACCGACGAGGACCTCACCCGCACCCTCGCCCTGCTCGACGAGCTGGCTCGCGATCCGGCGCGGTAGGCTGCGGCCATGAGCGAGCGCGTAGTGCTGGTGACGGGCGGAGCCTCGGGGATCGGCCGCGCGGTCGTCGCGCGCTTCGCCGCCGCCGGCGACCGCGCCCTCGCCGCCGACCTCCCGAGCGCCGCCGGCGCAGGCCTCGCCCTGGACGTGACCTCCGAAGCGGCCTGGCGCGAGGCGCTCGCCCGAATCGCCGCCGACCACGGCCGGCTCGACGTGCTCGTCAACTGCGCCGGCGTCTCCTCGGGCGGCGCGCTCGAGTCCCTCGAGCTCACCGAGCTGCGCCGAGTCATGGCGGTGAACTTCGAGGGCCCCTTCCTCGGGATCCGCGCCGCGACCCCCCTCCTGCGCGCCGCCCGCGGCTGCGTGATCAACGTCGCCTCTGCCTCGGGCCGCAAGGCGACCGCCGGCGCGGGAGCCTACTGCGCCAGCAAGGCCGCCCTCCTCATGCTCTCCCGCGTAGCCGCCCTCGAGCTCGCCCCCAGCGGCGTCCGCGTCAACTGCGTCCTCCCCGGCGGGATCAAGACCCCCTTGTGGGACGGCATGGAGTTCTTCGCCGACCTCGCCCGCGAGCACGGCGGCCGCGAGCAAGCCTTCGCCGCCCTGGCCCAGGACACCCCCCTCGCCCGCTTCGCCGAGCCCGAGGAGGTCGCCGAGCTGGTGTTCGCCCTCGCCGGCCCCGCCGGCACGTTCGTGACGGGCGCGGAGATCACGGCTGACGGCGGCTACACGGCGGGCTGACCCAGACGTGACGGGCGGGCGCAGTTGTTGGGGTCTACACGCGCCGCCTCATACCTTCTCTTCAGGAGGGCGGCCCGAGGTGAGGCTGCCATGCGGACTGACACCACGATCCCGTGCGGCCCGTCTCGCGGAACTCCGCTCCCCTTCCGCGAGCACCGCCATGGCCGACCGAGACGTCCGCGCCGCCGAACGTGCCTGGCACCGCGACGGCGGCCCCGCCGGCGCCTGCGCGTACCTCCGTCGGCTGGTGCGAGCCCACGACCCGGGCACCTGGCGCTCGTGAGCGCGCTCGTCGTCGCGGTCCTCGCGACCGCGCTCCTCATGATGGGCCGGGAGCGGAGGCGGCGGGTCGCGGCGCTGCGTTACGCTGCCTCGCTCTCGCCACCCGCGAGGCCGAGCGGCTTCACCAAGGACTGACTTCGTCCCAGCGCGCCTGGGCCGGGGCGGCGGCGACCGCGGACGCGGATCGCGCCGCTCATACGAATGAGCATGCGCGACCGGCCCGCACCGGCTACCCTTCGACTCCATGGAACGGCTGAAGCACCCCGCGCCGCGCCCTGACGACGACGAATCGCTCGACGTGCGCACGCGCCTCGAGCTGCGCTGCCCCTTCTGCCATGACGAGCTGCCCGCCGGCGCGGTCGCGAGCGCGTGCGCGGCGTGCGGGACCGTGCACCACGTGAGCTGCTTCACCGAGCACCGCGGCTGCGCCACGGACGGGTGCGGCGGGACGGCGGCGAAGACGCTCACGGTGGGGGCGCCGAGCGACGGGCTGCGGGACGCTCGGTTCGACTGTCGGCGCTGCCGCGGGACCGCCGAGCTCGACGAGCTCGTGGTGCGCTGCCGCGGCTGCGGGTTCGTCCTCCATGGCGCCTGCTACGACGCCGAGGGGCGCTGCCCGGGCGGGCGCTGCGCGGGCGCGCCCTCCGAGGTCCTGCCGCTGCGCGAGCTGGTGCTCCAGGTGGAGCGGAGGGATGCGTGGGCTCAGACCCTGGGAGGCGCGTTCCTCGTGCTCATCATGCCGCTGGTCGGCGCGGTCGGGCTCATCGTGGACGGGTCGGTGCCACCGCTCATTGCGGCGGCCCTGCTCGCGGCCACGATCCCTGGCTGGGTACTCCTGATGCTCGGACGGCGCCGCTGGCAGCGCGTCGCCGCGCTGACCAACGCTCCGCGCGCGGTCCGGTCCCCCTCGAAGCCACCGGAGTCCGGCTCGCCGGCCAAGGACGGCTGAGCCGGCAGGGCGAGGAGGCGCTCGTCCACCGGGGTGCGCCGCGTCGCGGAGCGCTGAGCGTGAGCGGCGGCGGTCGATCGGCGCTACCCTGGGGCGCGTGGAACGACTGAGGGAGCCCCGCCCGGGTGAGGACGAGCCGCTCGAGGGCAAGGAGCAGGCCGCGCCGCGCGAGCGGGCTACCCTGCGCTGTCCGTACTGCCACGACGCCGTGCCCGCCGGCCCGGCCGCCAGCGCCTGCGTCGCGTGCGGGACCGTGCACCACGTGAGCTGCTTCGCCGAGCACCGCGGCTGCTCGACGCATGGCTGCGGCGCGAGCGAGGCCGTGAGCCTGGGGGACGCGCCGGCAGACTGCCCGCGGGTCGAGTGCGCCCGGTGCAAGGTTTCGCTCGACTACGAAGCCTCGGTCGTGCAGTGCGCGCGCTGCGGACGCGTCCAGCACCCGCGCTGCTACGAGGAGTCGGAGCGGTGCGCCCACGAGGAGTGTCGAGGCGGCCCCTCGCGCGTGCTGACGCTTCGCGAGGCCGTGCGCCGCGCTCAGCGCCAGTGGGCCTGGGCGTTGACGATCGCAGCCGCGATCGTGCCGATCCTCGTGCTCGGCCACGCGACGGTCATTCTCCTGAGGCACAGTTGGACGCCGAGCGAAGTGTTGCTCAACCTGGTGCTCGGCCTGTTCCTCGCGTCCCCGGGCCTGCTCCTCGGGTGGGCGGCGCGTCGCCGCTGGCGCCGCGTCGCCGCCCTGGGCGGGCCCTCGGCTCCGCCCCGGCCGCGCACGCCAACCTCCAACAAGGACGCGCCCGACCGCGAGGGCTGAGCGCGGCACGCCGCTCGCGATCCTCCACCCGTGTGCCCCCGCGCCGAGCGAGCGGAAGCCGCGCGAGCGGTCGGTCCTGCGGCTGAGCGTGCTGTTCGGCACGATCTACTTCGTCCAGGGCGTGTCGGAGCCGACGGAGGGGTTGATCGCGCAGCCGGTGCGCTCGCTGCTCAAGGAGTGGGGGCTGGAGGCGGGCGCGATCGGCGCGTTCGTGGCGCTCCTGGCGCTCCCCTGGTCGCTCAAGCCCCTGTTCGGCCTCGTGACCGACTTCGTCCCGCTCCTGGGCTGGCGACGGCGGAGCTGGCTGGTCGTGGCCAGCACCATGGCCTCGCTCGGGCTCCTCGCGACCTGGGCGGCCGACGTCCCGGCGGGCGCGGTGGGGCTCCTGTTCGCCTTGTTGATCGTCCCCACGGTCGGGGTGGCGTTCGCCGACGTGATCGCCGACGCGCTCCTGGTCGAGCAGGGCAAGCCCCTCGGCGCGACCGGCCGGCTGCAGTCGGTGCAGTGGGCCTCGATCTACACCGCCGCGCTGCTGACCGGAGTCACCGGCGGCTACCTGGCCGAGCACGGCCTGCAGCGCCTCGGGTTCTTGATCTGCGGGACCGTGGCGCTCGCCACGCTCGCCGCCGCGCTCCTGGTCGTGCGCGAGGAGCGGCACGCCCGCCCGCCCGAGCCGCCGCGCGCGGCGCTGCGCGCGCTCCGCCGCGCGCTCGGCTCGCCCGCGGTGCTGGGGGTGGGCGGGTTCCTGTTCCTGTGGCGGTTCAACCCGTTCTCGGCCACGGTGCTCTACCTCCACCTCACACAGGAGCTCGAGCTGTCCGAGCAGCTCTACGGCTGGATCGCCTCCGCCACCGCGCTGGCCTCGATCGCGGGGGCCGCGTTCTACGGGCTGATCGGGCGCCGGCTCCCGGTCCGCGCGCTGATCCACGCGGCGATCGCGATCGGAGTGGCGAGCACGCTCGCCTGGTGGGCAGTGGCTGGGCCGGCCTCGGCGCTCGCGATCGCGATCGCGGTCGGGTTCTTCACCATGGTCGCCCAGCTCGCGCAGCTCGACCTCGCCGCCCGCTCCTGCGAGAGCGCGACCGCGGGGACCGTGTTCGCGCTGCTGATGGCGCTCAGCAACCTCAGCACCTCGGGCTCGACCTGGCTGGGCGGCTGGTGGTACGAGCGCTGGTCGGACGCGCTCGGCCCCGAGCGCGGGTTCGACCTGTTGGTCGCGGTGGGGGCGGCGTTCACCGCCGCCTGCTGGCCCTTCCTGTGGGTGCTCGCCCGCTCGGGACGCTCGGTGTTCGAGGCGGTCGAGCGGGCCGAGGAAGCCTGAGGGCGGCCACGACGGGCGAGCGCGCTCCCCGCGCGCGACGTAGCATGCCCGCATGTCCGCCCCGCCCTCGCCGCGCGCGCCGCTGCTCCGCGCCCTCCCGATCCTGGTCTGCGCCCTGCTCGCGGTCGGGGGCTGCGTCACGCTGCCCCCCCCGTTCCCGTGGGTCGGCCTGGGGGGCGACGTCGCGCTCGCGCTCAGCCACAGCGGGAAGTACGGGCTGCCCGTCGTGATCCTCGGCCTGGTGGCGGTCCTCGTCACGCGCCCGGGCCTCGAGCCGGCGCGCCGTCGCGACGAAGCCTGCTCGCTCCTGGCGGCGATCGCGCTCGTCCTGATCGGCATGGCCGCCGTGAACGAGTTCGTGCTCAAGCGGGGCCTGCGGATCCCGCGGCCGAACATTGCCGCCCTCGCGGCCGCGGGCCGCCTCGGCGGGAAGACGGCGGCGGACTTCTACGCGCTCGGCGACAAGGAGGCGCGCCGCGCGTTCCTGGCCCAGCACCTCGTCGCCTCGGCCGGCGCGGACCCCGCGCTCCCCGACGCGATCCGCGAGCACTGGCTGGAGGAGACCGGGTTCAGCTTCCCCTCGGGGCACGCGACCGCGTCGTCCACCCTGGCCGGGTTCTTCCTCACCGCCGCCCTGGCCCTCCTGAGCGGGGCGCGCCGGACCGCGGTGGCGCTCGTGATCCCCTGGGCCGTGGCGGTGTGCTGGTCGCGCGTGGCCCTGCAGGTCCACTCGCCGCTCGACGTGAGCGTCGGCGCGCTGCAGGGCCTGACCGCCGGGGCGCTCGGCTTCGCCGCCGCGTCGCGCTGGCTCCTGGCGCCGCCCGCGGCCGCGCCGCTCGAGTCGCCCGCGGCGTGAGCGCCCCCGAGGCGAGCGCCGCGGGCTCGCCTCCCGCGCTGGCGCGGGTGGTCGGCGTGCCGGGCGCCGCCTTCATGGGGCTCGGCTCGATCCTCGGCACCGGCGTGTTCGTGAGCGTGGGGATCGCCGCGGAGGTCGCCGGCCCGGCCGTCGTGCTGGCGATCGCGCTGGCGGCGCTGGTGGCCACGTTCAACGGGCTGTCGAGCGCGCAGCTCGCCGCCAACCATCCGGTGAGCGGGGGGACCTACGAGTACGGCTACCGCTACTTGAACCCGACGCTCGGGTTCCTGGCGGGGTGGCTGTTCCTGTGCGCCAAGTCGGCCTCGGCCGCCACCGCCGCGCTGGGGTTCGCCGGCTACGCGCTGAACGCGCTGGGGCGCCCCGGCGGCTACGCCGAGCAGGTCGGCCTCGCGCTCGCCGCGCTGCTCGTGCTGACCGGGGTGGTGATCGGCGGGATCCGCCGCTCGAATCGGGCCAACGTGGCGATCGTGTCGGTCACCTTGGCGGCGCTGCTCGCGTTCGTGCTGGCCGGCGCGCCGCGCGCGCTCGAGCGCGGCGCGGCGCACCTCGCGCCGTTCCTGCCGCGAGGCGCGGGCGGCGCGCAGGACCTGCTCCACGCGACCGCGCTCATGTTCGTGGCGTTCACCGGCTACGGGCGGATCGCCACCCTGGGCGAGGAGGTGCGCGAGCCGCGCCGCACGATCCCGCGCGCGATCGTGCTGGCGCTGGTGGTCACCATGGCGGTCTACGCGGCGGTGGCCCTGGTCGCGGTCGGGGCGGCCGGGGCGCCGGCCCTCGCGGCCGCGACCCACGGGGCCGCCGCGCCGCTCGAGGTGGTGGCGCGCGGGTTCGGCCCAAGGGCCGTCGCGTGGGGGGTCGCCGTGGGTGCGGTGACCGCCATGCTGGGGGTGCTCCTCAACCTGCTGCTCGGCCTGTCGCGCGTGCTGCTCGCCATGTCGCGCCGCGGCGACATGCCGACCCGCCTGGCCGCGATCGACGCGGCGCGGGCCTCGCCCACCGCGGCGGTGGTGGCGGTCGCCGTGGTGATCGGCGGGCTGGTCGCGATCGGGAACGTGAAGACCACTTGGAGCTTCAGCGCGTTCACGGTGCTCTGCTACTACGCGCTCACCAACTTGGCCGCCCTGCGCCTCACCGCCGCCGAGCGGCTGTTCCCGCGCTGGGTCGCCGCCGCCGGCCTGGTCTCGTGCCTGGGCCTCGCGTTCTGGGTCGAGCCGCGGGTGTGGCTGGCTGGCCTCGGGCTCGTCGCGCTCGGCCTGGGGTGGCACCTCGTGGCCCGGCGCTACCGCGCCGCGCGCAGCGCCTCCAGCCAGCCGTAGCCGAACCGCTCGTCGGGCTCGAGGTAGTGCCCCTCGCTCCACTCGTTGAGCGAGGCCACGAACAGGAGCGGGTCCTCGTGCCCCGCCGCGCCGACGAAGCGCGCGGCCCGGCGCACGGCCTCGTGGAACAGGTCGGGGTGCTCGCCCCTCACCACCGGCGACCAGGGGTACTTGCCCGGCCGCTCGCGCCCGAAGTCGGCGGCGCGCGGCGAGGCGTCCCAGCCGGGCGAGACCGAGGGCATGTAGGGCAGGCCCGAGCGCGCGGCGTAGCCCGCCCACTCGGCGGCGCGCCGGCGCGCGCACTCGTCGTAGTCCTGCAGCAGCGGCCCGCGCCACTCGGGCAGGAGCACGTAGTGGGTCACGCTGTCGAACCCGATCGCGCCCATGTCGGCGATCACGTGGCGCGCGGGGTCGATCGCGGCGAGGTGCAACCCGGGGAAGCCGCGCTCGGCCAGCCAGCGGCGGGCGGCCGCGATCGCGGCGCGGGCCTGCTCGGCGCCGAGCTCGCTCACGAAGAACGTGCTGTCGAAGATCGAGAAGTAGGGGAGCCCGCCCACGGTCAGGTAGTCGGGGCGCGAGAAGTAGCGCTCGGCGAGGGTCGCGATCAGGTCGACGAAGTCGTCCACGTCGGAGCGGACCAGGCGCGAGCCCTCGATCACCGGCAGGTCGGCCCGCCGCACCGGCAGCACGTGGCGCGGCATGCGGTTGGCCCACATGAGGCCGAACGGGGTGCGCTCCTCGGGCGGGATCCCGAGCAGCCCCTGGTCGAGCGCGTCCTCGAACACCCGCTTGCCGCGGCACCAGAAGAAGCCGTAGACCAGCGCGTCGACCCCGTGCGCCCGCGCCAGCCGCACCCGCTCGCCGACCGCCCGCGGGTCGCGGTCGTCGTAGGGGCCGAGCAGGGGCACCCGCGGCTGGGCGTGCCCCTCGAAGCGGGGCCTGCACTGCGCGACCAGCTCCCACTCGGTGAACCCCGGCCGCACCCGCGCGTCGCGTTCGGGGATCGGGTGCCAGCCCGGATAGACGTAGGCCACCACGCGCACCGCGCCAGGGTGCCAGCTCGCGCGCGGGCGCGCGACTCACGGCGCGCGCGGGGCCGGCGCGAGCTCGCGTGGGAGAAGGGGACGGGGCGGTCGTCGGCCGAGCCGTCACGGCCGAAGCGCACCCGCCAGTACGGCCCGCGCCGATCGACCACCGTGCCGCACCAGCCGCGCAGCCAGCTGTAGGGCTCGATCACCTGCACCCGCTGGCCGCGGCGCGGGGGCACCGGCGGCGGGCCGAGCTCGCGGAGCAGGAACGGGGTGGGCGGCTGCGAGCCGAACCGCACCTGCCAGTACTTGCCGTGGCGGCCGGCCACCACGCCGAGCCGGCCGCGGAAGCGACTGTCGGGCGCGGTCACCTCGGCCCGCTGCCCGAGCGCGAGCACGAGGTGCGCGCTCAGGTGGCGCTCGTACACCACGTCCTCGCGCCCGTCGGCCCAGCGCACGCGCAGCCAACCGTCCGGCCAGGCCTCGCCCGAGGCGAACCGCGGCGGCGCCTCGGTCACGACCCCCAGCCTGCCGTCCGGTCCGCCGCTTACCCAGGTGCCGACGGTCAGCGGCACGTGGAGCGGTGCGGGCTCCGGCCGAGGGGAGGGCGTGCCCGGCGGCCGCCGCGCCTCACGGGCGGCGGCGCGCGCGGGCGCCTCCGCCGGCTCGATCTCATCCTCGCCCATGGGCATGACGCGCTTGGCGAGCCACGGCGCCAGCGTCGGCGCGCCGACGGTGCGCGCGAGCAGCGGCCTGCCGTAGAGATCCCGCAGCGGGCGCAGGCTCCCGGGGCCGTACCACACCCCGGCCCGCGGCCCGCGCTCGAAGCGGACCAGCAGCGAGCGCACGTGCCCGTGGCGGTCGACCTCGACGTCGATCACCACACCCTCACCGAGCTCGGTGCAGGCGCGATCGACCTGCACCACGTCGCCGACCCGCCACTCCCCCTCGCGCCGCGTCTCCACGCCCCCGTTGTGGCGTGGCCGCGCGCGGCGCGCCAGCCGTCAGGAAGCCTCGAGGCGCGCGCGGTCGTGGGCAGGCAGCCCGCGGAAGGCGGAGGCGTAGGTCTCCTCGAGCGGGAGCTCGACGTGCCGCCCGGGCTCGAGGAACAAGGGGGGCGCGTCGAGCGCTCGACCGAGCGCGAGCTCGCGCTGATAGACCTGCACCGCGAGCGGCTCGGGCTGGCACTCGAAGCTCGTCGTACACCGGCCAACCGGCGCGACCGCGTCCGAGCCCAGCTCACGCGCCACGGCGGCGCCGAACCCGGGGGCTGCGGCAGTGGGCGGGAGGAGGTCGATCACGAGGACGTGGAGCCCGCTCGCCAGGCACTCGATCAACTTGTCCGTGAGCTGGCGTGCACGCCGAGCGCTGTCCTTGTTGCCTGGCGACACGACCTCGATGACCGCGACCCGGCGCTCGTCGCGGGCGGAGAACACGGTCAGTCGGCGCTGCCGCAGCGGATCGAACCGAGGCGGGGCGATCGTGGCCGTCGGGACGAGGTCGGCGGCCTCTGCTCCCGAGCGCGCGCTCGACCCGAGGGTGCCGCCACTCTCGAGTGTGAGCACGTCAGCCTGGAAGGGGCCGAGGTACTCCTCGGGACGCGCGAAGTAGCCGGCGGGCAGGACGTGATCGTTGAGCGCGCGGCTCAGGTCCCCGAGCAGCAACAGGTGGAACGCATGGAACACGTTGTCCGTCGCAACCGACCAGTCGTGGAGGGGCATGAGAACCTCGCTGCTTCAGGCAGTGTACGCGGGGCTCTCGAAGCGCGCCTGTTCGCGCCTACGCGTTCATGCGCCGCTCGACCTCGGCGGTCCAGCTCGCGAGGACCTCGGTCGTCGGGACCACCTTCCAGCCGCCGAGGGTGACCTCGCGCAGGAGCTGCTCGAAGCCCCAGGTGGGGTGGAACCCGGGGCCGTTCTGGGAGAGGAACACGCCCTCGATCACCAGCAGCTCGTTGCCGAGCAGGTCCGCCACCCGGCGGCCGCCCAGCAGGAACACGAACGTCTCGTCGTCGCCCCCCTGCTCGTCCACGAACGCCCGGCTGGTCCCGCCGCCGGCCACGATCGGCGCGTCGGTCGGGAACAGGAGCGCGCCGGCCGCGAGGCCGTGGGCGTTGCCCGGGAGCTCGTGGAACTGCGCGGGGTCGATCACTGGCCCTGAGCGTACTCCACCGGCTCCCCCCGCTGTAGGCTGGGCCGCCGACCCTTGGGGCGTGCAATGGCCGACGACTCCTCCAACGCGTCGAACGAGCGCTGCGTGGTCCGCTTCGCCCGCACCGGCCTCGAGGTCGAGGTCGCGCCGGGCGAGATCCTGCTCGAGGTGGCCGAGGACCACGGCGTGCCGCTCGACTCGTTGTGCCGCGGCGGGACGTGCGGGACGTGCAAGGCGCGGCTGCTCGAAGGCACGCCCCAGATCGACACCCTCTACGCCCTCAGCAAGCGCGAGCGGGAGGCCGGGTGGATCCTCACCTGCTCCGCGCGCACGGCCCCCGGCCAACGGATCGTGCTCGACGTATGACGCTCACCGAGACCCCCTTCGCCGCCCTCGAGCGCGCCCTCGCCGCGCGCGCAGACTACGAGCGCCAGGCGCCGCCCCCCGGCGCGTTCGGCCTGGAGCGGATCGAGCGGCTCATGGAGCGCCTCGGGCACCCCGAGGCGGCTTACCCCGCCGTGCACGTGGCGGGCACCAAGGGGAAGGGGACCACCGCCGCGGCGATCGCCTCGGCCCTCGACGCGGCCGGGCTGCGGGTCGGCCTCTACACCTCGCCCCACCTCGTCGACCTGCGCGAGCGGATCCGGATCGGGGCGCTCCCCGCGCCCGACGCCCTGTGGGTCGAGGCCGGCGAGCGCGTGCTCGCCGCGGCCGAGGAGCTGGCGGACGATCCGCCCACCTGGTTCGAGCTCGTGACCGCGATCGCGCTCGAGGCGTTCCGGCGGGCGGAGGTCGAGGTGGCGGTGGTCGAGGTCGGCCTGGGCGGCCGGCTGGACGCCACGCGGGTCGTGCGCCCCGAGGTGTGCGTGATCACGCGGATCGCGCGCGACCACGTGGCGCTCCTCGGGGAGGACGAGGCGCAGATCGCGGGCGAGAAGGCGGGGATCCTCGTCCCCGGCGTCCCGGTGGTGGCCGCGCCCGGGCACCCGGCCGCCAGCGCCATGATCGAGGCGCGCGCGGCCGAGCGGGGCGCGCCGCTGTGGCTGCTCGGGCGCGAGCTGCGCCTCGAGGCCAACACCAGCACCCCGGGCGCGGTGACGGTGATCACGCCCGCTGGGCGGCTGGCGCTGCGCCCGCCGGGCCCCGGCGCCACCCTGCGCGAGGACCTCGCGCTCGCCGCGGCCGCGGTCGTGCGCCTGGGCGAGCGCCTGGGACGCGACCTCACCCCGGGCCTGGCGCGCGGCTTCGGCCGCCTGCGCTGGCGCGGCCGGTTCGACGTGATCTCGGGCTCGCCCCTGATCGTGATCGACGGCGCCCACGACGCCGCCTCGGCCGAGGCGCTGCGCGCCACCTACGGCGAGGCCCTCGGCGGCGCGGGCCCGGTGCTGTTGATCGGCCTGCTGCGCGACAAGGACGTGGCCGGCGTCGCCGCCGCGCTCGCCCCGCTCCCGCTGAGCGTGGTCGCCTGCGCCCCGCGCCACCCCCGCGCCGCGCCCCCCGAGGCGATCGCCGCCCCCCTGCGCGCCCGCGGCCTCGAGGTGGAGGTCGCGCCCGACGCCGCCCAAGGCCTGGCCCGCGCCAGCGCCCGCGCGATCGAGCTCGGCGCGCCGCTCCTCGTGGCCGGCTCGCTCATGCTCGCGGGCGAGGTGCTCGCCCTGCTGGAGCAGGACACGCTCCCCGCCTGGCGGTGATTGGCGGAAGGCTAGCGTCCCACGCGAGGGAAGAGACCGCCAAGGAAGAGCTGTCGCCCGGCCTCGGCTCCCTCGCGCAAGGAAGACCGCCGAGGAAGAGCTGTCGCCCGTAACTCCACTCCGCGCACAGAACGAAGAAGGACCGCCAAGAGCGCCAAGGACGCCAAGGAAGAGCTGTCGCCCGCGGCCTCGGCTCCCTTGCGCAAGCAAGACTGGCGAGGAAGAGCTGTCGCCCGCAATTCCACTCCTCGGACAGACCGAAGAAGGACCGCGAAGAGCGCCAAGGACGCCAAGGAAGAGCTGCCGCCCGCGGCCTCGGCTTCCTTGAGCTGTCGCCCGCCCGCAACTCCACTCCTCGCAGAACGAAGAAGGACCGCCAAGAGCGCCAAGGACGCCAAGAAGGAGCTGCCGCCCGCGGTCTCGGCTCCCTCGCGCAAGGGAGACTGCCGAGGAAGACGGACTGTCGCGGGTCAGGGGAGAGCTGTCGCTCGCGACGTCTTCGGGCGACGGAGCTGACGAGGTTGCGGGCGACAGCTCTGGGGTGGCGGTCTTTCGCTGCGCGCGAGGAGCCGAGGTCGCGGGCGACAGCTCCTCCGCGGTCTTTCGCTGTGCGCGAGGAGCCGAGGTCGCGGGCGACAGCTCTCCCTTGCGGTCTTTCGCTGCGCGCGAGGAGCCGAGGTCGCGGGCGACAGCTCTTCCTTGCGGTCTTTCGCTGTGCGCGAGGAGCCGAGGTCGCGGG
The DNA here is from genome assembly GCA_964569055.1 of uncultured Planctomycetota bacterium. Taxonomy (GTDB): domain Bacteria; phylum Planctomycetota; class J058; order J058; family J058; genus JAWLGW01. The sequence goes on along the minus strand of CAZMSZ010000095.1, from coordinate 7,464 downwards.
CGACAGCTCGTCTTGGCGGTCTTTCGCTGCGCGCGAGGAGCCGAGGCCACGGGCGACAGCTCGTCTTGGCGGTCTTTCGCTGCGCGCGAGGAGCCGAGGCCACGGGCGACAGCTCTTCTTGGCGGTCTTTCGCTGCGCGCGAGGAGCCGAGGCCACGGGCGACAGCTCTTC
>CAZMSZ010000095.1:0-7193 GCA_964569055.1 uncultured Planctomycetota bacterium | reverse complement strand
TCTTGGCGGTCTTTCGCTGCGCGCGAGGAGCCGAGGCCACGGGCGACAGCTCTTCCTTGGCGGTCTTGGCGCTCTTGGCGGTTCTTCTTCTTCTTCTTCTTCTTCTTCTTCTTCCTGTGCGAGGGAGCTGCCCTCGTCGGCGACAGCTCTTCCTTGGCGGTCTTGGCGCTCTTGGCGGTCCTTCTTCTTCTTCCTGCACGAGGGAGCTGCCCTCGTCGGCGACAGCTCTTCCTTGGCGGTCATGGCCGCGCCGCGCCGCAACGCCCTCGCATCACCGCACTTGCAGAATGTCTTTGACAGTGAACTAGTCGACTAGTACACCAGGGCCATGTTTCACCCCGCCACGGTCGCGCTGCGCTGTCCGTTCTGCCGCGACGGGTTCGAGGCGGGGGCGGTGCGGCGCTGCGCGCGCTGCGGGGTTCGCCACCACCTCGAGTGCTTCGGGCTGCACGGGCGGTGCGCGGTGTTCGGGTGCGCGGGCGCGCTGGAGGACGACCTCATGGACGACTGGACGATCGACCCCGACGACCCGGTGCCGATCGGCGAGCAGATCACGTTCCGCGTGCTGTACGCGATCGCGCGCGGGGTCTATCGGCCAGGGGACAAGCTACCCACCGTGCGCGAGGTGGCGAGCCGGCTGCGGGTCAACCCCAACACCGTCTCCAAGGCCTACCGCGACCTCGAGCGCGACGGCGTGCTCGTGTCGCGGCGCGGGACCGGGGTGTTCGTGCACGAGGACGCGCTCGACGTCGCGACCGAGCGGCGGCAGGCGGTGGTCCTCGCGCGGTTCGAGCGCGCGGTGGGCGAGGCGCTCGACGCGGGCCTCGCGCCGGCGGACATCGTCGAGGTGTTGACCGAGGCCCTGCGCCGCGCCGCGCGCAGCCGCGGGTTCGAGGTCGAGGCGGCGCCGCGCGGACCCCGCTGGGCGGCGGGGGTCCTCCGCAAGCAGCAGCCCGAGTGAACGAGCGAGGTGACGAAGTGAGTGGTACCGTCGAGAAGCCCGTGAAGGAGCCCAGAGCCCCCGTGCCGCCCGACCCGAGCCCGCCGCGAGAGGACGCCGCGCTCGTGGCGCGCGGCCTGGGCCGGCGGTTCGGCAAGCGCTGGGTCGTGCGCGACCTCTCGTTCGAGGTGCCGCGCGGCTCGGTGACCGCGCTGCTCGGCCGCAACGGCGTGGGCAAGTCGACCACGATCCAGCTCCTGCTCGGGCTGCTCCCGGTGAGCGAGGGCGCGGTCTCGGTGCTCGGTCTCGATCCGCGCCGGCAGCGGACGCGCATGTTCCAGGAGGTCGGCTACGTCTCCGAGCGGCGCGAGCTGCTCGAGGACCAGACCGTGTGGGGCCTGGCCCGGATCGTGGCCGACCTGCACGGTCCGCGCTTCGACCTCCACGCGTTCGAGGCGCTGCGCGCCCGCTACCGCCTCGCCAAGGACGCGCGCTGCGCCACGCTCTCCAAGGGGCAGCGGGCGCGCCTGCTGCTCGCGCTGGCGCTCGTGGCCCAGCCGCAGCTCCTGGTGCTCGACGAGCCGACGAGCGGGCTCGACGTGGTGGTGCGCGACGACTTCCTCGAGGCGATCGCCGAGTTCGCCGCGAGCGAGGAGCGCGCGGTGCTGCTCTCGACCCACCAGATCGAGGACGTGGCGCGGATCTGCGACCGGGCCGTGGTCCTGCGCGAAGGGCGCGCGCCGCTGATCGGCGAGCTGGAGGACATGCGTCGGCTGTGCAGCCGCTACCTCGTCCGGCTGGAGGGGGTGCTCCCGCCCGCCGCGCCGCTCCCCCTCCCGCGCGACACCGTCGTGCTCGAGCGCGACCCGCGGGCCCTGACGATCGTGGCGGCCGGCCCCGCCGAGCACGTGGAGGCGGCGCTGTACGAGGTGCTGCCAGTGGCCGACCTCGACCGGCAGACCGCCACGCTCAAGGACGCCTTCACCTGCTTGACCGCGCCCGCGGGCGAGGAGGTGGCGTGAAGCACCTCTTCTTGCGCGAGCTGCGCCGGCTGGCACCGTACGGGGCGGGCGGCCCCGCCCTCGGCCTCGCCCTGCTGCTCTACCAGGTGTTCGCGAGCGCGCCCTACCTCCCGCACCGCTCGTTGCCCGTCCAGGTCGCGCTCGGCGTGTCGGCCTTGCTCGGGGTGGCGCTGGTGGCACCCGACACCTCCAGCGGAGCCACCGCCTTCCTGGCCCGTCAGCCGCTCGCTCCAAGCCGCTTGCTGGGGCTGCGGCTGCTCGCGGCGTCCTGCTGGCTGGCGGCGGGCACGCTCGCGATCGCGGCGACCTGGTGGCTCCTCGGCGTGCCGCCGGCCGCCCCCGACTTCATGGCCTACGTGCCGCTCGGGTTCGGGCTGGGGGCGCTGGCCTCGTCCGTCGTGCACCGCACCCTGCCGGCCCTGCTGTTGACCCCGGCGCTCCTGGTCGCGGCGGTGATCGTGGCGGCGGTGCTCCCGGTCGTGGGCCTCGCGATCTTCCCCGCCGGCCCCAAGACGGTGCACGTGTTCGAGCGGATCCTGGGCGGCGTCGGCCTCGCCGCGCTCGGCGCCAGCTTCGTGGCGCTCGCCTGGGGCGACCGTCACCGGGCTTCCGCGCGACCGGCCCTGCTCGGCCTGGGCACGTTCGCGGCCGCGCTGGCGCTGAGCGTGACGCTGACGGTGGGCGCCCACGCCCGCTCGGTCGAGGCGGTGATCCCCTCGCTCGAGGTCCAGCCCTACGCGGAGGTCGGCGAGCGTTGGGTGGTGGTCCCGCTGGTCGGCGAGGCCTGGACCGGCCGCGAGCGGCGAATGTGCGCGGTGCCCGCCCGCGGGGGCGAGCCCTGGGTGCTCCCCATGCGCGACGCCGACGCGGCCGCCCTCGAGCCGGGGGGCGACCGGCTGCTCGTGTGGAGCTCGGGCGTGGACGGCTGGCTGGTCGACCTCGCCGAGCGCCGGGTCACGTCGCTGCCCGGCCGCGGCGTGTGGGGCGCACAGGGCACGGCTTGGCACGTCACGTGGCGCTCGGCGGGCCCGCTGATCGTGGCCCGGGGGGCGCGCGAGGGGGACCTGCAGATGTGCGACCCCGTGAGCGGGGAGGTGTGGGGGGCCACGCTCCCCGCGAGGGCCGCGCTCGTCGGGGTGGATCGCGCCGGGCGCGTGATCGTGGCCGGCGAGCCCGGGCTCGGCGCGCTCCCGCCCCTGGCCGACTGGGAGGCCGCCGGCCGCCAGCCCAAGGGGCCGCGGCTCGAGGCCGAGCTGCTCGCGCCCTGGCCGAGCGGCGAGCGGGATCACCGCCTGTTCGCGCTGTCGCCGAGCGGGCGCTGGGTGCTCGCTCGCAGCAACGCGGGCCTGACCGCGTTCGACCTGCGCGACGGACGCCGGATCACGCTCCCGGCGCGGTCCGAGGCGGCGCCAGCCGAAGGCGCCTGGCGCCTCCCCCAGGGGGCGGTCGTGCGTCAGGCGCTGCTGGGGCCGTTCGTGTGGGGCTTCGACCCGAGCGAGCGCTGGCTGGTCGTCGAGCGGAGCGGCCGCGACCTGCTCGTCGTCGACCTCGCGGCCGGGAGCTGGCGCGAGCTCGTCGTGAGCCGCCCCTCGTCGTTCGTCCCGCCCGGCTGGGGACCGGGTGGAGCGTGGGCGACGCTGCCGTCGGGGCTGCGGATCGACCCCGCGAGCGGGCGCGTGGGCGACGAACCCGACGCTCGCGCCATGGGCGACGGCTGGCTGGTCGCGTGGCTGGAGGACGGGCGCGCGCTGCGGCGCGGCGCGAACGGTCGGCTCGAGGTCGGGCGTGGCGCCGCCTGGCGGCCGCTGCTGGGCGAGGGAGGTGCGCGGTGAACCTGCTCCTGTGGCGTGAGGTCCGCCGCCAGGCGGTGGCGGCGGCCGGCATGCTCGGCCTGGCCGTGGTGTTGCTCGGCCTCAACGAGGTCATGGCCCTGTTCCAGAACGGAGACAAGGTCCCGCCCTCGGTCGTGCTGGGGCTGCTCGGGTTCGCGACCCCCTGGCTCCTCGGCAGCATGCTGGTGGCCGCCGAGCGGGAGACGGGCGCCGACGCGTTCCTGCTGGTCCAGCCGCTCTCGGCGGGGCGTCTGCTCGCGCTGCGCGCGGGCGTCGCGGTCGCGATGTGGGCGCTCACGGTGCTGCTGCCGTTCTTCGCCGGCGCGCTGCTCTTCGCGGAGCGCGACGCGAACCTCGGCCCGCTCGACGACGCCCTGGCAGGGCTGCTGGCGCTGCTGGTCAGCGGCGCGGTCGCGTTCGCCGCGGCGCTCACGGCCTCGATCACCGTCCGCTCGACGCTGACCGCCTTCTTGGTCGCGCCCGCCATGCTGCTCCCGCTCGGGCTCGCGCTGGCGGCGCTCGACGCGCTGCACGCCCCCGAACCGTACGGGATCGCGGCCGCGGCGGCGGGCGCGCTGGCGCTGGCGATTGCGGGTCCGGTCGCCTACGCCCGCCGCGGCGCCGAGCGCGACCTCCAGCCGGCGCGGCGCACGGTCGCGCTGGTGCTGGCCGCCGGCCCGGCGCTGTTGGTGCTGTTGGCGGGGGTCGGCTACGCCCGCCAGGCCCTCGGGCCGTGGCAGCGGTTCGTGGCGGGGCAGGGCCTGCTGGCGCCCGACGGGAGCTACGCCTGCCTGCCGGTGACCGAGCACCCGCGCACGCAGTGGAGCACGTGGTTCGAGGGGCGCGAGGCGGGGAGCGTGGTGTTCGCGCTCGCCGACCTCGACCCGAGCTGGACGCTCCCCGCGGGCCAGCGCCCGCTGGGCTTCTCGCCCGACGGCGCCTGGCTGCTGGCGCTCTCGAACGGGCAGCGCCGGCCGCAGAGGATCTGCACCGCGTTCGACGCGGCGACGGGCGAGGGGGTCGAGCGGTGGACGGTCCCGCCCGAGCTCACGTCGCCCCGGCGGCCGCCCTGGAAGCGCGACGCGTTGCGCCTCGAGGACCCGGACCTGGACGAGCGCTGGATGCGCTGGCCGCTGGTGTGGGAGGGCCGCGACCCGTGGCTGGTCTGCGACGCGCGCCTGGTCCGGCTCGCGGACGGCGCCCGGTGCGAGTGGCCGCAGGGCTGGAGCCTCCAGGCGGTGGGCGCGCGGCGCGCGCTGCTCGCCGGCCCCGATGGGACGCTGGCCGCCGTCGGGCCCCAGGGGCTCGACCGCGCGCTCCTCGAGCCGTTGCGCGCCGCCGCGCCCGGCCTCGATCGGGGCGACCTGACGCTCGACCCGACCGGCCGGTGGTTGCTGGCGCTGGCGCCCGATCCGGCGGGGGCGCCGGCGCTGTGCCTGAGCGACCTGGAGGCGGGCGGCGCCCTCGCGCGGCTGCCGATCGAGCTGCCCGCGGCGGACGACAGGTCCGAGCTGCTGGTGACCGTCCACTGGGGCGGCGAGCGGGCCACGCTCGCGGTGCGGACCTCGCGCCCGCTCGCGCTGACGCTGTGGGTCGTCGACCTCCCGACCGGTCGGGCCGTTCGGCTCGGCCAGGAAGACGGCGATGAGCTCGGTCGGGTGGAGGTGCTCGGGGTCACCCCGAGCGGGCGCGGCGTGCTGACCCGCGAGCGCTGGTATGACGTCAGCGACCTCGAGGCTCCCGTATCCAGCGCGGCCGCGGCCCCCTGGAGCCCCGGCATGCTGGTGCTCGATGGCCGGCGCGGGCTGCGCGCGTGGGATCCCCTCCCCGAGGACGAGTCGGGGCCGCTCGCGCCCTGGTCCTTCTGAGCCTCAGCGCTCCAGCCCGCCCACCAGGCCGCGCCCCGCGCCGCGCGCCCTGAGTCCCTGCATGGTGGCCCAGGGCGGCGGCTGCGGGTCGCCGTAGGCGCGCATCACGTCGAGGGCCGGGGGGGCGCGGTCGCCGTCGTAGAAGCTGAACCGGCGGCCGCCCTCCTGGCGGTCTTCGAGGCGCCAGGCGAAGGCGGCCGTGAACCCCAGGCGGCGCGCGTCGGCCAGGATCCCGCGCGTGACGCGCGCCTGCAGCGCGTCGTCGACCTGCTCGCTCGCCTGGCCGAACTCGCCCACCACGATCGGCGCCCCCTGACGTCGCGCGTGGCGAGCGAGCGCGGCCCCCTGCGGGATCCGGCCGTCGTCCGTGTAGACGTGCACGTCGTAGAAGTCGAGGCCGAGCCCGTCGAAGCGGCCGGCGAGGACGTCGTCCGCGGCGGTGTGGTGCCCGCTGCTGACGGTCACCTTCAGCCACGGGCAGCGCCGGTGCGCGAACGCCGCGGTGGTGCGCATGAACCGGCGCGCGCCCGCCCAGCCGTCGCTCCAGAACCAGGTGCGCACGCTCCCCTGAACCTCGTTCATGAGGTCGAGCGCGAACGTGGCGCGCGGTCGCTCGGCGATCACGTCCAGGATCGGCCCGAGGACGCGCTCGCGGAACAGCGTCCCGTGGCCGTACTTGTCGTTGAACACGTTGTATTGCCGCTCGGACTCGAGCGTGCCCTTGGGCCAGTGCGCCGGCCAGTTGGCGCTGAGCAGCGTCCAGTAGAGCCGCACCCGCTCCTCGTGGGCGAGGTCGACCAGCGTCCGCAGGTTGGCGAGGAAGGCGGGCTCCAGCCCGAGCGGCTCGTGGCCGCGCCAGCGGACGCCCTCCTTGGCGCTCCCCTCGAGCAGCCACACCCGCACCGCGCACCCGCCGCCTTCGCGGGTGCGCGTGAGGATCCGCCGCCAGGCCGCCGCGTCGAACCGGTCGGTCAGGTCGTGGCCGTAGGCCCCCTCCAGCCAGGCCTGGTTGTAGCCGACCACGAGGTCGCGCCCTTGCGCGGGCCCCGCCGCGAGCAGCAGCAGGCCCGTGAGCAGCGCCAGCCTCGACCCGATCCTCCACGCCACGCCGCACCTCCCGCCGCCTCGGGCCAGAGCAAGGCGTGCGCCCGGCGCAACTCGGGCCCGGCCGAGGTCGCTCCTGTTCGGATCCCTTTCGAGAGGCTGCCCCGCCGAGACGCCACGGCACCGAACCCTAGTACACCTCCGCGCAAGTCGCTTGGAATAGCGAGGCTGCCAGATCGGTGTCCGCAGGCGCCCTGACCGGCCAGGCTGGCATCCGACGGCGGCTCTCGCGCCTGCGAGGGCCGCTCGCCTCCGCGCTCGCGGCGCCTGAAGCGTTTGGCATCGCGGATGTGTGTGACCGCGGCGCATGGGTGCCGTCGCCTCGCGAGCTCCCGCTGCGCCGCCCGCGATCCCGTGGGCTCGCCCCTTCCGCGGTCCCAAACGCTCCGCAGATTCACGTGGTCTGCGACCAGCTGAACACCCACTA
>CAZMSZ010000094.1:17046-21772 GCA_964569055.1 uncultured Planctomycetota bacterium | reverse complement strand
GGGCGCGGTCCGAGTTTCGAGACAGAGCTAGGGCCTGGTCACAATGCGGGTGCGGGTGAGGTCGGCGGGGCTCGTCCCCCTTCGGCGCGACGAGGACGGCTGGCGAGTGCTGCTGCTGCGCGTCTACAACAACTGGGACTTCCCCAAGGGCGAGCTCGACCCCGGCGAGGCGCCCCTCGCCGCCGCGCTGCGCGAGGCGCGCGAGGAGGCGGGGCTCGAGGACGTCACCCTGCCCTGGGGCGAGCGCTCGTGCGACACGGCCCCCTACGGGCGAGGGAAGGTCGCGACCTACTTCGCGGGCGTGACCGCGCGGCGCGACGTCGTGCTGCCGGTGAACCCCGCGCTCGGCCGGCCCGAGCACCACGAGGGGCGGTGGGTCGACTTCGAGGGGGCGGCGCGCCTCCTGCCGCAGCGCCTGCAGCCCGTGCTGGCGTGGGTCCGCACGCTGGTGGAGGAGGGCGCGGCGTGAGCTGCTTCGCCTGCGGCGCGCTCAACCCGCCCAGCGCCGAGCGGTGCCTGGCCTGCGACACCGACCTCACCGAGTCGTTCGTGTCCATGATGATGGACGACGACGCCGACCCGGACGCGCTGCCCCGCGCGCAGCCGCTCCCGGCGGCGAGGAGAGGACCGCCGGCGCCGCGGCCGCCGCGCGGCCCTGGGGTGCGCCCCTCCCCCTCACCGCGCGGTCAGGGGGGGCCGCGGCCGGGCGGCCCGCGCCGCCCTCCTCCCCCGCGCGGGCCCTCGAGCTCGGCGGTCGCTGCCCGCTCGGGGCCTCCTCGTCGGGGCCGTCCGGACGCGGGTGCGCCCGCCCCCGAGCCGGCCCGTCCGCGCCAGGCGCCGCCGCCCGCGGCGCCTCCGCCGGCGGATCCGACCGCCGCGCTCGCCGCGGCCTACCTCGAGGCGGCGCACCTCGGCGGCCTCGAGCAGGACGGGTTCGAGCCGGTGACCGAGGTGGTCGACGTCGGTCCGGAGGCGCCGCTCCCGCCGCGCGCCGCGCCGGCCCGTCCTCCTTCCCGCGCGCACATGGAGACGCGGGCCGTCTCGCGCGAGCCCGGGTCGGCGCCGGAGGCGCCCGAGCCGGCGGACACGCGCTCGAACGACGAGACGCGCGACGAGATCGCGCCCGAGGAGCTGGCGCGGGCCCGGCGGGCCGAGAAGGACACCGCGCGCCAGCTGGCGGTGGACCTCGCGCTGGCCGCGAGCTCCGAGGGCGGCGCTCCGTCGCGACCGCCCCGGCGCGGGCGCCGGCTGACGGCGGCGCTGCTGCTCGTGACGGCCGCGGCGGCGGGCGCGCTCGGCGCGGGCTACGTGGAGCACGTGCGCGGCGAGGCGGCGCGGCTCCGGCGCGACGTCGATCAGGCGCTGGCCGCCACCGCGCCCCTCGCCTCCGACGCGGCCGCGGTGCGCGCGCTGCGCGAGCAGCTCGAGCTGGCGCGCTCGCGCCCGTTCCTCGGGCGGACCGCCACGCTGCGCGACGTGGAGGCGGGGGTCGCGGCGCTGGAGGGCCTGCTCGCGCTCGCCGGCGGCGACCTCGCGACGGCGCGCGCGACGCTCGATCAGCCCGCGCTCGTGCGGCGCCCCGCCTGCGCCAGCGCGCTGCGCGGCGGGATCGCGGCCCTCACCAGCGGGGGCCACGCCCGCGAGGACATCTCGAGCGCCCTGGCGGGCGGGGTGGTGCGGGCGGAGCTGAGGTGCTGGCGGCTCGAGGCCGCGCGCCGCGGCGGGATCGCCGACCTCGCGCACGCCGAGGAGGTGCTGGCCGACCTCGCGCTGCTCGCCCGCGCGGGCGTCCCCACCCGCGCGACCGACGCGGAGGTGCGCGCGGCGGCGCTGCTGGCGCTCGGCCGCGCCGAGGAGGCGGCGCAGGCGCTCGCGGAGCTCGCCGACCCGCCGGCCGCCCTGAGGCAACAGATCGCCACCACCCTGCTCGCGGGCGCGCTGGAGCGCGGCGACTGGCGCGCGGCGCTGCGGGCGGCCGACGCGCTCCCCGACCCGGTGCGCGGCGCGCTCCCGGAGGCGGACCGTTGGGCGGCGCGCCTACGGGCCCGGGCGGCCCCGATCCTGGCGCGCCTGGCGCGCGGGCCGCTCCCGGCGAGCTGGGAGCGCGAGCTGCGGCTGCTGCTCCCGCTCGCCCGCCGCCTCGACGGCGAGCCGCTCGAGCGGGAGACGCGTCGGGTGCTGCTCGACGCGGCGGAGCGCGCTCGGCCCTTCCCGTCGGGGCTGTGCCTGCTGCTCGACGAGATCGGCACGACCTCGACCCGCCGCGCGCTGCTGGTGCGGTTGACCCGCCGGCAGCTGCGCACCCGCGCGCCGGCCGAGTCGGCCGCCGTGCAGCTCGTGATCGCGCGCGTGCTGCTGGGCGCTCGCGGCGCCGAGGACGCGGACGCCGAGCGCCTCCTCGCCGCGCTGCGCGACCCCCGTCGCCGCGCGGAGCTCCACCTCGCCCGCGCCCTCGCCTGGGGCCAGCATCGTCGCCGCGCGCTGGCCGAGGTCCAGCAAGGCCTCCGGCTCGCGCCGGACCACGTCACCCTCAAGGCGCTGCGGGCGCGGCTGCTCCGATCGGGACGGTGAGGCCCGGGCTGGGAGGCCGATCAGCCCCTACGCACGCGGTCACTCCCCGCACGGGGGGCGGAGCGGCTCATTAGCACGGCCTCGCGGCGACGGCCTACCCGCCTTCCCCCACCTCCAGCCAGCGCCCGTGGCGGAACCACGCCTCGAAGGCGAGCGCCTTGATCGTCATGGTGGCCGCGATGCTCCACCACACCGCGGCGTAGCCGACCCCAGCCCAGCCCAGCGCGAGCGCGATCGGGAGGCGCAGGAGCGTGCCGACGATCTCGATCGCCATGGCGGGGACCGTGTCGCCCACGCCGGCCGCGACGTTGTCGAGGACGACCTCCTTCACGAACGGGAGCAGCGCCAGGGCCACGATCCGCAGGTAGAGGACCGCCGCGTCGATCACCTCGGGGTCGGGCGAGAACAGGCGGACGACCGGGGTGGGCGCCAGGAGCAGGAGCGCGACGGTCGGGATCATGGCGATCGCGCCGAGGCGTTCGGCGGCGCGGGCGCCGGCGCGGGCGCGGTCGAGGAGCCCGGCGCCGAGGTTCTGGCCGCAGACGGTGGCGGCGGCCCGCCCGAGCGCGGCCAGGGCGAAGTAGGCGATCCCCTCCAGGCGCAGCCCGAGGCCGAGGGCGGCGACGGCGGCGGTCCCGTGGCTGGCGGTGATCCGCACCAGGCCCAGGTAGATCAGGCAGAACGAGAGGCCGGCCGCCGAGGCCGGGGCGCCGATCCGCACGATCGTGCCCAGGCGGCGAGCCGCCGCCCAGTCGGGCGCCGGGCGGCCGATCCCGAGGGCCGCGGTCCGCCGCGCCAGGAGCACCGCCAACACCAGGCAGCCCAGTCCCCGGGCGCTCACGGTCGCGGCCGCCGCGCCCGCCACGCCGAGGGCCGGGATCGGTCCCCAGCCGAAGATCAGCACGACGTCGAGCACCACGTTGAGCAGGAACGTGAAGGCCACCACGAACATCGGCGTGGCGGTGTCCCCGGCGCCGCGGAAGATCGACTCGAGCAGGAACGAGCCCAGCAGCGTGGGGAACCCGAGCATCAGGATCAGCAGGTAGTCCGTCGCCAGGCGGCTCGGCTCGGGCTCGAGCCCCATCAGCGCGACCAGCGGGCCGACCGTGGCCGGCGCCAGCAGGACCCCCGCCAGGCTCAGGAGGCCGCCGAGCAGCGCGCCGCCCGCCACCGCCGCGCCGGCCTCGTCGGGGCGCCCCGCCCCGACCGCGCGCGCCACACGGGCCAAGACGCCGACCGTGACGACCTCGGCCAGCGCGAACAGCGCCCACACCACGAACATGGTCGCGCCGACGGCGGCCAGGGCGTCCTTGCCGAGCCGACCGACGAGGTAGGTGTCGGTCGTGTTGAAGCCGAGCTGGAACAGGTAGCCGGCGAACAGCGGGCCCGCCAGGCGGAGGATGGCCCCGTCGAGCGGCGCGGTGAGGAGCGCCCCGCGCGGCGCGTCAGCCTGCGGCGCTTCCGCCACCACGGGCGCGCCGGCGGGCTCCGATTGGGGGACGTGGCCGCTCTGGGTTATGGGGTCGCGCGATCCTGGTCGCGGTCGGGGCTACGTCGGGACCGTCGGCCCCGTAAGGTAGCCTCTCACCCGCTCGGGAGGGAAGCGGCGGCGGACCCCGAAAGATTTAGGACCAGGTACGGGTGGCGCGCCGCCGCTGGGTTTCGTAAATCATTTGCAGTTTCCGACGGTTCACAACCCCAGGGAGGCCTCGTGAACAGGCTGTTCTCCGTGTTTGCTGGTATCCTTCTCGTCGTTAGCTTCGTGGCGAGCGGCTGCGCTTCGGCGGCCGCGCCCGTCAGCGGCGGTCTCTGGATGGACGTCAAGGGTCCGTTCGCGGTCGCTGGTGACGGCGCCGTGAGCAGCACCAAGGTCGGCAAGGCCACCGCTGGCTCGATCCTCGGCTGGATCGCGACCGGCGACGCCTCGATCGAGGCGGCGGCCAAGGCTGGTGAGATCACCAAGATCAGCCACGTCGACCACCACTCGACGAACATCATCGGGATCCTGGCCGACTACACCACGATCGTCTACGGCGAGTAATCCTCTCCGTATCCGATCGATACGATCCGGGGCTCTCTCTGCGGCGACGCGGGGAGAGCCCTAGTCGTGTACGGACATCGGGTTCCGCGCCTCGCATTGCGCCCCGTGCCCGTG
>CAZMSZ010000094.1:13941-16946 GCA_964569055.1 uncultured Planctomycetota bacterium | reverse complement strand
CCGCGCCGGCCTGGTCCCCCGCCCGCGCCGACGTCATGATGGCCCGCATGGACCTGCGCTGGCGCGAGCTCGAGCGGGCGGCGCGCGCGGGCGACCTCGACGCCCGGGCGGGGCTGCTGCTCGCCCGGATGCGGGCCGGCGAGCTCGCGGCGGAGCGGGTCGAGCTCGCCGCGCGCCTCGGCGACGCCGGCGCGCGCGCCGTGCTGGGTCTGCCCGACCGCCGCGTCCCGCCGCGGCGGGCCTTGCTCGACCTCCCGCCGCCGGCGCTGGTGCGGGCCCTGGTCCTGGCCGGGCGGTCCGTCGCCGGCTCCCCCACCGAGGCCGCGCAGCTCGAGGCGGCGGCCGCCTGGTGCGACTGCCCCTGCCCCGACCACGCGGCGCGCGCCTATCAGGCCTCCCGCGCGCTCCCCGAGGGGAGCGTCGAGCCCTCGCTCCCGTACTACGCCGCGATGGCGGCGCACACCGCGGGGCGCGGCGGGGCGGGCGGCCCCCGTTCGCTGGCGAGCCTGGCCAAGATCGCGCTGCGCGCCGCGCGCGACGTCGAGCGCGTCCGCGCCGACGTGATCGCGTGGGCCCTCGCCGGCTCGCGCTGAGTCAGCCCTTCACGCAGCCGATCGGGCGGATCCGGGCCACGCGCTCGGCGAGGCCGCCGTCGTGGACCACGCCCACGACCTCGGCCGCGTCCTTGTAGGCCTGCGGCACCTCCTCCACCACCGTGGCGCGCGAGCTGCCGATCACGACCACGCCCTGCTCGGCGAGCTGGCGGGTCACGTCCTGTGAGCCATAGCGGCGCTTGGCCTCGCCGCGCGACAGCAGCCGCCCGGCCCCGTGGCAGGCGGAGCCGAACGTCTCCTCCGAGCGCGGGGCGCCCTTGAGGACGAACGAGTAGCGCCCCATGTCGCCCGGAATGATCACGGGCTGACCGACCTCGCGGTAGGCCGCGGGCACGAGCGGATGCCCCGGCGGGAGGGCGCGCGTGGCGCCCTTGCGGTGCACCAGCAGGCGGCGCGGCGCGCCGTCCACCGGGTGCTGCTCGAACTTGGCGATGTTGTGGCACACGTCGTAGACGGTGCGCAGCTCGGCGCCGAGCTGCTGGTGGAACACCTCGCGCGCCCAGCGGGCCATGAGCTGGCGGTTGTTGAACGCGAAGTTCGCCGCCGCCGCCATGGCGCCGAGGTAGCGCTCGGCCTCCGGGCTGGTGGCCGGGGCGCAGCAGAGCTGGCGGTCGACCAGCGGGATCCGGTAGCGGGCCGCGGCGCGCAGCATGTCCGAGAGGAAGTCGGTGCACACCTGGTGGCCGAGGCCGCGGGAGCCCGAGTGGATCATGAGCGTGACCTGCCCGCGCGCCAGACCGAACGCGGCGGCGGCCGCCTCGTCGTAGACCTCGTCCACCACACCCAGCTCGGCGAAGTGGTTGCCCGAGCCGAGGGTGCCGAGCTGGGTCCGGCCGCGGCTCACGGCCCGCTGGCTGACGTGGGCCGGCTCGGCGCCGGGGATGCAGCCGCCCTCCTCGACGTGGGCGGCGTCCGCCTCGCTGGCGTAGCCGCGCTCGACCGCCCAGGCGAGGCCCCGGCGCATGAGGTCGGCGAGGTCGTCGTCGCCGAGCGTCAGCTCCGAGCGCTTGGAGCCGACCCCCGCCGGGATCGCGCGATACAGGCCCTCGGTCAGCGCGCGGATCCGCGGCTGGACGTCGCCGAGCGTCACGTCGCTCGCGAGCAGGCGCACCCCGCAGTTGATGTCGTACCCGACCCCGCCCGGGCTGACGACCCCGTGCTCGGGGTCGAACGCGGCCACCCCGCCGATCGGGAACCCGTAGCCCCAGTGAATGTCGGGCATGGCGAGCGAGTGCCCCACGATCCCGGGGAGGGTGGCCACGTTGGCGACCTGCTCCAGGCTGCGGTCGGCCCGCAGGTCGGGGAGCAGCGACTCCTGCGCGTAGACGACCCCATCGACGTGCATGGCGCCGGTGCGCGGCACGCGCCAGCGGCAGTCATCGATCCGCTCGAGCGGGACCTGCTTGCCCGCGTACGGCGCGGGCGCGAGCGCGATCGCGCCCGCGGCCGCGGCGGCGGCGCGCTCGGCGCGCGGGCGGTGAGTGCGCCGCTCGCGGCGCTTGCGGTCCTTGCGGCTCACGGGAGCTCCTTCACAGGTCGAAGATCAGCCGGGCGCGCCAGCCGCCGCCGTCCCCAGGGCCGGCGGGCTCGCAGCGGACGGCGTGGTGCGTGACCGCCTTGACGGGCCGGGCGATCGCGTGGCGCGCGGGGTCGTAGCGCTCGCCGAGGCACGTCCCCGCCACCTCCGTCGGGGAGGTGCGCGTCGGCTCGAAGCGAGCGCAGAGGAAGCCCTCCACCTCGAACAGGTACAGCAGCTCGTTGGCGAAGGCGACCAGGAGGTCGGGGGCGTCGAGCCCGCTCACGGCGAGCTCGCGTGGCTCGCGGGCGGCGACGAGGTCGGGCCCGTCGGTGAGGAGGTCCGCGAAGGCGCGCGCCACGCCGGCGAACACGTCGTCGAGGTCGTCGGCCTCGAGCTCGAGGCCGAAGTCGCCGGTGTGGTCGATGAAGCGGTAGTCCGCCACGGCAGCCCCGATCATGGGCCGAAGGACGATGCGCCCCGGGCCGGCTGTCTCCCCCATTATCGGCCGGCCGTGCGCTCGCCGGCTCAAGGCAACGCGCCGGCCGCGCCGAAGAGGAGGGCGGGCGAGGGGAGGAGGTGACCATGAGCGCGGTGCGAACGCTGGCAGGCGAGGGCCCAGGACCGCAGCTGCGGCGCGTGCTCCGGGACAAGGAGTCGTGCTTCGTGCGGTTCCGTCACGACCCGGAGCAGCGGCTGTGGGTGTGCGCCCGGATGGGCGACCGCGTGTTCGGGACGCCGCTGGCGCCCGACGAGGAGTGGGTCAGCGGAGTGTTGTAGAGGGGCCAGTGGTTGGCTCGAGACAGACAACACGGAATATCAACAGAGAATAACAATCCGAATATCAATGGCTGTCGCTTGCGGCACACGCCCCC
>CAZMSZ010000094.1:9992-13841 GCA_964569055.1 uncultured Planctomycetota bacterium | reverse complement strand
AGCGACAGCCCTCGCCCCGAGGCGCGAGACCAACAGCGGCACCCTCGGCCAAGGCGCCCCCCCCACGAGCGACAGCTCTTCCATTGATATTCGGATTGTTATTCGCTGTTGATATTCCGTGTTGTCTTCTTCTGCCTTTCTGCCTTTCTGCCTTCCTTCCTTCCTTCCCTCCTTACCCCGCCGTCGTGACCCCTCCCAGCAGCGGCAGCACGATCCCGGTGATGTAGCTGGAGTCGGCGTCCGAGGCGAGGAACACGTACGCCGGCGCGATCTCCTCGGGCTGCGCCGGGCGGCCGTAGGGGGTCTTCTCCCCCTGGTGCGCGATCTTCTCCGGCTCGGTCCCCTCGTCGGCCGGGTTGAGCGGCGTCCACACCGGGCCGGGCGCCACGGCGTTGACCCGGATCCCGCGCTCGATCAGCTGCTGCGCGGCCGACTTCACGAACGCGTTGAGCGCGCCCTTGGTCGCCGAGTAGTCGGGGAGGGCCTTGTTGCCGATCAGCCCCGTCTCCGAGCTCGACACGATGATCGACGAGCCCGGGCCCAGGTGGGGCAGCGCCGCCTGGGTCAGCCAGAACGCGGCGTAGACGTTGGTCTTGAAGGTGCGATCCAGCTCCTCGTCGCTGATCGCCTCGGGCGAGTCCTTGCGCATCTGGTGCGCGGCGTTCGAGACGAGGATGTCGAGGCGGCCGAGCTCGTCCGCCGCCTCCGCGACCACCTCCTCGCACGCCGCGTGGTTCGAGATGTCCCGGGGGATCAGCACGCACTTGCGTCCCGCCGCCTCGACGGCCGCGCGGGTCTCCTCGGCGTCGGGCTGCTCCTCGGGGAGGTAGTTGATCGCGACGTCCGCGCCCTCCCGCGCGAACAGGACGGCCACCGCCCGGCCGATCCCGCTGTCGCCGCCGGTGATCAGGGCGGCCTTCCCCTCCAGCTTGCCGGCCGGGCGATAGCGGCGCGCCTGATAACGCGGCCGGGGCTCGAGCTCCTCCTCCAGCCCGGCGCCCGACTGCCGCTGCTCGGGGAAGGGCGGCTCGGGCTCGCCCTGCATCTGCGGGCGCTCCCGGGTGCGGGCGGCGACGCGCCCGCGCTCCTGCCGCGCCCGCCCCGCGCCACGCTTGGCGCGCTCTTCCCTGGACGACCGGCTGCTCTTGCGCGTCATGGCTCCCTCCTCGGCCGAGGAGGCGCAACGCACGTGCCGGCGCTCAGATCACCGTGAGCTCGTCCTTGTCGACCTTGTACTCGCGGCTCGCGAAGCTGACCTTGACCTTGGGGAAGCCCTCGCGGAAGAACAGCACCGTCCCGATCCCGTAGCTGGGGTGGCGCACCCTCGCCCCCACCCCGAGCTCGCCCGGCTGCAGCTCGGGGGCGCGCGGCCGCTTGGGCTCGGCCGCGCGCCTCGGCCCGGCGCTGCTGCTGCTGCGGCGGCGGCGCGGCGCCGGCTCGGGCTCGTCGCGCGGGCGAGGCCGGGTCGCGAACCGGACCTTGGTGCTGGCGGTCGGCGTCTTGCGAGGGATCAGCTCGAGCAGGGGCACCTGCTCGGCGGGCGCCGCGGGCAGCTCACCCGCGACCTCGCTGGCCTCGATCACGAAGTCGGGCGGGGCGTCGGCGGTCGGCTCGTTGTCCTCGTTCCAGAAGCGCTCCTCGCCCTGCCAGTCGAGCACGTGGACCTGCACGCTGTAGCGTCCGGGGCCGAGGCGCACCAGCTGACCCTGCTCGGGGATCGCGGGGAGCCGGTCCCCGCCGCCGTCCCCCGGGAGGCGCTCGATCGGACCGAGGAACACCTCCTCCCCCTCGACCAACAGCGGCGCGGGCTCGCTCGAGCCGCACACGAACGGTAGCTCGTCCTCGCGCACCTCGGTCGCCAGCCGGAAGCGGTACGAGCGGCTGCTCGCGCGCGCGCTGATCGGCCACAAGGCGAGCCGGCCGCCGCGCCGCTCGGCGGTGCCGAGCGGGTCCTCGCGCCACCAGCGCGAGGAGTCCTTGACCCGGTCCTGCAGCAGGCCCGGGTCGAACAGCACGATCGTGCCCCAGTTCGAGGCGACGCTGACGGTGTGGTCGGTCATACGGCTCGGTCGGCGCTCCTCCCGCGAAACTACCTCCGGAGGGGCGCCGCTCCGCGCGCCGGGGAGAAAACGCCGCCCGTTCGACTATTGGGGCTCGTCGGCGGGGGCCGGCTCGGCCTCGGGGGCGGTCGGCGCGGCGGGCTCGCCCGCGGCGCCGCCATCAGCCGGCGCCGCCTCGGGCGGGGTGGCGCCGCGCAGCGCCTCCATCTCCTCGGGCGTGACCAGCTTGATCGGCGCCGGGACCGCGGTCTGGTAGAAGCGCACGTAGATCCAGCCGTCCTCGTACTGCGCCAGGCTGGGCACGATCAGCCGCTCGGTCCCCTCGGGGACGGCAGCGCGCGGGAACAGCACCGCCAGCGTGAGGCCGCCCGTCTCGTCGCGGTCGCCGCCCACCGCCTCGGCGATCGGCGCGCCGATCCCGGCGGGGAGGGTCCCGCTCACGCTGAAGCGCTCCGCCTCGGTGCGCGTGGCCGGGTAGACCGCCAGCGCCAGCTTGTCGAGGCCGGGCCTGCTCCGCGCGCGGGCCTTGAACTCGATCGCGATCGTGGTGTCGCTCGAGAGCGGCATGTAGCGGACCGCGAGGTAGTGATCGCCCTCGGGGTCGGCCCGCTCGGGGAAGGCGTCCATACCGCTGGTCTGGCGCGGATCGGGCCGCTCGAACTTCGTCTCGGGGCCGACCACGTCGGCGAACATGGGGAAGCCGAGCTCGCCGATCGTCGCGGTCGGGCCGCGGCAGCCGGTCGGCAGCAGCAACGCCAGCAAGGCGGCCGCCCGGAGGATCACGCGCACGAGGGCACCTTCAAGGGCTCGTCGTCAGGAGCTCGGCCGGGATCGGCCGGCGGCCCGCGAAGCCCGCGAACGGGTCATGGTAGTAGATCAGCTCGGGCTCGTCGTCCCGCCAGCACAGGTGGACGAGCTCGCCGTCGATGATCCCGGGGAAGTCGACCAGGCCGAACTCGAACCCGGGGCTGCGGAAGGTGCAACCGACCTCCTCCAGCTCGGCGAGCAGCGCCTCGAGCTCGGAGACCAGGACGGTGAAGCGGTCCTGGTCCGCCACCGTCGGGTCGTCCTTGGCTTGCAGGGCGCGCAGCGCCCGGCCGCGCTCCAGGACGTCCTGCACGATCCGGCGGACCAGCGGCAGGGTGCGGTTCGCCTCGGCGGGCGTGAAGATCTTCACGGCCAAGACCTCCCCTCGACGGCGAGGGTACCTCAGGCCCCACGGGCGCACAAAGCTCAGGGGACCTCCCGCACGACCGCGCGGTGGGGCGGGAAGTCGTTGAGCTCGCGGTCGATCAGGTAGGTCCGCCCCTCCTCGGCGCGGATCGTCACGTCGACCTCGTCGAATGGGTGCTGGTCCTCGCTGTCGATCGGGTGCTCGAGCCGGACGTGCACCTTCCGCAGCCCCGGCGCCACCCGGATCGCGAAGTTCGCGTACCCCGTCGAGCGCCCGTCCACGGCGCGGATCGTCACGGCCGGTCCGGGGTCGAGCCAGGCGTGCGGGTCGTCCCCGCTCGGCCCGCCGGCGTAGTCGGCGCTGGCGCAGCCGCCGCAGACGGTGAGCGCGAGGGCGAGGAGCACGAGGCGGAGGCGTGTCGGCATGGGTTCCAGCTCCGGCGAGGAATGGTAATCGAGACCAGCGAGCCGTGGCCGGCGCGGTCAGCGGAGTCAAAGTCGGAGCTCGACCGAGGAGCCGTCGCTCGAGCGACAGCTTCCTTGGCGGACTTGGCCCGAGGAGGGACCCCCGCAGCGACAGCTCCTCCTTGGCGCCCTTGGCGCTCTTGGCGGTCAT